>NZ_ANBH01000058.1 GCF_000341185.1 Nocardiopsis chromatogenes YIM 90109
GCAGCCTGCCCAGTGAACGCGGCCGCATGGCCCGAGTTGAATGGAGCGGTTTCTTGGGCACGGCGGGAAGTCGAGCCGTGGGATTTTTCAGCGGACCTACATGGGAGTGGATCCGCGCACGCACACGCAGCGCCCTGCATGACGAGAAACACCCCAGTTTCCCAGGTGGCGCCCTGCGCGGGAGATCATCGACACCCAAACGGCGGCGTCGACATGGAAAACGAATATGATTCCTCCTCCAACAGAAGAATTATTGAAGGAAGGGTAGGTACGGATAGCTGAAAGACAGGCGGGCTGCACTGGAACCGCAGCTACCCCAGGGCGCGAGCGGTCCCCCGGCCGGTGCGGCGGCCCGCCCACGGTGGAGGAGCCTACGCCGACGGTGTAGGAGTCAGGGATCCCGACTAATACCCCTGAATACGGTCTGACCTGCTGTGATGTCGCCCGACTGGGGCTTGGGGTTTAATCCCAAGCCAAACCCCAAGGGAAAGCCCAAGCCGAACCCACGTCGAACCCAACCCAAGGCCCAAGGGGTCTTCAGGCCGCCGCATCGGCGGCCCGCCCACGGAGGAGGAATCTTCTCTACGGTGTAGAGTCGGCCCAGCCACTCGCCGCCCTTGATTGCGGGCTGACCTGCACTGATATAGGGCCTGATTGCCGCACTCTGGGCGCCTGGTTATAACCAGGCCGCTGTCAGGCGCCCACCAGGCGGCAAAGCAGGCGTCGATCAGGCGGGAAAAAGGCGCCTATCATGCGCCCCTCCTCACGCCACGCACGGACCGGCACATTGGGAATTCTCGCCCGCGCTTACCAAACGGTCGAGGTCGGCTATCCGCTGTAGGCGCGGAAGTCCGCCACTGGTGCGGTATCGATTCGCCAGGTTCCGGGAGAACCCTCTGCAGGGTTCGTGACCAGACTCTGTCGCTCTTCTTCTTGAGCGAGGCCGGTAAGCGCGTCCGCGGCTTGTTAGCAGCGGCGATGGCGCTCGACCGTCACCCAGGGCTCACTTCGCGAGCTGGTTTTTCGTCGACCTCGAGCCTTATCGATCGTGGTTCAACAGCGTTCGGGCGTGGCCGTGAAGCAGCGGAGCGAGTTCTGGATCGTCTCCGCGCTCGATGCGCAGCAGAAGACGAGCGATGACGTAGAGCTGCGCGCGCACGCCGTCGGGGGTGTCGAGCTGGTCGGCGAAGACCTCCCGCACCCTTCCAGCGGTCCCCGGCTGCAACAGGCTGTGGCACAACAGGGTCGCGGCGTCGAGTCCGGCCGGTGCCCGCCCCCAGCCTTCCCAATCAAGGATGCCCAGATCAGGGCCGAGCACGTTGTTCCAATGCAGGTCCGCGTAAGCGGTGCGCCATTGCTGAACCGTCGGGTCGATGGCGTCGCCGAAGAACACCAGCAACCGGCGCGAGATGTCTTCCTGGGCGACCGCGATCCGCTCCGTCGGTGTCCGCCCGACCCGGTCGAGTGCGCCCCGTAGGTCTGCCCACCAGGCGCCGGAGAGCCTCGGGGCGTCGCGGAGCTCGGCAGTCGGCGAGCACACGCGCCCGGGAAGGCGGGTCATCAGCTCGGCGCGCACGCGCTCGGGCGCCTCATCCCATTCGGTGACCTCGACGACCTCGGGCTTGGGAACGCCCGTGATCACGGAGGAATCGGCGTTGCCGGTCCAGAACTCGCCATGTGCCCAGCTCATGTGCTCGGTCGTCACGCGAACCCACATGTCCCCACGGCGCTCTGTGGCGGGCGCGCCGATGCTGCGGTCGCGCCACCCGAACACCACGTCGCCGGCCACGGTCGTCCCGAAGCCCTCGGCCGCTCGGGCGAGCAGGTCGCGCATGCGGGCGCGGTGGCGCTGGTCGGCGAGCGTCTGGGCGGTGGTCATGAGTCGATGATGTGGCGAAGGTACTTGCCGGGGCCGGACAGGTAGCGGCGCCAGTGGTCGACCATCTCCAGCTCTTCCCACTTGCTCCGGCGCGCGCCGTGGTCGCCGACTTCGATGATGTCGGCGCCGGGGGTCGCCGACAGGATCGGGCTGTGCGTGGCGCAGATGATCTGTGAGCCGGACTCGGCGAGCTCGTGCATGAGTCCGACCAGGCGAAGGCAGGACATAAAGCTAAGCGCCGCTTCGGGTTCATCCATCAAGTACAGGCCGGGCTTGTCGAACATGGCGTTCAGGATGATCAGGAACCCTTCGCCGTGGCTGTGCTCGGACAGGTTCTCATCCCAGTAGCCGTGCATGCCCGAGACGGCTTCGGCGAACCCGAACGTCGTTTCGGCGCGCAGGAAGTACCCCGTGCGGGAGCGGCGCCCGGCGCTCATCTGCCGGGCGCCGCGTTGGGTCAGGTCCAGACGCAACCCCTCGCCCAGCGGCGTCTTGGGGCGGTTGTTGGCGTACTTGCGCCCGGCGCGACCGCCGCGCGCGTCCAGTCCGTAGGCTTCGGCGATCCCTTCGACCAGGGTCGACTTGCCCGAGCCGTTCTCGCCGACCAGGAACGTAACCGGCGCGTGGAACTCCAGTGGCTCGGTGAGCAGTCGGCCGACGGCCGGCACCGTGTAGGGCCAGTCGTTCGGGTCCGGGGGGTCGAGTCCTTCGGGGATGTCGATGCCTTGGACGAACACGCTGTTCCTCTACCGGTAGTTCGGTGCGCAGTTGCCTGCGGGGGTGCAGTCCCCCTTGGGCTGACACGCCGGGCTGCACGAGGGTCCGCACTGCGGGTCGCACATCTTCGGCACGCACGTAGACGCTTCGGTGAACTCCGCTTGGAGCTCACCCACCACGGTAGCCATTCGTTCACTGTTGAGGATGTGGTTCAACGACTGCTCTCGCACGTTGCCGACCGGAAGCCAGCGGGTGAAGACGCACGGCCATACCGTGCCGTCCGGAGCGACGGCGAGATTGCCGTGTGCGCACCGCCCCCACAGTACCGAGGTGTCGGGCTCGGCGTCGGTCTGGGCGCCGCGGCCGACGCCGCGAAGGTCGTCGTACCGGACTTCGTCGAGGCCCAGGTCGACGAGCATGCGGCTCGCCTGGTCGCTTCGCTGGGACTCCAGAACACCGATGACACCGGCGCGCAAGGGGATGTCGCGCCGCTTGGCCTCGGTGATGTTGGCGAGCGTGCGCGCGTGGGTGGGGCGCTGGGTGATCTTCGCGTGCTCGTCGGGGTCGTCGGAGTACCACGACGTCGCCAACCGCACGCCGGGGCGCTCGAAGACCTCCCACAGTTCCGCGGGGACGTGCACGAGGTTGGTGAAGACCTCGACTTCGAGACGCCGATCGAGCGCGTGCTCGATCAGCTCGCCGAGATCGGGGTGAAGCACCGGTTCGCCACCGATGAACTGAACCATCCCGGCGCCGGCCTCGGCGACGTCGTCGATGACGCGTCGCCAGTCCTGGGCGGTCATGGTGCCGTGGGTGCCGTCGGGGCCGCTGTCGGCGTAGCAGTGGGTACACGCCAACTGGCACTTGCCGGTGATCTCCAACCAGACGAAGCGCAGGGGCGGAACGTGGTTGGTAGGGGTGGAGTTCTCAAGGGGGGCGTCACGACAGTCTTTTCCGAAGCGGTCGTGCGGGTTACTGGTTCCCCCACGCCCAGGACGGAACAACGGGCACGCGAGGGGTCTATGTCGGCCCCGGAAGGAAGGGGCGTTTCCAGCGTCAGTGAGCCTTGGGAAGCGGGGACCCGAGGTCGGTCACCGGAGTATCCGCACGCAGTACCCGGACCGGCGCCGTTCGGGCGTAGGCGGCGACGGCCAGTGAGAGCTTGGGCTCTCCGTCCGGATTCCGGTACGTGTGCAGGAAGTCGAGGAAGGCGCGGCTGACCCGCGCCCGACCTTCGAGAAGCGCGAGGTTCGCTCGACCGTGCCGGGCTTCGAGCTCCTGGGCTGTCAGGGCGTCGGGTTTCTCGACGAGTCCGACCACGTGGTCACCGTCGCAGGCCAGGACGCCGCGGTGTGCGGCTTCGGCTCGGGCGTAGGGGCGCGCGAACACCGCCGTCTCGGCGCCGAGCTCGCCCAGGGACGCCACGGGACGCGCGCCGGGGTACAGGTTGTCGGAGTACAGCACGTAGAGATGTCTCGGACGGTCGAGATAGTCGTCGGCGTTGAGCACGGACGTGATGTCGCTGTAGGGGCCGCTCTGGGGGATCAGGTCGAGGGCCACCTCGGGCCACCGCTGGGGCGTCGGTGCTGTCGAGGCGAGCCGGTCATAGGTGTCAGGCATGTTCAGGACGCGGCTCGCCCAGGCCGCGAACGCTGCGTAGTAGGGATGGTGCACCATGACTGCCCGCACGTTTCCCAGCTCCGCAACTTCCTCTAGCAGAAGCACAATTCCCGGTCTGCCCTGAACCGGAAAGTATTCCTTCGGAAGAAACCGGGACCAATCGGCGCGGCGCGTCCCCAACCCTCCGGCGGCGATCACCGCAAAGTTCCGTTTCGCCTTTACCGATTCCATTGGTATGCCCCGTTCGCTAGGGTGCCGGTATGGATACACGAGTGACGGGCCTCCTCGTGGAGGACGGGAAAGTACTGCTGCTTGACCAGGACACCGACGGGCCTCGGCGGTGGAGCCTGCCCGGTGGACGGGTCGAGGAAGGCGAAGCGC
The DNA here is from genome assembly GCF_000341185.1 of Nocardiopsis chromatogenes YIM 90109. Lineage (GTDB taxonomy): Bacteria > Actinomycetota > Actinomycetes > Streptosporangiales > Streptosporangiaceae > Nocardiopsis_A > Nocardiopsis_A chromatogenes. The sequence goes on from NZ_ANBH01000058.1 coordinate 4,598, forward strand.
TCGGCGACGCCTTGGTACGCGAGATGCGCGAAGAGACGGGCATCGAAGTTGAAGTCGGGCGACTTCTCTACGTGTGCGACCACATCGTTCCCGAAAAGGACCTTCACGTCATTCACATGACTTTCGAGGTGCGTAAAGTGGGCGGATCTCTCGGTGAAATCGCCGAAGGGTTGGACACCCGCCCGATTCGCGGAGTGGAGTTCGTGAAAACCGCCGAGCTTCCCGAGCGGGGATTCAGTGACACCTTCGCCCGTCTGGTCGACGAGGGGTTCCCGGGCGCCGGCTCGTACATGGGGCCCAAGTCGGCGATCGGGCTATGACAAGAGCGTGATCGCCTCCTGGTCGAACTCGGCCAGGGGGTGCCCGCGGTCGCCGAGGCCGGCGACCCAGCGGTTCAGGCGGTCGGCGATCTCCCGGGGCGGGCACCTGTGGCCGGTCGAGGTATCGCGGACCAAGCGCACACCGACGCCGCGGGACGCGCCGAGCAGGGTCCGGGACCGCCGCCGCACCACCTCGGCCCGTGTGGCAGGGGTGTTCCACGCGGCACCGTGCAGGTACCGCGTCACCGGTGCCCACTCGGGTTCGTCGTCCGGACCGTCCACGCACCAGGTCTGAAGGTTGCCGACCCGGTGGTGTACGGCGTCGGCGCTTGCTCCGGGCTCGGCGACGGGGGTCACGTCGCCGACGCGGTACTCGGCGTTGCCTGCCTCGGCGCCGCTGGTGAGCCGGTCGAGCTCGTCGGCGGTCGGGAGGCGCGCGCCTTCCCGTAGGGCGTAGGCCGCGGCGCCGAGCCACGTCACCCAGTAGGCCGGATGGTGGTCGAACCCCGGGCTCACGATCCATCCGTCACGCCCGGGGTGAAGACGGCCACCCCGTTCGTGCGGCATGGGGACCGCCAGCAGATGCACACCGTCCCGAGTCGCTGTGAAGCCGGCGTCGACGAGTTCGTTCAAGAACTCGACCATCTCGGCGTTGGAGACCAGGACGTTCCGCCACTGGGGCCCAGCCGGACCCGACGGGACGTAGGCCGGGGTGATCGGCGCCCCCTGGTGAGTGATCGTCAGAGGTGGTGCGGGCGCATCGCTCGTGATCCCGGGCGCCTGCCTGTAGGCGTCCGACCCTCCCAGCCAGTGCCGGACCGTCTTTGCCACCTCGGGCGCCGTGATGTCGCGTACGACGCTCAAGCACCGTGCGGTCTCGGTCACCACCAGATCAGCAGAACCGGGCCGGAGCCGGGCCACCAGCTCGCTCTTTGCCGTCGTGGTGGCGAAGGTGTCGTCGGAGATGGGCCCCTGACAGGGTCCGGCCGACGGCCGCGCGTCGACTTCCGGGAGTAGCTCGACCAAGGGACGCATGGCGGACGGCCGGTCGAGCACCGCCGCTTCGTAGGAGACGTGCACGTACTCGCGTCCGCCGAGGGACTCGGCCAAAAGGGTCGTGTTCAAGGTGATCAGGCGGGTAAGTGCGACGGGCGGGCACGGGTCGTCGTCGGGCACGAGCTCGGCCCAGCGAAGGCGGTCGTCGTCCTGGGTCATGGCGACGATCCGGCGGTAGATGCTGCCGTATCCCCAGCGCCCCCACAGCTCTCCGCGGGTGAAGGAACTCGCCACTCCGAGCGGGGAGCGCGACAGGATGACCACGGGAGCATCCGGGAACATGCTGAGAAGGTCCGGGGCGGTGAAGTAGAGGTTCGTCTCTTTGATGACGTGGGTTCCGCCGTGGTACTTGCTCCGGCGGAACGCCTCGACCCAGTGGGTAGCCAGTGGCGAACGGGCGACGTGACCGGTCGGGGCGGTACTCAACGGCGCCAAGGGGTGTTCTCGGCCGAGCTGTTGCCGAAGGGGTTCGTTGTGCTGGGTCGTCGAGGCTCGCAAGGAGTCGAGGACCCAGTTCGACCCGACGCGCTCGGAGGTCCCCAACACGAGAATCGGAGGGCGCGTCAACTCGGTATCCATGTCTTATGTCCTCCTCGGGGGTAGAGGCCCGAAAGCCGTCGGAGTTGCAGGGGGTAAGCCTCCTGAGGGCGCAGCATCCGAATCGGTGGCGGGCACATGGCATGTCCTGTGGGGCACCGACTCGATCTGCCAAGGTCCGCAGGGCGGCCTGTGCGGTGGCTTGCCTGCCGCGCCGCCCGGCCGAGGGCGGGGCGTGATGGCACGGCGGGTGCACTTCCGCCGGGGGCCGGGTGCCGGGCGCGGGGAAGTCACGCCCGGCCCTCAGTGCGGGTGCCGACCCCGCCCCCTCGGGCCGGGGCCGGCAGTCTCAGGTGACGCGGACAGCGTCGGCGTTCCACCAGCCGTACTCGGTTCCGAGGCCGCCGAGTTCGTCGGCGACGACGGCGAGGCGTTCGCGGGTGGCGTCGCCATCCTCCAGGCCGTGCTCGGCGCAGAACGCCTGCTCCTGGTCGGCGGACATCGTGATGCGCACCTGCATCCTGACCTCCTCAGGATCCATCGTGTCCCCCTCTCTGTTTCTGCCGCAGGTCAGCGGCAGGTCTGTAGAGGGGGAGATCACCTGCAGCCGCAGGGGCGGGGCTGGTCGGCCGGGTAGCTGGTGCCGCAGTGCGGGCATGTGCGGTAGGGGCGGCCTGAGGAGTCGGGCACCGGTCGTCACTCCTCACCCTCCGGAGCCACCCGGGGCAGGCGCCGGACCCCGCGCATGTGATCCAGTATCGCCTCGCCCTGGTAGACAACGGCCCGCCACCACGCCGCAGTGTCCTCGTCCTCGGTGGTGCGGGCGCCGGTCATCGCGGCGTCGAGGAGGGCCTGGAGGACGGCCTGGTGCTCATCGTGGCCGGGACGGAGCCAGAGGCCGCCGCGCGCGTCATCGGTCAGAGTGAGGACCGCGTCGCCGGTCTCGGCGTCGAGGTAGGCCCACACCACGCCCGCGTCCGGGACGGGGTCGAGGTCGGCCGCCTCGGTGGAGGACACGGCGGGGACAGGTCGGGGGTAGAGCTGTCGGGTCATCACGCCGCCCTCCCCGTGCCGTCGGCGGGCACCCAGTACCAGCCGCTCCGCTCGGACCGCTGGCCGGGCATCTGGCCGGTGCGCACTCGGCGCCGGACGGTGCCCGGGGTGACGCCGAGGCGGGCGGCGGCCTCCCGCGCAGTGAGGGTCTCGGGAGCGCGCAGGGCATCGTCCGCCCACCCCGGCCTCCACGACTGGGAGAAGGCGTCGCGGTGGTCGCCGTGGTGTCCCGAGGGCAGCGTGCAGAGGACGCGGTGGCGGCCGACGCCGGGACCCCACCCGGGGCGGCGCTGCCCGCACTGCTGGTCGCCGGTGGGCATCTATGCCACCTCCCGCATGGTGTCGGCCAGCAGCCGCCGCTCGTCGGCATCCGCCGAGGTGGCGGGGACGTAGGGGCGGGCGTAGGCCACGCCGGTGAGCGCGGCCAGCGCGTCGTCGAGGACGTCCACGCTGCTGGTGGTGATGACGGTGTCCTCATCACGGCGGGACTGGGCCCGGTACGGGGTCGGGGACCCGTGGTCGTAGGTGATCCACCAGTCGGAGCGGTGGCGGCTGGCGACCTCGCAGAACCGGCCGTAGCCGGGGATCCGATCGGTGCCGTAGCTGCGGGTTCGGGCGGCGTGGCGCCCCGGCCGCCTCGACGCCGGCGGGGACTGCGGGCGCGCGCCCCGCTCGGAGCGCTGGGGAGAGTCCAAAACGGACACGTCCATACGTGCCTCCTCGGGAGTCGCCGGGTGGGAAGGCCCGGCTGCTTCAGGTGGAGCCATCGTCACACAGCCCGGACTATATTCTCAATGCCCATGTTTGAAGTCGGTGCGAGAATCTAACCTGCACAGTGAGGTCAAGGTTGGGCGGTGTACTAATTTGTCTGCTGGTGGGAAGTTCGGCGTAGGATCACAGGCGAGAGCCACTTCGACGAGGAGCGACCCGACGATGGCCAGCAGCCCTCCCCTCCGCCGTCGGCGCCTGTCCCGGCGCCTGCGTGAACTACGGGAGGCGAGCGGCTACACGTCGGAGTACGTGACCGCTGAGGCGAAGCGCCGTGGTGGAAAGTGGTCGCGGGGCAAGCTCACGCGGATCGAGAACAACGAGTGGACCAGGCCCGACCCCAAGGACGTCGAGGCCCTGCTGGACATCTACAAGGTGACCGATCCGCAGGAGCGCGACGCCTACCTCACCCTCGCCAAGCAGGCGCGCCAGCGCGGATGGTGGGTCAGCTACTCCGACGTTGTCGGCAAAGGGACCTACGTCGGTCTCGAAATCGAAGCGTCCCGCATCCGCACCTACGAGGCCCTCGTCGTCCCCGGCCTCCTCCAGACCGAGGCGTATGCCCGCGCCGTGATGAGCAGCCACGGCGTCACCGACCCCAGCGACATCGACCGCCGCGTCGAGGCGCGGGAGATGCGCAAGCAGATCCTCGCGAAGGCCGACGCGCCGCGCATCTGGGCGATCATCGACGAGGCCGCCCTGCGCAAGATCCCCGCCGACATCCGCGAGGAGCAACTGCGATACCTGGTCGACATCCAGCGGCCGTCACTGCGCATCCAGGTTCTCCCGGACAGTGCCGGCCTCCACGCCGCCACCGCTGGGTCGTTCGTGATCCTGGACTTCCCGGAGGACCCGCCGGTCGTATACCGGGAAGATGTAATGTCCGAGCTGTTCTACGAGGACCCGGTCGAGGTCGACCATTGCGAGATGGTCTACGACCATGTCCACGCCTCGGCGCTGAGCGTGGAAGAGTCCCAACAGTTCCTCGAAGAACTGATCAGCGCATCCCAGTAGGAGAACACCAATGCCTGCCGCATCCCACAGGCTGGTCTTCCGGAAGTCCAGCTACTCCCAGGGCAAGACGCAGAACTGCGTCGAGGTCGCCGACGCCCCCGGGGCATCCGCTGTTCGTGACAGCAAGCATCCGGGCGCCGGCCATCTCCAGTTCCCGGCCACCGAGTGGCGAGCGTTCCTGGAGGACCTCAAGGCCGACCGCATCTGACCGACCACACACGAGCGGCCCCCGGCGCACATGCCGGGGGCCGCTCGCATGCTTACCTGAAGCATCCCGAAGCCATCGTAAGGGGTGTTGCGGCGCTCACCTAGCGGCGGCTGTGTCCGGTCAGGTGGCCGCGGCCACGCGTGCGTCCTGGTAGGCGGTCACGGCGGAAGAGCGGTCGCTGGCGCCGGTTGGGGATGCGGACGACCGCCTACGGCTGCTTGCCGGTCCCGCCGCACATCGTGCACGGGACCATCGCTACGGTCCCGTCCTGGGACTGCTGCACCTGCCCACGCCCGGCGCAACCCGAGCAGTTGACCTCTTTGCGGTGCTCACCCATCGCGTCCTCCGATCACGTTGTCCGGACGGTCCAGCCACACGTGCTGCCCCTGTCGGTCGACGAGCAGCCCGAGACGGTCGCGGCCCGGGGACCCCATCCCCAGCCACTCCAGGTAGACCTCCTCCAGCTCCGCCCACAGTGACCGGGGGCCGCTCTCCTCCACGTCGGGCCCCTCCCCGCCCGTGCGGATGGCGAGGGCGTAGGAGCCGGTGCCCGGGTCCCACAACCCGACCCGGTCGTCAGGGGCGCCCAGGGCGTCGATCGCGACCCCGGGGAGGAGCGCCGCCGCCACCACCTCCAGGCCCCGGTCCGCACCGGCGATGCGCATCGGGTCGACGCGGCCGATGGAGTCGCGGAGCTCGCCGGTCAGCCGGGGCAGCCCCCGGCGCTGGGAGCGCAGCATCATGAACGAGGTGTCGCCGTAGAAGCGCCCCACGGCGCGCCCGCCGCCCAGTCCCGTCAGGGCCACCTTGTGAGCCATCACCTGCACCGGCGCCCAGGGCAGGACCATCACGCCGCCGGGGCGCAGCTGCTCTGCCCACACGGCCGGGATACCGGCCACGGCGCAGGTGACGTGCACCCGGTCGAAGGGCGCGCCCTCAGGGTGCCCCTGCGCGCCGTCGCCCACGACGAGACGGGGCGCGAGTCCGGCGCGCTTGAGGTTGTCCTCCGCTCGGGAGGCGATCTGGGCGTCGACCTCGACCGTGGTCACCCGGTCCTCGCCCAGACGCGCGGCCAGTAGACCGGCGGTCCACCCGGTGCCGGTGCCGATCTCCAGTACCCGGTCGCCGGGATGGGGGGCGAGCAGCCGGAGGAAGTCCAGCACGAGGCCGGGGGCGGTCGAGGAGCTGGTGGGCAGCCCCGTGGTGTCCGGCGTGAGGGGGGCGGCGCCGTCGTCCACCTGGGTGAGGATGGTGGTGTCGCTGTAGACCGCCTCCCGCCACCGGTCGGGGTCGCTGCTGCGGTCGATCAACTGGTGGCCGGCCACGGCCCGGTCGGGGATGAAGTGTTCGCGCGGTACGGCGCGGAACTCCTCATCCCAGTCGGGCACGGCCAAGGCGGTGAGACGGTCAACGTCGGCATCGGCCATGAGACGACGGTAACTGTGCGGGTGCGGTCTGTCAGGAGGTGACCGGGGCCGGTCACCCACGTCACCTCACCGACCCCGGCCAGGCGGCCGTGGCCACAAGCTCGCCCTGGTAAGGAGCGGCCGGGCGGTCACCGTGTCCGGCCACGGGCCGCTCGGCCGGGGCGGGGGCCGGGCGGACCCCGGCCAGCTCCAGCGCCGCCTCGACCCGGCGGACGATCCGGCGGCCGGTGCGCTCCGAGCAGCCGGTCATGGCGGCCACCTCGCCGTGGCCGACCGACCACGTCCTCGTAGAGACCGAGCCCGCCCTACACCGGGTTCCGCGTCGGCTTGCGCCGGACGCCGATGTCGTGGGGGTGTTCGTAGCGACCATGGACGCGGCGATGGACCGGCGCCCCTGGGCCGACTCCACCACCCTGTTCCACCTGACCGGCGGGTTCGACTCGGGCACGGTGGCCACCCGCGCGGCCGAGCGCCACCCCGGCCTGTTCCCCACAGCGACCCTGCTGATCGGCGGGCCGGGACGCGAGCAGCAGATCAGGCGCCGCGCCGAGATGCGCGAGCGCGTGCGGTTCGCCGACCCCGACCTCGTCACCGACGCCATGGAGTACCCGCCGCTGGCACCCGGCTGCCGGTGGGTCGCCGGGGAGGTGGTCTCGCCGACGGAGGACCCCTTGCACCACCCGTTCACCATGATGGCGCGTGCCGTCGCCCAGGCCGGCGCCCGCACGGTCGTGACCGGCCTCGGCGGCGACGAGATGGTCGCCCTCACCCAGAAGGAGGAGCCGCACGAGGGGCCCGGGGACATCAGCGACGCCCAGATCCTGCCCTGAGTCGGGCCGCGCGCACGGCAGGTGCTGGAGTTCGCCGACGACGGGATCGCGCCCCCGGCACGGGTGAACTCCATGACGCTGCTGTCGCTGGAGACGACCGCGCCGATCCTGCTGTGGGAGGGGCTGTGGCCGGTGCACCCGTTCGCCGACCCGGCGATGGTCGAGCTCGGCGAGCAGTTGCCGTTCGCCTGGCGCGAGTTGAAACAGGTACAGCGTCGGCGCCTGGCGTCGCTGGGCATGAGCGAGGACGTCGTACACCCGGTCGAGCGCGAGTCCTTCGCCGAGGTCGTCGAGCACGCGCTGACGGCCCACGCCCCGAAGCTGTTCGCTCGTATGCTGGCCGACGGATCGCCGCTGTTCGACGACGCTCTGGTCGACCCGGACGGGCTGCGCTCGGCGGTGGAGAACCTGACCGCGGGGGCCTACAGCGAAGAGCGGGACGGGAAGACCCTGGAAGTGCTGAGCCTGCACATGAGCGCCACCGCCTTCCTGCGTTGAGAGGACACGCCATGTTCACCATGCGCCCCGCCACCACGGCCGACACCGCCGACGTCGCGAAGATGATCGCCGCGCGCTGCGACTGGCAGGAACAGCACGGACTGGAATCCTGGCGCGGAGAGGTCGAGGACCTGGCAGGACAGGCCGGAAGCGGCACCATGTGGGTTCTCGAAAACGGCGGGCGCATCGTCGGCTGCACCACCGTCATGGACCAGGCACCCCCGAAGGACTGGACCCCCGAGGAGGCCGCGGAACCTGCGCTGTACCTGTTCACGACCGTGACCGACCCCGCCTACCAGGCACACAAGCCCGGGACGCTGATCGCGCTCTGGGCGGTGGACCGGGCGGCACGGCAGGGGCGCACGTGGGTTCGGCGGGGGTGTTTCTTCCCCGAGCTGGTCACGTACTACAGGACACAGGGGTTCGCCCTGGTCAAGGAGCAGGAGCGAAGCGCCGGACACCTGTACCTGCTCGCGCGCCGGGCAGAACGCCTCGACCTGGGACGGCTCGGGATCACTGAGGCCTGAGGAAAGAGCCGCGCTGTGCAGGACCAGCCCTGGACCCATGCGCCCCTCGTGGCCGTGGACCTGGAAGGCACCGGCGCCCAGGACAAGGAGCACGAGGCGATCCTGGAGGTCGCGCTGGTGCCCCTGCACGGCGGCTCCCCCAACATGGCCCGCGCGTGGGAGACCCTGGTTAACCCGGGGCGGCCGGTTCCCAAGCGCCCGTGGATCTCACCGGGGCTGACCGACGAGGTACTCGCCGACGCACCATCCCCTGAGCAGGTGGGGCAGTAGCTGGAGCGCAGGGTGACCGGGGTGTGCCTAGTGGGCCACAACGTAGGGGTGGAGTGGAAGCTGTTGCACCGCCACCACCCGGGGCTGCGCCCCGCCGGTCTGGTGGACACGCTGAAGCTGGCACGCAACACGGGGGTTGCGGCCCCGCGAGGGCTCGGCGCCCTGTTGGACCGGTTCGACCTGCGCGGCCTCGTTGGAGAGCTGGTGCCGGACGGTCGGCCGCACCGCGCCCTATGGGACACGGTCGGGGCCGCAGTTCTGCTACAGCATCTGGCGCAGGACTTCCCCGAAGTACCAACGGTCGGGAAGCTACTGGAGCAGGGCGAAGTCCCTGTGGGCGCGGAACCGGATGAGGCGACGCTCTTCTGAACCGCACCGATTGGACACCGTCATGTCGTCCAGGAGGCGCTCGTTTGCATCACGGCACGGACCGCCGAAAGGCGTTCTGGACCGCCGCCCAGATCCCGGGCGTCAGGCTGCGGCCGGAGCTCGCAGCAAGGCGGCAAGCTCGTCCACAAGCCGCCGGGCCGCCCCCTGCGCATCCGCCCACGGGTGGGTGCACTGGGCGCCGTCGGCGCCGCGCCAGCAGAACGCTCCGCCGCGCACCCACACGGTGACCCCGCCCGGCAGCGAGACCACCGACACCCGGGCGTCCGCCGCCCCGAACACCCGCCCCACCCCGGCGGTCCGCAGTGCCGCGAACAACGCCTGCGCCGCCCCCGCAGCATCACCCTGGTAGCCGCCCTGGGGCCGGTGCCCTGCCCGGGGCGCTGGCACCCCTGCAGGCGCGCCAGCGGCGCGTCGGCGTCCTCCGAACGCCCGAGCGGGTCCCGTTGCCCCGCGCGGGCGGGGCCGCACCAGCCACAGCGGCCCGGTGCTCTGAACGGTCTCGGTGGCGATAGCGGTGGTGGTCAGCATGGACGCCCCTCCCGGGCCCGGCGCCGCCGTGCGCGGCGCGATCACCACCGATGAACCCGCACCTCGACGAGAACCTTCAATACCACGCGGAAAAGTACCTCGAGAACCTCTTTGGAGGAAGTACAGCCGCGGTCATGGCCAGATGTGGCAACCTCCATCCCATACAAGGTCTTTGTGCGACCATCAGCGCTATGCCTCTCACACAGTTCGAACCTCTCGCTGATGACGAAGACCCGACGATCAACGACTACTACCGACCCATCAGAAGCACTCGCTTGCACATCGACGAACTGGAAAGATTGCTAGCTTTCCTAAAGCAAAATACCGAATCAATGAAAATAGCAGCAGGAAATGTGCACAGAAAAAAGAACAAAAGGAAAGATAGGCCCGCTTATTGGCTAACCACGCCAGATGCATTGGCGCTAATGAAGCGCAGAGACCGTAAGCATGTATGGATTTTTACAGAAAACCCAAAACTTGAAATTAGGCTCGGCGACTCATTGGCATACATAAAGACCAACGACACATCCCCTCAGGTACATGACATCGCAGATCGCTTCCATGAACTTGTTTCATACAGACACCCCAAGATGGCCAATCTTTGGCACTTCGGATTCAAGCGCTGGATGTTGATCCTATCCTCAGCCATCGTGGCATCCTTTTTGATAGTCAGTGGAGGAGAATTTACCTCACATGCACATATCAGAAACACTCTCACAGTCCCCGTTGCCACAATCGGATTCATCTATATCTTGACAGCATTTGCAACACGATTCACTGGCAGAGCCCCCATAAGCTCTCGCAGAAGCAAATGGCTCTCAACTATCATTGCAACAATACTGCTTCCACCAGCGATCGAATGGGTCTATGATAAACTTAATTGGGTGATAGACGTTCTCAGTAAGCTGTTTTCCGTGAACCCCAGCCCACGCATAAATGGTTCGCGATAAGCTTCACACTCACCCTGCCGCGTCGATCTCAGCCTGGATGGTCAAATTGCGTAGCGTTTCGTGGTTGGCGTCCAGCTGAACGAAACAGGATGGCGGCTCGGGTATGTTCCGTGAGGCCTAGAGAAATAATCCGGTAACCACCTGTCGTGGTGGATTGGTTGGGTGCATTCTGAGGGTGCCACGATCCGCCGATGGAAGGACCTTCGACGATGCGGTTCCTTGTGTTGGCCGGTGCGCCGGCGCTGTTGGTGATGGCGGGATGCGGCGGTTCGGGGGAGGCAGATCCGGACGAGGATACGTCGTCATCGCTGTCCGCATCGTGGTTCACCGTGAAGGTCACGACCAGCTCGGGGTCGATCGGGCGGAATCACGATGACCGGTTCTGCGCGTGGGTGGGTACCTCATATGTACTGCGCGACGATGACGGCGGCATCGTGGCCGAGGGGGATGCGGAGTCCCGGGTCGAGGGCAAGGCCGAGGCCAACGGTGAGCCCGCACAGATCGGCAAGGTGACGTCGCTGGATCCTTATGAGTGCGTAATGGACTTCCGGGTTGAGGAGGTGCCGCGCGGAGAGTTCTTCGAACTGGAGGTGAGCACCGAGTCGGTCCCCGACGGCGAGGAGTTCACCGAGAAGGTGGTGCTGTCACGGGAAGATCTGGATTCGGTGGTGAAACTGGAGTTTACCCAATGAAGCTGGGCTGGTCCGGCTCAACGTGCTACCCCCAGTAAGCGAAGCCGGACCGGGCGGGGCCCGGCGCGACGGGGTGTGTCCACTGGACGCTCGTGGAATGGCGAAGGGCCCAGGTAAGAGACTACCCCCGCGTGGGTGAGGGCGGTCTGCACCACAGCTCGTCGGCCGATCGCTCCGCGTTCGCTCTGTAGCTGGCGGACAGCGTGCCCCATCCCCGGGGAAGGCCTCCTGTCGAGGTTCTCGGACGCGAGGTGCTCGCCTCGTGGCGGTGTTCAGCGTGCGAGGGCCTCGCGACTTCGGTAGTGGTGGGCGCGGCGGGTCCCACTCAAAATTGGACAAAACCACCATTCACCAGCGGTTCAACCAGCAGCGGAGCGGACTTTTAATCCGCGGGTTCAGGGTTCGATCCCCTGGGGGCCCACCCACAAACATGCAGTTCAGCGGGTTCCGTGGTGCCCGTCAGGGCCAGCGGGCACCCCACCTTCGGCTCCCCCTTCGCTCTTCAGCTTGGACCAAGCTCGCCGCCAGGCCAGCGAACAAGCCGAGCCCCGCCCACGGCCACCCCACCACGCGCCTGGGGACACCCCCCAGGGCCGCCCTTGAACGCCCACCAATGCCCCCGACCGGGCCGCTACCCGCCCTCAGCGACCAGACCCTTCATCGCCCGCCCCAGGCCACCACGGGGGCACCACCTCGAAAGACCCGATCCGCTGGCCAAAGCGGACGAGAACCACAGCGCAGCAAGCCCCCCGACGAGCGCCGCGCCGTGGGAACAGCCCCGCGCACGCGGGGAGCAGTTCGGGGGTGTTGTCGACGAACCATCCGCACCGGGAACAGCCCCGCGCACGCGGGGAGCAGGTAGAAACCTTGTGCGTTTCCAAGACAACTAAGGGAACAGCCCCGCGCACGCGGGGAGCAGGAATCGAATACGTTCCCCGCAAATGGTTCAGCGGGAACAGCCCCGCGCACGCGGGGAGCAGACTCCCCGACCTGCGGTTTCACAAGCGCACACCGGCGTGTCGTGCCACTTCGACTCACCGCCCTCCGAACCGGCGGCGCTTGGATGCCTTGCTCCAACCCTTGGAAGCTGGCTTTGGCTGGGAGGCCTCTTCCCGGTCCTGCCGGTGGGGGCGCATGAGCAGGGTCAAACCCTCGTGGTCCACCGGTCGCCACTTGTGGTCGAAGGTCTCGAAGGTGTACCCCTGCTCGTTGTCGGTGCTGTAGGCCAGCAGCGCCCGCCCGGCCCCCGCGTACGCGCGCACCTCGTCCCACAGGATCTCTCGGATCCGCGCCGAGGGGTTGCCGATGAACACCCCGGCCGAGATCTCCATCAGCCACCGCGTCAAGAACCCCCGCAGCCCCGCCGGGCAGGTGGTCAGTACGATCACCGTCACCAGATCACCCCGTGGTTGATCCCCGACTCGAACTCCGCTCCGCCGTCGCCCTGCAGGTTGACCTGATCCGCAGCGTCCTCGACCTCGGCATCCTCCCCGCCGGGCAGCAGCAGGGTCTTGATGTCCTTCACGCACCGGTCGAGCAGACCGGTGTCGTTGATCCGCTCGCGAAGCAGGCGACGGGTGCGTCCGCCCACATCGATGGGCCCCTCAGCCGCCGCGTCGAAGGCCGCCGGGATGCCCACCTCGGTCTTGTACAGGTCGGCGACGTCCAGCACGAACGACAGCTCGTGTCCGGAGTGGACGAATCCCAGCGCGGGCGAGCAGCCCAGCGCGGCCACAACCGCGTGGGCCACCCCGTACATGCACTGGGCGGCCGAGGTGATCCCCTGGTTCGGCGGATCGCCCGAGTCGAAGTCGCCCGGTGTGTACTTGCGGCCGTGCCAGGGAACCCCCGTGCGGGCCGACTCCTCCCGGTAGAAGATCTTGAGGCGGTCGCCCTCCATGCCCAGCAGCTGGCGGCGGGTGGCCTTCGCCGGGTCCTCGTCGGGGAAGCGCATGCGGTACATGGCCCGGGCGACCTCCAGGCGGGTGCGCCGGTTCGCCCACACCCGGGCCTGGGCCTCGGCCAGTGCCGCCGAGCGCGACAGGGCCCGGCCTCCGGCGTAGTAGCGCACCCCGTGCTCGCCCACCCACACCACCCCGGCGCCGCACTCCCCCAGCAGGCTCATCGCCTTGTGCGTGACGCGGGTCCCCGGCCCCAGCAGCAGGGTGCCGATGGTGGCCGCCGGTATGAAGCGGGTGCCTTCGGCGTCCTCGGCGGTGATGGCATTGTCCTCCCGGTGGACGGTGCACCGCTCCAGGTAGACGAAGGACAGGCGCTCACCCACCCGCGTCAGTTCCCTCGGCGTCAGGGCCTTGCGCGCTCCGATACCGCTCATGTCAGTCCGCCGGGGCCAGTGTCATCAGCCCGCATCCGTAGGCCTTGGCCCGCCCCAGGCCCGTGGCGAGCATCCGGCGCAGCGCTTCGGGGTCGGTGACCGTCAGCCGTCCGTCGAAGGTCGCGGTGACCAGCGGGACCCGGTTCTGCTTCCCATTGGGTTCGACCTTTCCGAACCGGCGGGCGTGCCGGTCGTGCACGATTACCTCGTACTCGTCGTCTGGGCCCCTCTGCCGGTCCTGGGGTTTGGCGACGATCTCGAAGCCGTTGGCCTCCTGGCGCTGCAGCAGCCAGGACAGCAGGTGCTTGGGCGTGCGGTGCGCGGTGACCTTGGTCGGCTCGCCGTCCTTGCGGCGGATGCTGTGCACCGGGTTGGCCGTCAGGCGGAAGGCCCACCTCTGCCCGGTCTGGAGCCGGGACAGCAGGGGCGTGTAGTCGCGGGTCTCCCAGGTCTGCGTGGTGGGCCACCCGGCCTGCTCCACCACGTGGGTCAGGTCGGGCCGGTCCGGGCTGACGATGTAGCAGTAAACCTCGTTGCGGGAGTTGTGGTCGAGCCGCCACAACACCCGCGGCCCTCCCCTGGGCACGGGCACCCCGTCGACGAAGGCGGCCGTGACCGCCCCGTGCATCGCGCGGGGGGAGAGCAGGAGCTTGCGTGCCCCGGCGCGGGCGGGGTTCAGTCGGACCCTGGACAGGAACATCACTCGTCTCCCAACGCGTCCATGGGCTCGTGGACAAGGGGGGCGGCCTGGAGCGGCGCGGCCTGCGCGGCCTGGGGGTTGGGCACGGTAACCGTCGTGTACTCCACGCCGCGCATCGAGTAGCGGCGGTGGGCCTGGTCGAAGCTGACGGGCACGTCGCGCTGTTCGTGGTCGGCGGTGTGCCCTTTGCGCACGTCGATCCACACGCCCAGCTCCACCTCCGCTTCCCTCTTGCGCTTACGCTGGTACCACTTGCCCGCCAGCCACGGGTGCGCCTCCAGGGCCGACTCCAGGTCCTCCTCGACGGCGCCCTGGGGGATGGGGCGTGCCGGGGGGCACGACCTGCGGCCCAGATAGGGCAGGTAGACCGGTGCCCGAAGGGTTTGGTGCAGCTCCTCGACCAGGGCCCGGTCACCTTCGAACGCGGCGAGGAAGACCGCGTCGGCCAGGTAGAAGCGATCGGAGACCGGCATGGCCTCGCCGGTGTCGCCGTGGTGGGCGGTCTGGAAGTCGCGCAGCCGCACGCCCGGCTGGTCGACGCGCACCCCGAATCGCAGGGCGGCCAGGTCGCTGACGTCGTCGCTGCGCTCGCGGCCCTGGGCGGCGGCGAGCAAACCGACAAGCCCGCTCTTGGTGGGGGCGTTCTCGGTCGAGCGGCGGGCGAAGCGGGACGCGGCGCCCCATGACTGCAGTGGTCCGGCGAGCTGCAGCAGGAGCACGCTCATGCCGGGTTCTCCATGCGGGCGGCCACCGCCTGTCCGACCCCACCTACCATCTGGTCCAGCGTGGACGCCGTGCCCAGCGCCTCAAGGGGCTTGGTTGCCTCTCCGACGCGAAGGAGCCAGGTCTTGGCGTCGGCCACCCCGTAGACGCGCTCGATCTCGGCGATGTGCTCGGTGAGCTTGGCGCAGGCGTGTCCGACCTGCCCGTCGGGGGTGTCCTGGGGGACGGGGTCCTCGAACGCGCCGGCGAAGCTGATCGGGCGCGCGTCGCGCAGCTTGACGATGACCGCGGCCGGCAGGCTGTGGTTCGCGAAGGTATTGGACTTACCGGTGGGCATGGACTCCACGAAGCAGCGGACGAACGCCTCGACCGCGCGGCGCACCGGTTCGGCGGCGGGTCGGCCCTCCTGGATCCCGGCCCCGAGGTTGGAGGCGAGCCGGTCGACGTCGACCGCGGCGTAACGGTAGAGCGTTGCGGCATTGAATTCGACGGTGCCGATCATTCCCGCGCCGGGCTCGTCGTCCTCGCGGCGGTCGTCGACGGCGGTGTAGTAGTCGGCCTCGATCTCGGCGGCGTGCACGCTGATGGCGTGAGCGACCTGGGCCGAGGCGTCGACGTTGATGTCGGAGGAGTCGGCGACCATACGGCCGAACAGCGCGATGTCGACCGAGTGGTTGGTATTGGCGATCTGCTTGGCGCGCTTCTTGTTCTCCGGGTCCTTGAGGAATGCCTTGATGTCGGCGCGCCCCTGCACGGCCAGTTCGGCGAGGCCGTCGCGCTGACGCGCGCTGAGGAACATCAGGTAGGAGGACTCGGGGGCGCGGTCCTCCTCCTCGCCCTTGCGGCGCTTGGGCTTCTCGACCTTGGATCCGGTGGCCGCGGTCACGGTCGCGGCGGCCAGCTCCAGTGCCTCTTCCTGGGGGATGCTGTCGTCGAGTTCCGCGATGCGCCCGGCGACCAGTTCAGCGACGCGCTTGGTGCGTGTGCCCAGCTCCTCAGGGGGCAGGACCCCGTTGAACGCCTCCCGTGTGGCGCGCTTCCATGCCTGGCTGGAGACCCTTGCGCGGCGAACACCGCCGTAGACCGCCCCCTTGGGCGAGCCGGTGTCGTCGCGGTTGATGTTGCTCGGGGGGACGGTCTGCAGAATGTGCACGTCCAGGATGGTTCGGCTCACGAGGCGTCCTTGTCGGTGTCGTCGGTGGTGCGGGGTGCCCGGTAGGAGTTGAACCCGAAGTTCCATGCGCGGCGGACCTCGGAGATGCCGCCGGGCTGCTGGGCCTTGTGGATGTGCTCGGCCAGGAGCGCGTAGTCCAGGGGGACACGGTGACGGTGGAGCAGATCCACGAGGCCGCGAAGGCGGTCGGCCATGGTCCTGGCGCTGGTGGCCTTGCCCGCCTGGACGAAGCGCTGGCGCACCGGGTCATGGATCGAGACCGGTCCTGCCTTCCGCTGCCGGCCGTCGGCACCGGCGTCGGGCTCAGGCTCGGAGGGCGCCTGGTCCATGAGCGCACGCACGGCCCACCCAAGGTTGTGGCGGACAGTGGGGCGCCCCTCCGGCTTAGGGGCGGCCCACTTGTACATCCGCAGGTCCGCGCTGCGAAGGGACTGCTGGTGCACGGCGTACAGGCTCAGCGCGATGTGCGCGGCGCGGACGGGGATGTCGTCGTCGAGCCACACCTCGTGCAGGCCGTAGTCGTACCCCAGGAGCCGGGGAAGGTCCTCGGGGAGGCGGCCCGCGCCGGGGCGCAGCCCGGCGAGTACCTGCACGGCCATCGGGTCGTCGGGGTCGCTCACATAGCCCCGCTGGAGCCACAGGAGTTGGCCGTGGACGGCCTGGCCGAAGCCGGTGAGTTCCTTCCGCTCCGCGTCCCCTGCTGCGCCTTCTCCTGCTGGTTCTGTCGTCTCGGTCGTGGGCTCCACGGTCAGTCTCCGGGCTCGTCGGGTTCCTGGGTCAGGGGCAGGGCCGTGGCGAGCTCGTAGTGGAACCGCCGCTCGGCACGCCCGGCGGTCAGCCACAGCTCATCGCCCTTGTCGGTCTCGATGATCCGGCCGCTCCACGCCCGCTCCCCGGCCGCGTCGACCAGTTCGCGGCCGACCGAGGCGATGGCTCGGCGCACCTGGCGCTGCCATTTCCGCCGCTCCTCCCGTGGAGAGGAATCGGAGGCCAGCCCCGCCAGCCACACCCGGAAGAGGTGGTCGAGTTCGCCGAAGCCCCGGTCCCGGGCCTGCGCGCGCGGGGCCTCGGCGTCCAGGCCCGCCGCACGGGCGATACCGGTGGCCAGGTTCCCCAGGGCGAAGACCGCCTGATCGGCGTCCGCAGCGGCGTCGACGGCCGCCTGCCGCAGCTGCGCGGAACGGTCGGCCAGCAGGGTGATGCGCATGTTGACCCTGTCGTCGGTCACCTCGTCGATGACCGACTGCTGGGTCCCGTACCTGGCCCCCACGGTGCGCACGGACACGGGATGGTCCTCGGGGAGCGCCCCGTCGTTGGCCAGGCGGGCGGCCCACTCCACAAGCCCCGGGCGCAGGCGCTCGGCGGCCTCGCCCCGCTGGCGCCCGGCCCGGCCCTGCAGCAGCGATTCCAGGCCCCGCCAGGCGCTGCGGGCCGGATCGTGCTCGGCGGGCATATAGACCTGGTTCTTTCCCAGCTTCTTCTCCTGGGCCGGGCTGCGCCGCCAGGCGGTCATCGGTTCGCGGTGGTGCTGGTTGGGCGCGTCCAGCGGGTCGCCGTAGCACAGCAGCACCCCGTGGACCCCGTCGTCATCGGCGAAGAGGCGGATGCGGCGGCCCTGCCAGGTGTACAGGTCGCGCAGGCCGTAGGGGCGATAGACCTGCTCGGCGCCGCGCAGTGCCGCCGCCCCGGCGGGCGGGAGGGCCCACGCCGGTCGGTCCTGGTCGTCGGTGCGGATGTCGGAGTCGAAGGCGATGAGGTTGAGCAGCAGCGTCTCGCGCAGGTCCCGGCCTTCCAGGAAGACCCCGCCGAGGTTCCCGGCCCACCCGACACCCTGGGGGTAGCCTTTGCCGTTCTTCACCCGCGCATCACCCACGGCTCCGGACTTGATACCGGAGGGGTCGTAGGCGTGGGCGTGCACGAGCCAGCGCGCCGCTTCGGCGAAGCCCAACCGCTGGGCGCCGCGGGCCCGCATGGTGAAGAACGGGGCCCCGTTGGGCACGTCGGCGACGATCCGGTCCAGGGGGAAGAACTCGTTCTTGGCCGTGTGCAGGTCTGCGACCTGCATGAAGGGGGCCTTGGGGTGCAGCAGGTCGAATCGGTCGCGGTGTCGGCCGAGGTAGTCGCGGATCTGCTGGACGGGTAGCTCCTTGGCCTCCCACAGCTCCTGCCACTCCCCCACGTCGGCGGGCCCGTCGAGGGCGTCGTGCAGGACGGCCAGCAGCAGGCGCAGCAGGGCGAACTCCTGGGTGGGAAGGTCGCCCACGATGCGGCGGATGCCGTTCGGGCCGCTGTCGGCGCCCTCGAAGACCTCGGTCAAGGACAGCTCGGCTTCGCTGCCGTCGCGCCTACGCACCGGGATCCAGGGGCGCTCGGTCAGGTCGAAGCCTGTTGCGCCGCCGTCAGTGGGCATCGGTCACCTCAAGACCGTCCTCGTGGGAGTAGTGCACGTCGAAGCCTGCCAGGCGGGTCCGACAGTCCTCGTCGAGGATGAGAAGGAGCTCTCCGGACACCCAGTGGGCGTCCTTGTCCTGCCAGGCCGGGAAGAGGTTCTGCTCCAGCTCCCCGATGACCCGGTCGATCACCCAGGGGGCGACCAGCGGGAAGGGCAGGCGCACCGCGCTGGCGGCGGCGATGCGCCCGGCCTCCTCGGACGGGGCGAAGTCGGTGGGAAGCTCGATGCCGCCCCTGCCCTCCCCCAGGCCGGGAAGGGTCGTGAGCACGCCGTCCGCACGCCGCCGCAACAGCAGCACCTCCAGGCTCTCCCCCGCGTCGCGCACCTGCGCCCGGCCCCGCGGGGTGTCGTCGGCGTCCCCGACCCCGGCCTGGACCCACCCGATGAGCGAGCGCCCCGCCCGTGCGGGCGCGCCGAGCACGAACGCGCGCGCCTCCTCGGTCTTGGCCGCCTGCTCGACCTCGTGCGACTCCCGCGCCTGCTCCAGCGCCTCCTGCCACTCGGGGGGACCGATCGGATCAGGTCCGTAGGCGCCTTGGACCAGGCGGTCGATGTCGTCGGGCAGGACCACCGACCCGCCAGCGGAGCCTCGGCCGTCGTCGGCCTGGAGGAGGGGATCGAGCGCCGCGGCCGCACGCAGCAAGGGGTAGGGGCGGTAGACGAACTGCGACCCCGAATCCGGCTCGGGCGGCTGCTTCGCCCAGGCGGTTCCGGTGATCAGGCAGCGGGCCGTGCGCAGCCTCTCGGGGCGCTCGTGCTGGCCCTCACCGCGGAGGTGGCGGTGCAGGCGGCCCATGCGCTGCAGCATCAGGTCGACGGGGGCCAGGTCGGTGACCAGCAGGTCGAAGTCGATGTCCAGGGACTGCTCGGCCACCTGGCTGGCGACCACGATGCGGGGGTGCTCGGGGCGCCGTCCGCCGAGTTCAGCGACCTTGGCCGACGGCCCGAAGGCCGCCAGTAGCTCCCGGTCCTTGTCCGCCCGGTCCAGGTCGGCGAAGCGCGCGTGCGCGACGGTGACCTCGACGTCCGTTCCGGCGAACCGGTCGCGCAGCACCCGGGCGGCGGCGTGGACCCGCTTGACGGTGTTGCGCACGACCAGCGCGCAGCCGCCCCCGGCCAGCTCGCTCTCAAGACGGCGGGCCAGGACGTCCGGATCATCGTCGAGGCGTTCGATCCGGACCTCGGTCCTGCGGCCCGAGGCCTCCACGGCCTCCACGCGCGGCGCCTTTCCGGGCACGGCGCTGGTCAGGAGCGGGTACCCCTGCGCCTTCTCGACCGCATCGAACTCGGCCGAACCGCGCCGGGCCTGGCAGTAGGCCTCGACCAGCTCCCTGCGGCGGCGCGCCGGAAGCGTCGCCGACAGGACCACCACCGGGACCCGGTAGGCGCCCAGCCAGGACAGAACGGTGTCCAGGTAGGTGTTCATGTAGGTGTCGTAGGCGTGCGCCTCGTCGACCACCACGACCTTGCCCGCCACGGCCAGGTGCCGCAGCGCCAGGTGGCGGCTCTTCAGGCCCGCGAAGAGGAGCTGGTCGATCGTCCCGGCCGCGAAGTCCGAGAGCATCCCCTTCTTCCGGCCCCGCAGCCACCAGTGGGCCGCCAGCCCGCCGCCCCGGCTCTCGGCGGCGTCGCGCTCGACGTCGTCGGCCGATTCCACCCCGGCGAACGGCAGATCGGCGTAGTCGTCGTTGAGGGCCGCCTTCGAGTGCGCCAGGAACACCGACGCCGAACCGTCGAGGCCCTGCAGCGATCCGGCCCAGTCGGCCAGGCGCGAGAACATCGCGTTGCTGGTCGCCATGGTCGGGAGCGCGACGAAGCAGCCACCCGCTCCGGACACCGCCGCCAGGTCCTCGGCGGCCACCAGAGCGGCCTCGGTCTTGCCCTCCCCCATCGGCGCTTCGATGACGAGCATGCCCGGCTCGTCCATGGCCCGCGCGGCAGCGAGCGCGGCCTCCTGGACCGGCCGGACCCGGGTGCTCTCGTCCCAGGAGAAGCGCGCGGCGAACACCTCCTGGGCGCTGCCCTGCGGACGCCGGGGGCGCCAGCGCCCCCTCAGGCCAAGCCGCTGCAGGGCACGGGATACGCGTCCGTCGGCGGCGGAGCCCGCCTGCTGGAAGTAGGGGAACAGAGCGGCGTTGGAGGCGATCCAGTCACTGACGATCACCAGCGCGCTGAGCAGCACCTGGCTCGGCTGCGGCAGTTTCACCGGCGACCAGGCGTCCAGGTGTTCGCGGATCTGGCAGGCGGACGCGGCCGCGTCGAGGAGTTCGCGCTGGACCCGCTGCCACGTGTCGGTGCCCGTCGGCCCGTACAGCAGTTCCGGGTGGGCCAGGGCGTCTTGGAGATCGGCGTCGCTGGGAGGCACGCCGTGGTGGCCGCCGACGACGGCCCCGACCTGCTGCGCGGCCCGCTTGGGCCACCCGCTCTCCTGGAGCCAGGCCACGAGCAGGAGTTGCCCGGCCAGACCGTGGGGGGCGAGTGAGCGCTCTTTGCCCATCTGCGCGGCCGAAGGCATCTTCAGGCCGTGCGAGCGCATGGCCTCGGCCAGCCCTTCGACCTGGCAGGCGAACGCCGGGGTGGCCTTGCCGATGTCGTGCACCATCGCGAGCCAGACCGCCAGCCGTCGGCCGTCGGCCTCACCACCGGGCAGGGCCTCACCAATGCGGGCGCGGACCTGGGCCGGGAGCCACTCGTCCCAGAGGTAGGCCGCCGTTCCCGCGCTGTCGCCCATGTGCCGCCACAGTGGCAGCCAGCCGCCGGAGTCCCAGTCGTGCTTGGCCCACACCGCCCGTGCTGCAGCGCTCAGGTGAGCGCTTAGCTCGTGGGCGTACTCCTCGTAGGGCATGGGGAGATTCAAGCGCACCGAGGCACGCCACATGCTGCGGTTGTCCTGACTGTCCGTATCCGGCCACTCTCGCAAGCCCGTCACGGAGATGCACCCCGATGGCATCGGCGTAGTAGCCCCGCGTGTGTTGGGGCGGCGTTCCTTCGGGGGCGTCGCCCCCTCGCATGTCAGAGCGGGGGCACCTGACCTGCGGCGCTGCGGCGGGGCACTCGGCAGTGTGCCATCGTGTGACACCAAAAGACAGCCTATGCCGTGCTTCCCGGGCCACACACGGGCCAACGGGACAGTATCGGCGCTGGTCAGCGGGTCTCGTCGGGCCACGGCCCGGTGAGCGGCCCGGCCTTGCGGAACGCCTCGTCCAACGCCCGGTTCGCCCGGCGCTCGTCCAAGCGGACCTGTAGGGGATTGGCGGACCGGTCGGGCTCGAACACCGCGACCCGCCCCTCCACGACCGTCGTGCGCACACTCACGCCCCGGATGCGCCCGGCGAGTCTCCCGGCGGCGCGGGCCTCCTGGCGCTGGGCGTCGTCCCGGCAGTCGATGACCACGGCCCCGCTGCGCTTCAACGCCTCGGCGATCCGGTGGGCATAAGCGGTGCGCTCGGCCTTGGCCTCGGCCCTGCGCGCCTCGTTCCGGGCTTGGGCGCGGCGGGCCGTGGGGGCGGCCTCGATGCGGACCACGGGGGCCTTGTCGGTCATAGGGGCGACGCTACCCCGGCCCCGGGCCGCGTGTCCCGGGCCGGTGGGAACCCGTCGCCGCGCCCGGACGGGGTGCTGTACCTGTGCGGGCGCTGCTCCGACGCCCGGGCGGGGCTCGATGCCCCGGCTGGGCGTGGCCCGCCCCGGATTCACCCCAGTTCCCGGCCGCGACGCGGAGGTTGGACGGGTCCGGTCACGCGGGAGCGTCGGGGCGGGGGCCGGGCGGCCGTAAGCTCGGGGCGCGGTCGGGCCCGGAGGGCTCCACCGGCCTTACCCGTCCGGGGCCGCCCGGCCGTAGGGTCCCGCCCCGGCGCGGGAGCGTGGACGGACCCGGACGACCGGACCCGACCGGCGCGGGCGGCCCGAGCATGCGGAAAGGTCACGCTTCCGGGCTTATGGCGGCATGTGTCCGCCGCTGGTGCTGGAATGGCGCGCATGCGGTGGAAGAAGGCGTGGAACGCGGTCAAGGTGTGGGGGCGGCGGTACCTGTGGGTGTGGGCGGTGCCGTTGGCCGTGGTGGTTGTGGGGCTGGTCCTGGTGCTGCTGCTGGGGCCCTTCACCGACTGGGTCGCCGGGCCGGTCGTGCACGACTTGGGTGGCAAGGATGAGGCGGCGGCGCTGAACCAGGTGCGCACGACCGTGTTGCAGGCGGTGGGGGGCACTGCGGCGCTGTCGGCGCTGGTGTTCACGGCCGTCAACTACCGGTTGAACCGGCGGGGCCAGTTCACGGAGCGCTACGCGACGGCGATCGGTCATCTGGCCTCGGACAAGATGGAGGAGCGCATCGGCGGGATCTACTCGCTGGAGCACATCATGCGCGAGTCGGAGCGCGACCACGCGACCGTGGTAGAGGTGCTGTCAGCGTTCGTGCGGGAGAACGCCCCCGCCCCCGTAGAGGCCCCAAAAGCCCCTCCGGATGGCCGGGGCCGGTGGATGCACCCGCCCACTGGCACCCCGGACCCATCCGGGCAGGTGGAGCGCCGAGAGCGGCCTTCCACGGACGTGCAGGCGGCATTGACGGTTATCGGACGCCGTCCCCGACGTCCGGAGGCCAATCCTGTGGACCTTCATGAGACAGACCTCCAGGGCGCGAACCTCTTGGGCGCCCGGCTGGAACACGCGGTCCTGTTGGGCGCCCGGCTCGAACACGCGAACCTGGTGGTCGCCGGGCTGGAACACGCGGACCTGCGGGGCGCCCGACTCGAACACGCGGACCTGCGGGGCGCCCGACTCGAACACGCGAACCTGCGGGGCGCCCGACTCGAACACGCGAACCTGGAAGGCGCTGTTCTCACTGGAGCCACAGGGCTCGACACGGAGCACGGGGGATAGAAGGTCGGGCGCGGCTCCGCCAGCCGAAGCGGAGCGGAGGCCGGAGCGCCCGGACCTGCGGAAACACGGTGTTCCGGGGGTTCTTCCCTGCGCGGGCGGGCGCGCCTGGGGCGAGGTGTGCGGGCGGTGAGCGCTGGGAGCGGCGGGAGGCCGGGGAGCGACGCGGAGCGGGCGCCGTGCGAGCACGCGACGAAGGAGCGCGCGCAGCACGGATGTCCGCGTGAGCGGAGCGACCCACGGCCGCCCCACCGCGAGCACAGCGAAGCCCGCCCGCGCGAAGCGCGGGCGGGCCTTGATCCTGTAGGGAAACTCCTCACACAACCGTGAGGACGCCCTACCGGTGGTGCGCCCCCTGCTACGGGCATGGCCCGAACGGCTGTGGGCCGAAGACACGGGAAAGGTCCCGTCCTACCCTGGGACTGCGAACCCCCAAGAGGACGGGACCTGACTGATGAGTCACGATATCAACCCGGGCGATCGCATACGAGAGCTGCGCCGCCGCCGTGGCATGACTCAGGAACGCCTCGCCGAAGCCGCCCACCTGGCCCTTCCCACGATCAAGAAGATCGAACAGGGCGGCAGTGCGAGGATGGAGACCTTCAACGCCATCGCTCGCGCCCTCGGCAAGACCACGCTCGCTTTCGCCACCCCGGCCGCTCCGACGCCCGGCGACGACTCCCCGGATGCCTCGCTGGCTGCGATCCGCGCGGCCATCAACCCCCCGACCGGCATCACGGGGGACCCCCTGCTCAACCTCGGCAGCGACGAACCCGACCTCGTCATGCTCGGCCGCGCCACGAAGTCGGTGTCGCTGGCCTACTACGCGGACCGATACGACGATGTCGCCCGGCTCGCCCCCTCCGTGATCCGCTCCGCCCACCTCCATGTCCGTGAACTCGACGGGCGCGACAAGGACGAAGCCCATCGCCTGCGCGCGGACATCCTGGGGGTTGCGGGCCGCTACCTGATCCAGGTCCGCCAACACGACCTTGCCCTGACCGCCCTCCGGGACAGCCTGCGTGACGCGCTGGAGATCGGGCACCAGCCGCTCGCAGCGGCCGCGATCTCCTCGCAAGCCTGGGCGCTGATGCGACAGGCCCGGTTCTCGGAGGTGGAGGCGCTGTGTGTGCGCACCGCTGACGAGATCGAACCCCGGATGTCCCGGGCCACCTCCGACCAACTGAGCGCCTGGGGCTGGCTGCTCCTGCGCGCGGGGGCCGCTGCCGCGCGCAACAACCGCGCGGAGGAGTCGCGGGAGTTCCATTCGATGGCGGCTTCGGCTGCGGCCCGGCTCCATGAGGAGGTGGACACCGCTGAGCACCTGATGTTCGGCAGGACCACGGTGCAACTGAAGACCATCGAATCGGAGCTGGTCACCGGGCACCCCGACCGGGTGTTGGAACAGTCGGAGCACGTTCCCGGCGACGTAGGGGAGCGCCTGAAGACGGGGGTGAACAGGCACCGCATCGACCAGGCCAAGGCCCACCTCCAGACCGGTGACCCCGGTGCCGCCCTTGAGGTGCTGCAGGGCCTTCGGCAGGACGCGCCCGAGTGGTTGCGTTACCAGCAGGCGGCCCGTGAAGTCGCTGAGGATATCCTCGCGGCACCCAAGCGGATGCCCAGCGCTGAGCAGCGCGAGTTGGCCGACTTCCTGGGTGTTCCTGTGTAGGGGATACGCACCGTATCCCTTTGCCCTTGGGGCGTAGTCGAAAGGCTGCGCCCCGTTTCTGTTTCCGGCCTTGTGCGCTCCGTAGCTTCGTCCTCATCCCCAATCCCTGGAGGAGCGATGAGGCCGCGAGCGTGGGAGCGCGAGAACCTTCACGGCTGGCCGACTGCGGCAGAGGTGCTGGCCGCCGACTTCCCTGACTGGGAGATCAGCCGCGACCTTCCCGACGACCCCGGCGAGTGGCGTGCGGTGCGCGGCGACGTCGTGCTGTCCGCGCCCACCGTTCCAGAGCTCCGCACCCTGCTGGAAGGGACCGAGGAACAGAAGTGACCAAGACCCCGGCGGCCGGTCGCAACGGCCCCGGGGCGCGGCCCCACCTGGATACGAGGTGAGACGAGATGGACGATATCCCGAAGAACCCCCCACCCGCACCCGGCCCGGGGGGCGAGGGCCTTCCGGACGTTCCGACCGGTATCAGGTCGGCCGCCTGGGAGTGGAACCAACAGCATCCCGGGTGGGTGGCGACCTTCCTGCCCAAGGCTCCGCGCGACTGGCAGTGGGTCGCCGACCGGACACGGCGCCTGGCCCCCGGGGAGCTGGAGCGCGGGTTCCACCCCTACCTGTACGCCCCGGACCTGGACGCGCTGTCGGCGGTGGTCTCGCAGGAGATGAAGGCGCAGGCCGCCGGGCAGCACGCGCCCGCTCCGCCGACCCACCAACCCCCCGGCCCCCCTGTCCCCTGGGGCGGGAGCGCAGCGTGAGAAGGGTGCGCCGCCCCTTGGGCTGTGAGTACGGGGCCGCGATCGCCCGGGTAAAGGCTGCGGCTGCGAGCGCCGGTTACGTGCTGCTCCGCGTCCCCACCCGGACCGGGCAGCTCTACACCCTGCACGACGGGGCCACGCTGCGCTCGGTCATCGTCCGGGTGTACCTGGGCGACATCCAAAGGTTCCTGCGCGATGAGGGCGTAGACGCCTGAAGCCGCCCCCCGCCCGCCGGTGACCCCCTCTATTCCCGGCGGGCGGGTGGGCACCCACCGCCTTTGCCAATGACGGGGCCCGGTGGAGGTCGCGCACCTGGTGCTGGCAGGGAACCGCCGCGTGCTGTCCTATGCCTTCTCGCCCTGACCCCCTCCCCGCGCCCCCTGTGAACGGCCCTACCCGGGAAGGCCCCGCCCTTTGTTGCGCCCTGATGAGGTCCTGGCCCTGTACGTCGCGCTCACCGCTGTGGGCCTGCCCCTTGCCGCGTTCGGGATGCGCCCGGCGCGGCGGCTGGCCGCTCCTGTCGGCCCGTGGCGCCTGTGGCTGCTCCTGGCGGTGCTGGCGGCCCTGTTCTGGGTGCTGCTGAGCGGCCGGGGCGCCCCTGAGGCGCCGCGCCCCGTGGTGCCGCCCGCTGCGGCGGCCCGTGATGTGAATCCGCCCCTTCGATAGCTGAGGATCCCTCGTTGCCGACGACCCCCTTTACCCCCCTGTCCCGACGTGCGGGCGCCCTGCTCGCCTACCTGGCGCCGGTGCCTGAGGCCACGGCCGATCCCGTCCGGCCCCGGCGCTTGTCGCCCTGGGCCGCCTACGGGCTGCTCGCCGTGGCCTACCTGGTGGTGTTCGGCCAGTCCTTGTTCCAACAGGCCCTTGTGCTGGCTGAGGGCTACGTCCCTGAGGTGCGGCCCCCGGGGCCCGATGAGCTGTGGCCGGTGGCCGCGATGACGTGGGCCGAACACGCGGTCCGAGTGGTGCTGGCGCTGTTGATGGCCGTCGCCGCGGCTCGGGCGACCGGCCTGCGCCTGGGCGAGGTGTTCGCCCCGCACGGTCGCAACCGCAAGCAGAGTGCTGCGGTGTTCGTGTGCGCGCTGGTGGCCTACGCCGCGAGTGTCTCGGCCGTGGGCGCGGTGCGCACGGCCACCGGGGCCGAAGGCGGCTTCATCATGCGGGATTTCGGTGACGTCGCGCGGATGGTCGCCATGATGGGGCCGACCCAGGTGACGACCGGCTTCACTGAGGAACTGGTCGCGGTCGGCCTGGTGGTGCTGCTCCTCGGGGCTGCCCGCCGCCCGGCCTGGGAGGTCGGGGCGGTGGCGGTGGTGGCCAAGCTGGCCTACCACGCCTACTACGGCTGGCCCGTGCTGGCGCTGGCCCCGGCGGCGCTGGTGATGGCCTGGCTGTACGCGCGGACCGGGCGCATCTGGCCAATCATTGCCGCGCACGCAGTGTTCAATCTCGGCCAGAGCGTGAAAGTACTCGCCGTGGCGGCCCTGGCACCGTCCATGCTCGGCTGAGGCACCCCCGACCGACAATCTCCCCGAAAGCCCCGCCTGGCCCCTTTGCCCGTCCGCGCAGGTGAAGGGGCTCTTCGCATTTCCAACCATGCCGTGACCTGTGTATTCGTGATTCTGGACATTTTCCAGGGCGCGGGTGAGCATCGATCACAGAAGGCGAACACGCGTTCTAGCGGGACTGCGGGGGTGCCGTGTCTTCTGGGAATCCGAACGGGGTCGATGACAGGTGGGTGGAGGCGGTCCACCGGAGAATGGCCCGGGAGGATTTCCCCTCCTGGCGCGCGCAGGTGGAACGCGTGGGCGGGTGTGTACGGCCGGTTCGGGTGGCCGGGTCGGCGGCTGCGGCGGATGCGGCCTCGGGTGAGGTGCTGGCGGCGTTCACGACTCGGGATGCGCCGGATGGTGTGGTTCTGGTGGCGTGCGGGGACCGGCGGGCCTCGGTGTGCCCGGCCTGCTCGGAGCGCTACCGCCGCGACCTGTGGCACCTGGTGGCCTCCGGGATGCGCGGACGCGACGGCGCGACGGCCGACGACGCGGTGCCCGGGACGGTGGGGGCGCATCCGAGGTTGTTCGTGACGCTGACCGCTCCCAGCTTCGGGCCGGTGCACTCGGCCCGGGGCGGGGCGTGCCGTCCGCGCCGCTCGGGCTCCCGGTGCGTGCACGGTCGGCCGGTGGGCTGCGACCTGGTCCACGAGGCGGACCACCGGGTGATGGGGACCCCGGTCTGTGCGGAGTGCTGGGACTACGCGGGCGCTGTCATGTGGAACGCGCACGTGGGTGAGTTGTGGCGGCGCACACGGATCGCGGTGGGTCGGGCGCTGGCCCCGGCGGCCTCGGCCGCGCTCGGCCGCCGCGTGACCGTCCGCGAGGTTGACCGGCTGCTGCGGGTCTCCTACGTCAAGGTCGCCGAGTACCAGCGGCGGGGGCTGGTGCACCTGCACGCGGTGGTGCGCCTGGACGGCGTGGACCCTGACGCCAGGGGTGCGGTGGTGGCGCCTCCGTCCTGGGCCACGCCCGCCCTGCTGGCCGGTGCGGTCCGCTCGGCGGTGGGCTCGGTGTCCTTCCCCCTGCCGTCGCCGGACGGGGCGCTGCGCTCGTGCGAGTGGGGCCCGCAGCTTGACGTGCGGGACGTGACCTCCACGGGTGAGGACGATCCGGCCAGGTTGGCGGCCTATCTGGCGAAGTACGCGACCAAGACGGCCTCGGACGGCGCCCCGGCCGCGCTGGCGCACCGCCTGCGCCGGTTGGACCTGCCCGCCCTGGTGGCGAAGGTGGGGCCGCACCTGGCGCGGATGGCGGCCACCGCGTGGGCCCTGGGCGGGCGCCGGGACCTGGCTGATCTGCGGCTGCGGCGGTGGGCGCACACGCTGGGCTACCGGGGCCACCTGGCCACCAAGAGCAGGCGGTTTTCGACCACTATGGCGGCGTTGCGGGCGGTGCGGCGCACGTGGCGCGCCCGCCAACGCGTCGAAGAAGGTTCGCCGGACCCGTGGGCGCGGGCCGCGACCGGGGACGCGGTACTCCTCGGCCAGTGGGCCTATGCGGGTTCGGGCTTCACCGGGCTCGCCGATGCGGACCTGGCGGCGGGGATCACGGCCGACCTGGAACACGCCCGCCAGGAGTACCGGGAGCTGTTGGCGCGTGAGGCCGCGCTGGCCCGTGAGCTGTGAGGCGCCCCCGGGCCCCGGCGGCGCTTACGGAGAAAATCCGCGCGCGAAGCGCGTCCGCCCCTTCCCCCTCCTGCGCGCCGGAGGCTTGGCGGTGGCCCCGGCCACAGAGCAGAAACACTGCCGCGCGAAGCGCGTCCTATGCGCCTCGGCGCCCGCCGGGCGAAGGGGCGGGTGGTCGGGGGTTCGGCCTGTGGGCCGCCCGCCGCGTGACCGTCAACCTGATGGAATGCAATTCCCGATTTTTGTTTGGCCTTTTCCGGCCGTTGTCCGTGGCCCGCGGCCGGCCCGTGGCGAATGGCTCTGAGTCGGTTTCTGCGGAGGTGGAGCGTTGAGTGGGGACGGGGTGCTGACCGTGGCCGGTATGGCGCGTGAGCTGGGTTTCAGCCGCCGGACGGTGTACCGGTGGATAGAGCACGGAAAAGGGCCGCGAACGTTCAAGTCCCCCGGTGGAAGCATTCGGATTAACCGTTCGGATTTCATAGAATGGGTGCGATCCAATCAGCTAGACGGAAGGAACCGCGGATGAGTGAGGGTGCGCAGGACATTCAGTTCTGGGAGGTCCGCAAGCGGGCCAACCGGAAAAAGCCGTGGGAGCTGCGGTGGCGCATCGACACCACGGAGAAGTCGCGTTCGTTCCTGACCAAGGAACTCGCGAACAACCACAAAACGGCACTTCACCGCGCGGCCCGGGCCGGTGAGCGCTTCTCGACCGTCACCGGTGAGCCCGAGTCCTGGGCCGCCTCCCGGGAGTCGGTGTGGTCGCTGCTGCGGGACTTCGTGCGCCACGCCTGGGCCCACACCTCCTCGGGCAACACCCGCCGCACCATCGCCGACAACGTCGCCCGGCTGGCCCTTGCGGCAATCGACGACGCGGCCCTCAAGCGGTGCGCGGCCCCCGCCCCGGCCTGGCAGGTGCGCAAGGCGGTGCACGCCGCGCTGGCCTTCCGCATCGTCGCCGGTGCGGAGAAGGCACAGGACCGGGTCATCCCGCCCGACCCGGCCTCGCTGTCGGAGCTGGACCGCCACTGCCTGGCCTGGCTGGAAAGGGTCTGCCTGCCCGTCTCGGACGCGGGCTCGGAGAAGGGGGCGCGCCAGGTGCTGGACCGCTCGGCGATGCGCGCCGACGGCAAAGGCCGGGTGGCCGGTGACACGCTGCGGCGACGGCGCGGGATCTGGTCCAACGCCCTGGACCACGCGGTAGCCCGGGGGCTCATCGGCGCGAACCCCATCGCGGGGGTGCGCATGCGGCGGGCGCGCTCGGCCGATGCGGTCAACCCCCGCACGGTCCCCGACTACGAACAGGCATCCCGCCTCATCCGGGCCCTGATGGACAGCGGACGCGAGCGGGACGGCTACCTGTCGGCGTTCTTCGCCACGGCCTACCTGGCGGGCACGCGCCCGGGTGAGACACGGGGCATACGGGCCCAGGACATCGTGTGGCCGGAAGACGTGCGCGACCCTGAAGCGGTGCCCGGGTGGGGCGTGCTGATGGCCTCGGGCTCGCGTAGCGAGGTGGCCGGGCGCTACACCGACGACGGCGCCCACGGGGAGGACCGCGAGCTGAAACAGCGCGCATCCGACGACGTGCGCCCGGTGCCGCTGTGCCCGGAACTCGTCGGTCTGCTGCGGGGCCACCTGGCCCGCTACGGCACGGCGCCGGACGGGCGGCTGTGGTGGCACGCCTCCCCGCACGGCGAACACGACGTGTTCCCGGGCAAGCTGTACCGGGCGGCCTGGTCCCGCGCCCGTGAGGCGGCGCTCACGCCCTCGGAGCTGTCGCTAGGGGTAGCCTCCCGCCCCTATGACCTGCGGCACGGATGCGCCTCCTGGCTGCTGTACACAGGGGTCCCCGCCCCTGAGGTCGCCCGGCGCCTGGGCCACACGGTCGAAGTGCTCATGCAGACCTACGCCCACTGGTTCACCGGCCAGACCAACGCCGCGAACGCCCTGGTAGACGCGGCCTTGGAAAAGGCCGGGCCCCTCACGGGCCACCACGACGAAAACACCACCCCCGACCGGCGTTAATGCAGGTAGCGGGGTCGCATCGGCGAAAAGGCCACATCCCCGCGTGCGCGGGGAGCAGTCTTCTGCGGCGTCGGGGGCGCCCCACCCACAGGGAACAGCCCCGCGTGCGCGGGGAGCAGCAAGTCTTTCTTATCCTGGCAGATGGAGAATCCGGGAACAGCCCCGCGTGCGCGGGGAGCAGCGGAAGAACATCACTGACAATCGATGTAACCTGGGAACAGCCCCGCGTGCGCGGGGAGCAGCGACGAGGAACCTGTCCTTCACCCAGGTGGACCGGAACAGCCCCGCGTGCGCGGGGAGCAGGACGTCGTGAGCCGGATGCCCGCAGTGACCGCGGGAACAGCCCCGCGTGCGCGGGGAGCAGACTCGGTGACCTGGGGCGATTCACCAAGCAATCTCTTGTTTTCGACAACTTGGCTCATTCTCCGTACTCACCAGTAGGGTAGCCACCGGCAAGCCGATACCGCCTCTCACCCATGATCACGCTCCCTCTCGAGCCTGCCTCGGGCCACCTGACACCGGGCACAGTCGCCCCGGTTCACGTTCCAGGATCCTGCAGTGGCAGTTTTGCACCCGCTCAGGCCGGACGGTTACCGAAACGGCCAGTTCACCGAGCGGCCCTGATGAGGCACGTACCTACATGGCACCGTTCGATCACTCCGCGCTCGCTCTGTGGCCGACCGCTCTTCGGGGCGGGTTAGAGGTTGCGGGCGAACAGGTCCAAGAGGGCCTGCCAGTGGCGGTCCGCGGCCTCGGCGTTGTACGCCTCGGTGTCGGCCATCGTGAATCCGTGGTCGGCCCCCGTGTAGACCTCTGCCCTGTGGCGTACCCCCGCTGCGGCCAGCGCCCGGGTGAGGCGCTCCTGCTGTTCGGGCGGGTTGGCCGCGTCGCCGTCGGCGTGGCCGAAGTACAGTTCGGCGGTGATCCCGTCCGCGAGCAGGTGCGGGCTGTCAGGTGCCTCGGTGGCGAGTCCGGCTCCGTGGAGGCCCGCGGCGGCGGCGACCTTCGCCGGGTGGCTCCCCGCGGTGATCAGGGACAGCCGGGCGCCCATGCAGTAGCCGACCGTTCCGACGGGGTGCCCGTCGGTCTCGGGGCGGGCCTGCAGCCAGGTCAGGTACGCGTCCGCGTCGGCGGCCACCGCCTGAGGGGTGAGGTCGCCCATCATCGGGAAGAGCTTCCCGAACAACGCCTCGCGGTCCTCGTCGGCGATCTTGTCCGGGAGTTCGACCACCGGGGCGCGGCCGTGACGGTAGAGGACGTTGGGGACCAGCACCGCGTACCCCGCCTCGGCGATGCGGTCCGCCATGGCACGCAGCTGCGGGCGCACGCCGAACGCGTCCATGTAGAGAAGCACCGCGGGACGGGCGCCACCGTCACCGGGGTGAGTGAAGTAGGCATCCGCCGTGCCGTCGAGGGCGGGGATGTCGACGGTCGTTCCCAGTGCGTCGGTCATGATGCCGTCCTTGCCTCTGGTGGATCGCTCTCCGACCGAGGACCCTACGACTTCGCCCATGGGCCCGCGAACCGGCCGCGCAGGACGGTCGGGACCAGCGCGGCGCGGCCGTCGATCCCCCGGTCAGCCTGTGCGCGAGAGGGCGTTGTCCAGGAGGACCTCGGCCGCCGCTCGTGCGTGGCGGCCGTAGTCCGGGGCGTCCAGCACCATGGCGCGGCTGGCGGCTCCGTCCGCGAGTGTCACGAGCTGTTCGGCGAGTGCGGCGGGCTCGCGGCATCCCAGTTCCGTCACCAGCTCGGTCACCAGCCGCACCATCAGGAGCTTCTGTTCGCGGGCGTGGGAGTGGACCGCGCTCTGCGGGTCGGGGAACTCGGCGGCGGCGTCGATGAACGGGCAGCCGCGCACCGGGGCCGTGTCGTCCGCGGGCAGGACGAACAGGGCGAGGATGCGCTCCCTGGCCGGGATGTCCTCGCGGGTCAGCACACCCTCCAGGGTGCGCCCCGTCGAAGCGAGGTCCTGCAGGTGGGCGACGACCAGGTCGCTCTTGGTCCGGAAGTGCGCGTAGAGCGTGCGCTTGGACACCGGCGCCTGCTCGGCGACCTGCTCCATGCCGGTCGCGTTGATCCCCTGGGCCGCGAACAGCCGGGCGGCGGCGGCCAGGATGCGCTCGCGCCCCCCGCGCCCCTGCCGTCGAGGCGCCGTCGTCACGGTGCTCATGCCACAAGTGTACGCCTCCGTTTACTTCAGGCGGAGAAAGCGGCTATGGTCCCTCCTGAGGTAAACGGATGCGTTTACTTGAGTCTGAGGAGAGTCCCATGAGCGAACCGGCCTTCACCGAGCTGAGCCACTACGCCGAGAAGCTGATCCGCGGACGCCACGCGACCCGCGCGTTCCGCCCCGACCCCGTGCCCGAGGACACCCTGCGCGCGATCTTCTCCCTAGCGGGCAGCGCGCCGTCCAACTCCAACGCGCAACCGTGGCGGGTCGAGGTGGTCGGCGGCGCGAGGCGCGAACGGCTGGCGAAGGCCCTGCAGGCGGCCCACGCCGAACAGCGCACCTCGGTCGACTTCCCGTACTCCGAGGACATGTACACCCCCGTCCACCAGGAACGGCGGGCGGCCTTCGGCGCCGGGCTGTACGGGGCACTGGGCATCGGCGCCGACGACCATGCGGCGCGCGCGGCCTATGACGCGGAGAGCCTGGGCTTCTACGGCGCGCCGCACGCCGCCTTTCTGTTCGTCACCGGCGACGGCGGGGCCCGGCTGGCCGCCGACGTCGGCGCCTACCTGCAGACGCTGCTCCTGGCCATGGCCGCCTACGGCGTGGACAGCTGCCCGCAGGGCCTGCTCAGCTTCTACGCCGACACCGTCAGGAGCGAACTCGGCGTCCCCGAAGGGAGGCTCCTGGTGGGCGTCTCTTTCGGATACGCCGACGAGAGCGCGCCGGTGAACCGGGTCGTGACCGAGCGGGCCGCCCTGGGCGCGACCACGGCCTTCCATCTGTGAGCCGCCGGGCGCGACGAACGGACGCCTCCGGGACCGACGATGGGATGGCCATCGGGCGCCACCACCGACTTCCGATCTAGCGGAGAACCGGTCATCCGGGCGAGGAAACGGCCGGGATCGGGTTCCTACCGTGAAGGGGACGTCGAAACCGAACGGATTGGACTCCCCGCGATGCCCGCCCTCGAAGCCGCCCCGCTGGCCGACCTGCTCCCCCAGTACGGCGGCATCGCCCTGCTCCTCCTCACCGGGTTCGCCATGCTGGCCTACGTCGTCTTCATCGTCGCCGCGTTCCTCGGCAGCCTGACGTCCCGGCTCGACGTGGGGATGAAGCTCGTGTGGGCCATCTTCATCATCTGCGCACCGTTCCTCGGCGCCCTGTGCTGGTTCCTCATCGGCAGGCGGAGCGCGGCCGCCACGGCCCGGTAAGGCCGCGGAGCCGGTACCCCAGATCCTTCTGCCCGGTCACCGGGCGGCCGGCGATGTGCAGGTTGCCGTCCGAGTCGAGCACCCCGATGGCCTATCAGCGACCAACGGAACCTGGCCCGCCCTCTTCCGATCCGGTGCGGGCACCCGCCGGGCAGGAGGGCCGACGGTCGGTGGCCTGTGGTTTCCTCATCCCATGAGTGTTGAGATGACACGCTTCCTCCGGCTCCTGGACGCGCTGCCCGACGTGGTGCACAAGGAGTCCGCGCAGTGGACCTCCTTCAGCGTCCACGGCAGGAACTTCGGGTACCTCTGGCCCCGCACGCGGACCGTCGGGCTGAAGCAGACGCTCTCCGAGCAGCTCGCGCTCGTGGCCGAGCGGCCCGACGTGTTCGAGGTGCAGTTCACCACCGGGGGATTCGGCTGGGTGGTCGTCCACCTCGACAGGATCGACCTGGACGAGCTGAGCGAACTCGTCCTGGAGGCGTGGCGGCTGTCGGCCCCCGAGGACCTGTTGGAGGACCTCCCCTCGCCGGACGACCTGGTGCAGCACTGACCAGTACGCTTGGACGGTTGCACGACGGCGGGGAGGAAGCGCGGAACTTGGGCGCGAGACTGATGGCGCGGACACTGCGCGGGCTCGAAGAGGTCTCCGCCCGGGAGATCGAGGAACGCGGCCTGGGCACCGTGGAGCGGCTGCGCCACCGCGAGGTCTGGTTCTCCTCCGAGGACCCCGGCCCGCGCGTGCTCGGCCTGCGCACCGTGGACGACGTGTTCCTGCTCGCCGCCACGCTGGACGGCATCGGCCACACCAAGGCCGAACTCGACCGCTTCGCCGCCCCCGCCCGCACCGCCCCCTGGCGCGACCTGCTGAACCTGCGCGGCCGCTGCGGCGGCCCGTCCTCACCCACGCGGATCGACGTGGTCGCCTCCTTCCTCGGCAAGCGCAACTTCAACCGCTACGACATCGAGGACGCCGTGGGCCGGGAGGCCTCCGACGTGCTGGGCCTGCCCTACCGCTCGCGGCGTGAGGGGCGCCCGCCCGAGGACGGCGAGCCCTTCCCGATCCGGGTCACCCTCGAAGGCCCGGAGGCCGCACTGGCCGTCCGGCTCACCGGCCGACCGATGCACCGCCGGGCCTATAAGCGCGAGTCGGTGCCGGGCACGCTGCACCCCCCGCTCGCCGCCGCGATGGCCCGGCTCGCCGGGGTGGGCGACCTCGCGCCCGGCGCGCGCGTGCTCGACCCGACCTGCGGCACCGGCACCATCCTCATCGAGGCCCGGCACCTCGCTCCCGGGCTGCACCTGGTCGGCACGGACGCCGACCCGGACGCCCTCCGCGGAGCCGCGGCGAACTCGGCTGACGCGGCGGAGGAGGACGCGCCGATCGCCTACGCGCTCGCGGACGCCGGGCGCCTGCCCCTCGCCGACGGGACCGTCGACCGTGTCGTGGGCAACCCTCCCTGGGGCCTGCAGGTGGAGCCGCACGGCTCCCTGGCCCGGCACCCCAAGCGGTACTTCGGGGAGGTCCAGCGGGTGCTCAGGCGCGACGGCGGCCGGGCCGTGCTGCTCCTGCACGACCCCGACACGCACCTGCCCCTCGCCGAGTCCGTCGGCCTGCGCGTCCGCGACTCCCTCACGGTCAGCCTGTTCGGCACCCACCCCTCAGTGGTGGCACTGGAGCGCTGAACCCCCATTGCGCCCGCGCAGCGCCGGGGTTAGCATCACCGCAATCGAAGCGCTTCGACACCGTCGAAGGGCGCCCGGAGAGCAGCCGCCCGCCGGGAGGTGAAGGGGGTGCCCGTGTCCATCGCCGACGTCGCCCGGCACGCCGGGGTCTCCCCCAGCACCGTCTCCTACGTCCTCAGCGGCAAGCGCTCCATCTCCGCCGACACCCGCCGCCGGGTCCTGGAGAGCATCCGGGTCCTGGGCTACCGTCCGCACGCCGGCGCCCGCGCGCTGGCCAGCAGCCGCTCCAACACCCTCGCCCTGGTCGTGCCGCTCCGCTCGGACGTGCACGTCCCCGTCGCGATGCGGTTCGCCGTGTCGGTGGTGACCCGCGCCCGCGACCACGACCACGACGTCCTCCTGCTCACCCAGGCCGAGGGCGCCGACGGGCTGCGCCGGGTCGCCGGGTCCTCCATGGCCGACGCGATCATCGTGATGGACGTGGAGATCGACGACGCCCGCATCCCCGTGCTGCGCGAACTGGGCCTGCCCGCGGTGCTCATCGGGGTGCCCGCCGACACCGACGGCCTGGCCTGCGTCGACCTGGACTTCACCGAGGCCGGTCGGCTCTGCGTGCGGCACCTGGCCGGGCTGGGCCACCGGGACCTGGCCTTCGTCGGCGAGCCCCCGGCCGTCTACGAGCGCCGCACCGGCTTCGCCGAGCGCACCCTGGCCGGGTTCCGGGAGGCCGCCCGCGCCCTGGGCGGCCCCGAGCCCGCGGTGCTGCCGTGCGAGCAGACCCGCGCCGCCGCCGAGCGGGCGGCCGCGGAGCTGCTGCGCGAGCACCCCGGCACGACCGGCCTCGTGGTGCAGAACGAGGCCGCCGCCGAGCCGCTGGTCGCCGCGGTGCGCGCGGCGGGCCTTTCGGTGCCCGGCGACCTGTCCGTGGTGGCCATCGGCGCCGACGACGTCGCCGCGTCCGCCACCCCCGCGCTCTCCTCGGTCGGCCTGCCCGCCGAGGAGCTGGCCGAACGCGCCGTCGAGCTGGCCGTCCGCGGCCTGGACGGCGGCACCCCCGCGGGCGTCACCCTGCTCCCGCCGACCCTCGTGGACCGCTCCAGCACCGCGCCGCCCCCGCGCCGCGCCTGACCCTCCCCGCCCCGAGCCACCGGCCCCGACACCCGTCTCCGCCCGCACCGGCGCCCCGCGCCCTGAAGAGCGCGTCGCGCCAGTGCCATCGAAGCGATTCGACCCCTGGAGGCCCACGTGCCCCGTCCCGCACCCCCGACCACCGCCGCCGCCCGCACCGCGCGCCCCGCCTGCGCGCTGCTCGCCGCGGGCCTGCTCGCCACCGCCTGCTCCCCCTCCTCCGACGAGGGCGACGCCTCGGTCCTGACCTCGCTGGACTACAACATCGCCGAGCCGCAGAACGCAGCCACCGCACAGATGCTGGAGGGCTGCGCCGAGCAGGCCGGCGTCACCGTCGAGCGCGAGGAGCTGCCGCGCGAGCAGCTCATGCCGCGCCTGCTGCAGGGCGCCTCCCAGCAGGACCTGCCGGACCTGATGCTCATCGACAACCCGGACCTGCCGCAGGTGGCCGCCACCGGGGCGCTGCTGCCGCTGGAGGAGGCGGGCGTGTCCACGGACGGCTTCTACCCCTCGGTGCTGGAGGCCGGGACCCACGACGGGACGCTGTACGGCATCGCGGCCGGCGTCAACGGACTGGCGCTGTTCTACGACACCGGGAAACTGGACGAGGCCGGCGTCGAACCGCCGGAGACCTGGGACGACCTGCGGTCCGCCGCCGAGGAGCTGACCTCGGGCGACACCAACGGCCTGGCGTTCTCGGCCATCGGCCACGAAGAGGGCACCTGGACCTTCGAGCCGTTCTTCTGGTCCAACGGCGCCGAGCTCACACAGGTCGACTCCCCCGAGGCCGTGGAGGCCCTGGAGCTGTGGGCGGGCCTGGTCGAGGACGGCTCCGTCTCGCAGTCGGCCGTCAACTGGACCCAGGCCGACGTCAAGGACCAGTTCGTCGGCGGCAGGGCCGCGATGATGGTCAACGGCTCCTGGCAGCTCCCGGTCCTCGCCGAGGAGGACGTGGAGTACGGGGTGGTGCCGCTGCCCGTCCCCGAGGCCGGGGCCGAGCCCGCGCCCCCCATGGGCGGCGAGGTGTGGGCCGTGGCGCGCAACGGCGAGGAGCGCGAGGCCAAGGCCGTCGAGGTGCTGCAGTGCCTGGTCGAGGACGCGAACATGACCGAGTGGGCCGAGCTCAACGCCTACGTGCCGGGCAAGGAGGAGCTGGCCCGGACGCTCGCCGAGGAGGACCCCGGCATGGCGCCGTTCGTCGAGTCGGTTCCCAGCGCGCGCTCCCGCACGGCCGATCTGGGCGAGGACTACCCGGAGGTGTCCTCGGCCCTGGCCGACGCGATCCAGTCCGTCCTCGCGGGCGACGCGGACCCTGAGGAGGCGCTCTCCCAGGCACAGGAGTCCGTCCCCGCGTCGTAGGGAGACCCACCGATGCCGTCGCACCGGCTCAGAGGCGCCCTGTTCCTCGCGCCGCTCGCCCTGTACATCGCCGTCTTCTTCGGCTACCCGCTGGCCACCAACGTCGGGATGTCCTTCCGGGAGTACACCGCCGCGTCGTTCTACACCGGCGAGGCGCCCTTCACCGGCCTGGACAACTACGCCCGGCTGCTGGGGGACCCGCTCTTCACGAAGACCCTCGCCAACACCGTCCTGTTCACCGTCGGCTCGCTGGTCTTCCAGTTCGGCATCGGCCTGGCGCTGGCCGTGTTCTTCCAGCGCCGGTTCCCCCTCAACGGGGTGCTGCGCTCGCTGCTGCTGGTGCCCTGGCTGCTGCCGCTGGTGGTGTCCGGGACGGTGTGGCGCTGGATCTACGACCAGGAGTACGGCGTGCTCAACCAGGCCCTGCTGGGGCTGGGCGGCGCCGTGGAGCGGCTGACCGGGTGGGCGCCCCTGGGGGGCGAGGGCATCGCCTGGCTCTCCAGCACCGACATGGCGCTGGCGTCGGTGACCATCGCGAACATCTGGGTCGGCATCCCGTTCAACATGGTCATCCTCTACGGGGGCCTGCAGAACATCCCCCGGCACCTGTACGAGGCCGCCGCGCTCGACGGCGCCGGGCCCTGGGAGCGCTTCCGGCACGTCACCTGGCCGCTGCTGCGCCCGGTCACGGCGGTGGTGCTGATGCTCGGCCTCGTCTACACCCTCAAGGTCTTCGACGTGATCGTGGTGCTCACCAACGGCGGGCCCGCCAACGCCTCGCACACCCTGACCACGTGGTCCTACCAGATCTCCTTCACCGACCTGGACTTCGGAGCGGGCGCCGCCGCGGGCAACGTCCTCATCCTCATCGCGCTCGCCTTCGCCCTGGTCTACCTGCGCTCGGGCCGCACCGCCGACGAAGGGGGAGCACGATGAGGCCCACCCGGCCCACCCGGTCCGCGCGCACGACGGTGGCCGCGCTGCTGATCGTGGGCGTCCTGCTGTTCCCGCTGTACTGGATGGTGAACGCCTCGCTGCAGCCCTCCACCGCGCTGCTGGAGACACCGCCGCGCTGGCTCCCCCTGGGAGGCACGCTCGACGGCTACCGCGAGGCGCTCTCCGGGCAGGGCGGAGCGCTCCTGAACAGCACGGTCGTCGCCGTCGGCACGGTCCTGCTGACGCTGGCGGTGGCCGTCCCCGCCGCCTACGCGCTGAGCCGCTTCTCCCTGCCGGGAGGGCGCGCGATGCTCTTCGCACTGCTGCTGGTGCAGATGATCCCGGGCATCGTCATGGCCAACTCGCTGTATGCGGTCATGAACACCGCCGGGATCCTCAACACCTATGCGGCGATGATCCTGGCCGACTCCACGCTGGCCGTCCCCTTCGCCGTCCTCATCCTGCGCGCCTTCATGGTGACCATCCCGCGCGCGCTGACCGAGGCGGCCGAGGTCGACGGCGCGAGCCCGCTGCGCGTGCTCGTCTCCGTCGTCCTTCCCGTGAGCCGGAACGCCGTCATCACCTCGGGGCTGTTCGCGTTCCTGTTCGCCTGGGCCGACTTCCTGTTCGCCGTCACCCTCAACCAGGACGACGCGACTCAGCCGGTGACCGTCGCGATCTACCGGTTCATCGGCGCGCACACCGCCGACTGGAACGGGGTCATGGCCACCGGCGTGATCGCGTCCGTGCCCGCGGCGGTCCTGCTCGTCGTCGCCCAGCGCTATGTCGCCGCCGGGGTCACCGGCGGCGCCCTCAAGGACTGACACCGCCTCACCCGCCTCATCCGCCTTACGGAAAGGACAGCGCGTGTTCCACGAGATCGACGGGGGAATCGAATGGCGCGGCGGCCACCAGGTCGTCCGGGTCGAGGCCTGGGGCTCCGGCGCGGTCCGCGTGCGGGCCGGTCTGTACGGGCTGACCGACGGCCTGCCCGGAGCGCTGGGCCCGCGCCCGGACCACGACGCCAAGACGGTGGTGGCCGACGACCGCGCGGTGCTCTCCAACGGCGCGGTCACCGTCGAGGTGGGCGCGGACGGGATGCTGCGCTTCCTGCGCGGCGGGACGGCCGAGGAGCTGTTCGCCGAGGAGCGCGCGCACTTCTGGTGGCCCGGCCCGCGCGCGTTCACCTCCACCGGCAACGGCTACTACCGCATCGAGCAGCGGTTCCGCGCCTATGAGGGGGAGCGCCTCTACGGCCTCGGGCAGCACACCCACGGCCTGTTCGACCAGAAGGGCGCCGTCGTCGACCTGGTGCAGCGCAATGCGGAGGTGACGATCCCGTTCCTGGTGTCCTCCCGGGGATACGGCGTGCTGTGGAACAACCCCGCCATCGGCCGGGTGGAGCTGGCCGAGACCGGAACCCGGTGGGTGGCCGACAGCGCGCGGCAGATCGACTACTGGGTGACCGCAGGCCGCCCGGCCGACGTGCTCGCCCGCTACGCCGACGCCACCGGGCACGCGCCGGAGCTGCCCGAGTGGGCCTCCGGGTTCTGGCAGTGCAAGCTGCGCTACAAGACCCAGGAGGAGCTGCTGGAGGTCGCGCGCGAGTACAAGCGGCGCGGCGTGCCCCTGTCGGTGATCGTCTCGGACTTCTTCCACTGGAGCCACCTGGGCGATTGGCGGTTCGACCCCGAGGAGTGGCCCGACCCGGCGGCCATGGTGCGCGAGCTGCGGGAGATGGGCACCGAGCTGATGGTGTCGGTGTGGCCGTCGGTCAGCCCGATCAGCGAGAACTACTCCGAGATGCTGGGCGCCGGGCATCTGGTGGCCACCGAGCAGGGGCCGCCGGTGCACGCCGAGTGGGCGGAGAAGGGCGTCGACGGCCACGTGCAGGTGTCGTTCTACGACGCCACCAACCCCGAGGCCCGCCGGTACGTGTGGGAGAAGGTCCGCGACAACTACCACTCCCTGGGCATCCGCGTGTGGTGGCTGGACGCGTGCGAGCCGGAGATCAAGCCCGGCCACCCGCAGAACCTGCGCTACCACGCCGGTCCGGGCACCGAGGTCGGCAACATCTACCCGGCCGAGCACGCGCGCGGCTTCTACGAGGGCATGCTCGCCGAGGGCGAGACCGAGGTGGTCACCCTGTGCCGCTCGGCGTGGGCGGGCAGCCAGCGCTACGGTGCGGCCCTGTGGTCGGGCGACATCGCGGCGACCTTCCCCTCCCTGCGCGCGCAGATCCGCGCGGGCCTGAACACGGCGCTGTCCGGCATCCCCTGGTGGACCACGGACATCGGCGGCTTCCACGGCGGGGACCAGGACTCCCCCGAGTACCGGGAGCTGCTGGTCCGGTGGTTCCAGTACGGCGTGTTCTGCCCCCTGTTCCGCCTGCACGGCTTCCGCGAGCCGTTCGTCGACCGGCTGGACCCGGACATGTCCNNGGACATGTCCGGCGGCCCCAACGAGATCTGGTCCTACGGCGAGGAGGTCTACGGCATCCTCCGCGACCTGGTGCTGCTGCGCGAGCGGCTGCGCCCCTACGTCATGGAGCAGATGCGCACCGCCCATGAGACCGGCCTGCCTCCGATGCGCCCGCTGTTCGTCGACCACCCGGACGACCCCGGGTGCTGGGACGTGGAGGACCAGTTCCTCTTCGGCCCGGAGCTGCTGGTCGCGCCCGTCACCGAGTACGGCGCCCGCGAACGCGACGTGTACCTGCCCCAAGGTTCCGAGTGGGCCGACCCGTGGACGGGCGACGTCCACCCGGGCGGCCGCACCGTTCGCCTCGCCGCCCCCCTGGACCGGGCCCCGGTGCTGACGCGCCATGGGGCCCGGCTGCCCCTCCGCACCCCCCGCTAAGGAGGAACCCGCCGTGCCCATCCCCCGTCTCCCCCGCCCGCGCGGCCTCGTGGCCGTGCTGGCGGGGGGGGGGGGCCGNGCCCGCCGCCGCCGACGATCCCCCGTTCCGCGACCCCGACCTCCCCCTGAACGAGCGCATCGACGACCTCATCGGGCGTCTGACCACCGACGAGAAGATCTCGCTGCTGCACCAGTACCAGCCCGCCATCCCCAGGCTGGGGATGGAGCCCTTCCGCACCGGAACCGAGGCCCTGCACGGCGTCGCCTGGCTGGGCGAGGCCACCGTGTTCCCCCAGGCCGTAGGGCTCGGCGCCACCTGGGACACCGGGCTCGTCGAGCGGGTCGGCGACGTGACCGGCACGGAGATGCGCGGCTTCAACGCCCAGGACCCCGCGGCGCACGGCCTCAACGTGTGGGCGCCGGTCGTCGACCCGCTGCGCGACCCCCGGTGGGGCCGCAACGAGGAGGGCTACTCCGAGGAGCCCCTCCTGGTCGGCGAGATGGCCACCGCCTACACCGGCGGGCTGCGCGGCGACGACGACTTCTACCTGAAGACCGCGCCGTCGCTCAAGCACTTCGCCGGATACAACATCGAGGAGAAGCGCGACCGGCTGTCGGTGACGGTTCCGCCGCGCGCGCTGAACGAGTACGTGTACCCGTCCTTCCGCCCGGCCATCGAGGCGGGCAACGCGACCGGGGTGATGGCCTCCTACAACCTCGTCAACGGGCGCCCGGCCCACCTGACCCCGCTGCTGGACGACGTGCGCTCCTGGAGCGACGAGGACCTGATGGTCGTCAGCGACGCCTTCGCACCGAGCAACGTCGTGGAGACCCAGGGCTACTACGACGACCACGCCGAATCGCACGCCGCGATGCTCAAGGCGGGCATCGACAGCTACACCGACCAGGGCGAGGACTCCAGCGTCACGGTCGGGCGCTTCACCGACGCCCTCGACCAGGGGCTGATCGGCGAGGAGGACCTGGACCAGGCCGTGGGGCGCATCCTGAGCGTGCGGTTCCGGCTCGGCGAGTTCGACCCGCCGGACCGGGTCCCGTACTCGGACATCACCCCCGACGTGATCGACTCCCCCGAGCACCGGGAGCTGGCCCGCGAGGCCGCGACGTCGCAGATGACGCTGCTGCGCAACGACGGGGCGCTGCCGCTGGACGCCGGGTCCGACACGGATGTGGCGGTGGTCGGGCCGCTCGCCGACACGCTGTACGAGGACTGGTACAGCGGCACCATGCCCTACCGCTCCACCCCCGCCGACGGCATCGCCGACCGGCTCGGCGACGCCGGATCGGTCGGCGTCAGCGACGGCGCCGACCGGATCGCCCTGAAGGCCGACGGCGGATACGTCACCGCCTCCGGCGACGAGGACGGCGGCGTCCTGCGGGTCGGCGACGGGGAGGGGGACGCGCGTTCCCTCACCGTCTTCGACTGGGGCGAGGGCGTGGTCACCCTGCGCACCGACGCCAACGGCAAGGTCGTCGGCCTGGGCGAGGGGAACCGGCTCTACAACGACCAGGACCAGCCCAACGGGTGGTTCGTGCAGCAGCTGTTCCGCTTCGAGGAGGTCGACGGCGGGGTGGCGCTGAAGTACGCCGGATACGACGAGTGGAACCGCAAGTACATCGCCGTGGACGGCGAGGGGCGGCTGTCGGTGTCGGCCGACGCGGTCGAGGACGCGGCCGTGTTCGAGCGGGAGGTGCTCTCCAGCGGCGCCGAGGAGGCGGTCGAGGCGGCCTCGGGCGCCGACGCGGCCGTCGTGGTGCTGGGCAACATGCCCTTCATCAACGGCAGGGAGACCGACGACCGGGAGGAGATCGAGCTGCCGCCCGCCCAGCAGGAGCTGCTGGAGGCGGTGACCGAGGCCAACCCGAACACCGTCCTGGTGGTGGAGAGCAGCTACCCGATGGCGGTGCCGTGGGCCGAGGAGAACGTCCCGGCGGTGCTGTGGACCTCGCACGCCGGCCAGGAGACCGGCAACGCGCTGGCGTCGGTGCTCTACGGCGACGCGGAGCCGCAGGGGCGCCTTCCGCAGACGTGGTACCGCGCCACCGGCGACCTGCCGGACATGGGCGACTACGACGTCCAGCACTCCGGGCACACCTACCGCCACTTCGAGGGCGAGGCGCTGTACCCGTTCGGGCACGGGCTGTCCTACACCTCCTTCGAGTACGGGAAGCCGAAGGCGGACCGCAGGAAGGTGGGCCCCGACGGGACCGTGACGGTGGAGGTGCCGGTGACCAACACCGGCGGC
Source organism: Nocardiopsis chromatogenes YIM 90109 (assembly GCF_000341185.1). Classification (GTDB taxonomy): domain Bacteria; phylum Actinomycetota; class Actinomycetes; order Streptosporangiales; family Streptosporangiaceae; genus Nocardiopsis_A; species Nocardiopsis_A chromatogenes. The sequence continues at coordinate 49,171 of NZ_ANBH01000058.1, forward strand.
CGCGACGGCGAGGAGGTCGTGCAGCTCTACTCCCGCCAGCTCGACTCGCGCACCGAGCAGCCGCTCAAGCAGCTGCGCGACTTCGCGCGGGTGAGCGTCCCGGCCGGGGAGACGGTGACCGCCGAACTCACGGTCGACGCCGCGGACCTGGGCTTCTGGGACGTGACGCGCGGCGAGTGGGCCGTGGAGAAGGCCAAGCACGAACTCATGGTCGGCGCGTCGGCGGACGACATCCGGCACCGCATGAAGATCAAGGTCAAGGGCGAGAGGATCCCGGCCCGCGACCTGACCGGGCGGACGCGGGCGGCCGACTTCGACCGCTACTCCGGCGTCGCGCTCGCCGACGAGACCAAGGTCGAGGGCGACACCGTGGAGGCGGACGCCGGGGACTGGATCGCGTTCGACGGCACGGACCTGTCCTCCAAGCCGTCGGTGTTCACCGCCCGCGCGGCCGCCGCCTCGGGCGGAGCCGCCGTGGAGGTGCGCGTCGGCGCCCCTGACGGGAGGAAGATCGGCGAGGCCGCGATCGGCGCCACCGGGGGCGTGTACGACTACGAGGAGTTCACCGGGGACCTGGGCAAGGCCCCGGGCGGCAAGAAGAAGGACGTCTACCTGGTCTTCACCGGGGAGGTGAGGCTCAGCTCCTTCAGCCTGGAGTAGGCGTTCGACCGTTGGACGGGGGCTGCGGGGAACCACTCTCCCGCAGCCCCCGTCCCATGGGCGTCGCGGGTCCGGGCGGTGGAAGGGGCGGGCGTGTTCGAGGGGCTGGACGGCATCGACTGGGGTGCGCTGGAGAGCGGCTGCGGGGGTTCGGACATCCCCGACCTCATACGCGGGCTGCTCGATCCCGAGCCGCAGATCCGGGAGGACTCCTTCGGCGACCTGGAGATCGAGCTCCTGGAGTTCGGCTACATCCACGAGGCGGCCGTCCGGGCGGTCCCCTTCCTGGCCGAGGCGGCCACGGCGGAGGGGGTCCCGGACCTCCTGGAACGGTGGCGCGGCGACTACGGCGAGCTGGTCCCACCCCTTGGCGGGCTGCTGGACGACCCCGACCCCGCCGTCGCGTCCCTGGCAGCCGAGCGCCTCCGCGGGCTGCACGGGTAGGCCGCGCGTTCACCCGTGAGAGCGCCGCCAACGGCCCATGACGAGCCCCACCGGTTCATCCGCCAGCCTGGTCACGCGCCGAAGATCGCCGAAGGGTCGCCCGTGTACCAGGCGTTCTCGATCCGCATCCGGCGGACGGCCCAGCGGTCCCCGTCCCGGACCAGGTCGACCTCATAGTGGTTCTTCAGCAGCGCGAAGACCGCGTGGTCCTCGGAGAGCAGGTGCTGGGCCTCCACGAGGGCGGTCATCCGGGCGGTGTCGCCCGCCACGGCGACGCGCGGGTTGGCGACCTGGTGGGTGGTGTCCACCCGGCCGGTGAACATCCGCAGGATGGTGTCCGTGATGTCCCACCGGCCCGTCATCACCGGCGGGCGCGCTCCCCACTTCGCCGCCGCCGGGCGGAAGTCGAGTTCGGCGTCCTCGGCGAAGGCCGACGCCAGGAGGTCCCGGTCCTTGAGGTCCTGGCCGAGCGCGAAGCGGTAGAGGGCGTCGGCGGCCTCGGCGCGGTCCTTCAGGTCACGGGCGACGGGGTCGTGTCCGGTGGTCGTATCCATGGGTCCGCTCCGCCTGTTCTCTCCGGTCTCTCGCTCTGCCTCCTCAAGGCTCCGGTGTGCGCTTCTTCGGAACAACGCCGATGTGTGCAACGATCGTGAAGCAGCGCTCAACGATCGGGGGACCGGCATGCTGGAGCGGCACGAGCTGGACACCTTCCTCACGCTCTGCGAGGAGCTGCACTTCGGCCGCACGGCCGAGCGGCTGCGCGTGTCCACGTCCCGCGTCAGCCAGACCGTCCGCGCGCTCGAACGGCGCATCGGCGTGCCCCTGTTCGACCGGACGAGCCGCCGGGTGGAGCTCTCCCCCGCCGGGCGCGCGCTGCGGGACGACCTGCTGCCGCACTGGGAGGCGATCGGTGAGGCCATCGCCAGGGCGGTGGAGGCGGGCAAGGGCTTCACCGGGGAGCTGCGGGTGTGCTTCACCGAGCCCCAGCACGGCCTGTTGCTCGCCGGGGCGGCTGAGCTCTTCGGCGAGCGGCACCCCGAGTGCGCGGTCCGCCTGCGCGAGGTGCGCCCGGACGAGGTCCTGACCCTGCTGCGCGACGGCACGGCCGACATGGCGATGGCGCAGAAGGACGGGGAGGCCGAGGGAGAACGGGGCATCGCATCGGGGCCCGTCCTGGTGAGCGAGGCGCGTTTCCTCGCGGTCCCCGTCACCCGCCCTTTCGCGCGCCGGGACACCCTCCGGTGCGCCGACCTGAAAGGCGCCGCACTCCTGACGGCGTCCTCCCTGACCACCCCCGAGGCCCTGACTCAGGTGGGCGCGGGCACCGGGGTCCTGCCCGTCGGGGCCAGCACGCGGCGCTATCACGCCCGGCCGGACGTGGCCTATGTGCACATCGTGGACGCGCCACCGGTGGAGACGCACCTCCTCTGGCGCGCGGACTCGGCCACCGCCCGTGTGCGGGCCTTCGCGGAGGCGGCCCAGGACCTGGTGAGCGCTCACCGGTGACCACGGTTCTACGCCGACTTCCCCGATACCGTTAACGGCATCGCCGCCCACGGCCCACGGCCCCTCCGTTTCCCGGGAGCGCAATGGACGCAGTACCTTCGCACACGGGCATCGCAGTCATCGGCGCCGGGCTCATGGGGACCGCCACCGCGCGGGCGCTCGCCCGGCGCGGGCACGCGGTCGCCCTGTTCGACCGGCACGCCCCGGGGCACCGGCACGGCAGTTCGCACGGCAGCGCACGCGTCGTACGGCGCGCTTACGCCGACACCCGGCACGTCCGCCTCACCGGGCGCGCCATGGACCTGTGGCGCGCTGCCGAGGACGAGTCCGGTGCCGCGCTCCTGCGGATGACCGGCGGCGTCGACCACGGGAATGCCGACGTCGACGCCATCGCCGCCGCCTTGGAGACCGAGGACGTCCCCTACGAGTCCCTCACCCCGGCCGAGGCCGAGTCACGCTGGCCGGGCGCGCGCTTCGAGGGGCGGGTGCTGTTCCACCCCGAGGCCGGGACCGTCGACTCCGAGGCCGCTATGGATGCCTTCACCGGCCTCGCCCGCCGCGACGGGTGCACGTTCCATCCGGACACCCCCGTCCTGGGGATCTCCGCCGAGGCGGACCACGCGGTCCTCACCCTGCCTTCGGGGACCGTGCGCGCCGACAGGGTCGTCGTGGCGGCGGGCGCCTGGGCGCCCGCCCTCCTGGACGGTGTCGTCCCGCTCCCCCGCCTCACCGTCACCCAGCAGCAGGTCTTCCATTTCCCCCGCCGCGCGCTGGCCGCCGACGCCCCGACCGTGATCCACCACCGCGACCCGCTCACCTACAGCCTCGCGGGCGGGCGCGACGGCGGCCCAGGCGACGGCCGCAAGATCGCCGAGTTCCTCGACCCTTTGGGCGGCCCGGTCACCCCGGACACCAGGAGCGGGGCGGTCGACCCACGCGCGCGCGAGCGCGTCACCGAGTATGTGCGCGAGTGGTTCCCCGGGCTGGAGCCCGAGCCGTTCAATGAGGCGACCTGCCTGTACACCTCAACGGACGACGAGGAGTTCATCCTCGACCGGAAGGGCCCGGTGGTCGTCTGCTCCCCGTGCTCGGGCCACGGCGCCAAGTACGCCCCGCTGATCGGCGAACTCACCGCCGACCTGGCCGAAGACGGCACCGCCCCCGACCCCGCCTTCACTCTCAACCCCCGGCGAGGCTGACCCCCCATGGCCCCATCCTCCCCGCTCCGGGTCGGCGTGCTCGTCGTCACGTCGCTGCTGGCGATCGTCGCCATCCTGTGGCTTTTGTTCGTCGCGCTCCTCGTCAGCGAACCGCCCGAGTGCTCCCTGCCCCTGACCGAGATGGGCCGCGCGCAGTGCGACCTGGCCCGGGAACGCGGCGACCACAGCATGCTCCCGTCCTATGCGCTCGCGGCGACGGCGGCGCTTCTGGCCGCCACCACCGGCGCCGCATGGGTTCTGGCCCGGCGGTGGGCCTGGGTCCCGTGGATCGCGCTCGTCTCCGTGCCGGCGGTGTCCCTGCTCGGCTTGTTCGCCTTCACTCCGCAGACGTGATCCGCGGCCTCAGCCGGGGCGGCGCTCCAGGAAGCCGACCAGGTCGTCGGCGTCTGGGGAGACCAGCAGGTACTTCTCGTCCACGACGAGGCTGGGGACGCCGCGGACTCCGTACCGGGCCGCGCGGGCCAGGTCCTCATTGACCTCCTTCTTGTAGGCGCCGGGCTCCAGCGGAGGCAGGCCCAGCTCCCCGGCGATCCCGCCCAGGTCGACCGGATCGCCGATGTCGCGGCCCTCCACGGCGTAGGCGCGCATCAGGGCCTCGGCCGTCTCGGTGCCCTTACCGTGGGCGCCGCCGTGCTTGACCAGGCGGTGCGCATCGGCGGTGTTGGCCATGACCGCGCGGTCGAGGCGGTACTCGAGGCCCACCTGGGCGGCCACGTCGGTGACCGCCTTCCGGCGGCGCCGGTCCTCGGCGGCGTCGAGGCCGTAGCGCCTCACATGCGCTTCGGCGAGGGTCCACCGGAGGCCGGCGGGGAAGGCGGGGTCGAGCTGGAAGGCCCGCCACACCACGTCGGGCCGGGCGCCGGTGCGCTCCAGGGCGATCGAAAGCCGCCGCTTTCCGATGTAGCACCACGGGCAGACCATATCGGAGAAGATCTCGATTCTCATGGCCCCGACTATAGAAAACCGAAGCGCGTCCCGTAAGTACGCACTTTTCAGTCAGACACTTTCTTGGAGAAAGTCCCCTCTTCAGTACGGTCATAGCGCCGCTGGGCGGCGACGATCCGGTCGGTGCGGCACGCGATCCAGTCGACCAGCGTGCGCAGCTGGGAGGAGAGCTCGCGGCCGAGCGGGGTGAGCGCGTACGAGACGCGGGGCGGCGTGCTCGCCTCCACGCTCCGCTCGACGAGGCCGTCCCGGGCCAGCAGCCGCAGGTTCTGCGCGAGCATCTTCTCGCTGATCCCGCCGATGCCGTCGCGGAGCTCGTGGAAGCGCATCGGACCGCCGTGGAGCGAAGTGAGGATCAGCACGCCCCACCGGCTCGCCACATGGGTGAGCACCACACGGCTCGGGCAGTCCTCCTCGAAGGCCCCCTTCCGGTTCCCCGTCCCCGTGTCCACCATTCCGGCACCCTCCCGCTCCGTCGGAGACATCTCACTCCGAAGCTTACTCAAGGAAAGTGCTGGGATTTCCATCAGCCGAAGGACTGCTCGTGTCCGCCGTGGTGCAGTGGGCGCCTCGGTTCGCGGGTCTCGTCTCCGGGGACGGGCGCGTCGTCGGCGTCGGCCCGCCCGGCCCGGTACGCCTCGTCCACCGAGTCCACCGTTCGGACCCGCGGACCAGGAGGCGACCAGGCCGCGGTGAGGCCGTAGACCACCATCACGTCCACCGCGATGACCAGCACCGCCCACACCGGGTAGGGCTCGACGAAGGCCAACTGGGCGATCGCGTTCAGCCCGGCGGCCATGACGCCGACGACCCGCGCCCACATGTGCCCGCCCAGCGCGGCCGCTCCGGCCGCCATCAGCACGGCCCCCCAGACCGCCAGAACCACGCCCCACACCGCGTACCCGAACAGCAGGGTCCCGCCGTCCTCCACGCGGTAGAAGCCGGAGGCGAACGACGCCACCATGCCCTGCACGAAGTTGACCGCCCCGCCGAAGACCAGCATCGACGCGGCGAAGACGCGCCAGCCGTCCATCCGTTGCCCGCTCATGTGCTTCCCCCCGGTCCGGGCCGGCGGCCGTGTCCGCCGGGACCCCCGTCAGGCCACGGTGCACGAACAGCGCGGGGCCTTCCATGCCCGTCGCGCCACCTCCGGGCAAACTCTCACCCATCTCCCCGCTTCTTCGGCTGGGCCCTCACGTGCATCCGCTCGCCCTGGCGGCCGAAGAGGCTGAGGATCTCCACCGGCCCCTCCCCGGTGGAGCCGAACCAGTGCGGCAGGTGCGTGTCGAACTCGGCGGCCTCCCCCGCCCCGAGCACCAGGTCGTGGTCGGCCAGGACCAGCCGCAGCCGCCCGGCCAGGACGTACATCCACTCGTACCCCTCGTGCGTGCGCGGGTCCGGGGTCAACCGCTCGGCCGGAATGATCATCTTGTAGGCCTGGATGGAGCCGGGCTGCCGGGTCAGCGGCACCACGGTGCGTCCCCCCAGCGTAAGCGGCTTCATCCGGATCCTCGGGTCGCCCACCTCCGGCGCACCCACCAGTTCGTCCAGCGGCACCTGGTGCGCCTGGGAGATCGGCAGCAGCAGCTCCAGGCTGGGCCTGCGCTGCCCCGACTCCAGGCGCGACAGGGTGCTCTTGGAGATTCCGGTCGCCTCCGACAGCGCCGACAGTGTGACGCCGCGCTCCGTGCGCAGCCGCCGCAGCCGCGGCCCCACCTCGTCCAGTGCCTCGCGGACCGCCCCGGCGGCCCCTGCCCCGTCGTCCTCGGCCATGGCGCCATTGCACCACCCCGTCCCGGAAACGGCAACAATGGTTGTCATTTTCGACGAGCGTGGCGCACAGTGTCCGCGGAGGTGGTCACGATGACCGAGACCAGGGACGTCGCCGTCGTCGGCGGAGGCGCGGCGGGGCTGTCCGCGGCGCTGGTGCTGGGCCGGGCCCGGCGCACGGTGACGGTGGCCGACGCGGGCGAACCGCGCAACGCACCGGCCGCGCACATGCACAACTACCTGGGACGGGACGGCACTCCGCCGGCCGAGTTCCTGGCGATCGGCCGCAAGGAGGCCGAGGGGTACGGCGCCCGGGTCGTCGACGCCCGCGTCGAGCGGATCGAACGGGAGGGGCGGGACGGCCCCTTCCGGCTCCTCCTCGACGACGGCGAGGTGCTGGAGGCCCGGCGGGTCCTCATCGCCACGGGCCTCAAGGACGAGCTCGCGGACATCCCCGGCCTGCGCGAGGGCTGGGGCGACTACGTCCTGCACTGCCCCTACTGCCACGGCTACGAGGTCCGCGACCGGCCGATCGGGGTGCTCGGCACCGGGCCGCACGCCGTGCGGCAGGCGCTGATGCTGAAGAAGTGGTCCGCCGACCTCGTCTTCTTCCCGCACGAGCAGGAGATCGCCGACGAGGACCGCCTTCGCCTGGAGGCGCGCGGGGTACACGTCATCGGGGGAAGGATCCGCGGGCTCGTGGCCGGTGGCGCGGGGCTCACCGGGGTCGAGCTGGACTCCGGGACCGTCGTCCCACGGGAGGCGGTGTTCGCCCCGTCGACGATGGTGCCCTCGGGGGAGCTGCTGGACGGCCTGGGGTGCGCGCGCGACGGTGACGGGAGCGCCTCGACCGACGCCATGGGCCGCACCGGCGTCCCCGGCGTGTGGGCCGCGGGCGTCGTCGCCGACCCGATGGCGCAGGTGATCGTCGCGGCGTCCATGGGCAGCCGTGCCGCCTTCGCCATCGACCACGACCTCATCGAGGAGGAGGTCGAACAGGCCGTATCCGAATACCGCGGCCGCTGATCCGCCACCGCCGCGAGAGACCACGAGGGATTCGAGGGAACCAGATGCAGAACGCACAGCCGCAGGACGGCCACTCCCACGGCCACGGCCATGGACACGGGCACGGGCACGGCGACGCCGACCACACCGACCCCGCCTTCTGGGAGGCCATGGCCGAGCGCCTGGAGACCGAGGCCGAACTCCGCGCCTCGCTCTACGGGCAGGCGGTCGACTGGCTCGCCGGGGTGCTGGGCGAGGAGAGGGCCGCGGCCTCGGGAACGCGCGTCGTGGACGTCGGAAGCGGCCCGGGGGTGGTCGCCACCATGTTCGCCGAGCGCTTCTCCGGTGCCGAGGTCGTCGCCGCCGACCAGGCCTCCGGCCTGCTGGAGCGGGCGCAGGCGCGAGCGGACCGCCTGGGCCTGGGGCGGCGCGTGTCCACGCTGGCGGTCGACCTGCCCGACGACTTCGCGAAACTGGGCACCGCCGACCTGATCTGGACCAGCCACGCGGTCCACCACATCGGCGACCAGCAGGAGGCGCTCAACGCGCTCGCCGCGCGCATCGCCCCCGGCGGCGTGCTGGCGGTTGCCGAGCGGGGCCTTCCCGAGCGCTACCTCCCGCGCGACTTCGGTATCGGGCGGCCCGGCCTGCAGGCACGGATCGACGCCGCATGGGAGGACGCCTTCGCCGGGATGCGCGAGGAGATCCCCGGATCGGTGCGCACGGTGGAGGACTGGCCCGCGATGCTCGCACGCGCCGGGCTGGCGCCCTCCGGGACCCGCACGTTCCTCCTCGACGTCCCGGCGCCGCTCGGGCCGGTCGCACGGGGGTACGTCCGCTCCCAGCTCGAACACATCCGCGAGCGGGCCGGGGACCTGCTCGACCCGGAGGACATCACGACGCTGGACGCCCTGCTCGACGAGGAGTCCGAGGAGGGGATCCGCCTGCGGCCGGACGCGTTCCTGCTGTCGGCGACGACGGTCCACACGGCACGCGCGGCCGCGTAGCCCGGCAGCCCCTCCCCAGGGCGGCCCCTCCCACGGAGGGGCCGCCCTGGCTTGAGTTCACGTTAACTTGAACTCGTACGGTCGGCACGACCGCCGCGGCGCCCGTCGCGGGCGCGACGACCGACCGAGAGGACCCGGCATGACGACCGCCCCCCACCACCCGGGTTGGCGCCAGTGGCTCGGCCTGGCCGTGCTCACGCTGCCCCTGCTCATGGCCGCCACCGACATGACCGTGCTCTTCATGGCACTCCCGAGCATCGCCGCCGACCTGGCGCCCGGCAGCACGCAGATGCTCTGGATCCTGCACGTCGGAGACTTCCTGGCCGTCGGCCTCGCGCTCACCATGGGGCGGCTCGCCTCCCGCGTCGGTGCCCGGCGCCTGCTGCTCACCGGCACCGCCGTCTACGGGGCGGCCTCCGTGGCCGCCGCGTACGCGCCCACGCCCGAGGTCCTCATCGCGATGCGCGCGCTGCTCGGGGTGGCGGCGGCCACACTCATGCCCTCCGTCATGGTGATGGTGCGGACCCTGTTCCCCGACCCCCGCCGGTTCTCGGTGGCGGTCGCGGTGATCATGAGCGCGTTCTCGGCCGGGATGGCGATCGGCCCCCCGATGGCCGGATTCCTGCTGGAGTTCTTCTGGTGGGGATCGGCCTTCCTGGCCAACGTGCCCGCCGCCGCAATCCTCCTGCTGAGCGCCCCGCTGCTGCCCGCCCTGCGCGGGGAGGCCGGGGGCAGGGTCGATCTGCGAAGCGCCCTGCTGTCCATGGCCGCCATCGTGGCGGTGGTGTTCGGCCTCCAGGAGATCGCCGACGCGCAGTCCTCCGCCTCCGGGGAGGCGCTGTGGCCCTACGTCCTCTCGGTCGCGGCGGGCCTGGCACTGGGCGCCGTGTTCGTCCGCCGCCAGCTCCGCGTCGCGGACCCGCTGCTGGACCTGCGACTGTTCGCATTCCCAGCGTTCTCGGTCTCCCTCGGGGCGATGCTGCTCCTGCTGCTGGCCTACGGCGGCTCCGACATGCTCTTCACTCAGCTCCTGCAGGCCGTGCTGGGCCTGACGCCCGGCCAGGCCGGGCTGCTGATGGTGGCCCCGGCCGCCGCCTCGATCGTCGGCGGCCTGGCGGCGCCCGCGCTGGTCCGGTGGGCGCGGCCCGCCTTCGTGATGGCGGGCGGCCTGCTGCTGGCCGCCGCCGGCGCCGCCGCCGTGGCGCTGCTCGCCGGGCAGGCCGGGGCGCCGGTGCTGGTCGGCCTGGTCACGCTGGTCGCCCTGGCGCTGGGCCCGCTGTTCCCGCTCTCGACCAACCTGGCCGTGGGGACCGCTCCGGCCCGGCAGGCGGGGTCCGCGGCAGCCATGGGGGACGTCGCCGGGGGCTTCGGCCAGGCGAGCAGCCTGGCGGTGCTGGGCACGATCTCCGCGGTCGTCTACCGGAGCTCGCTGGCCGGGTCGGTCCCCGAGGGGGTGCCGGAGGGCAGCCTCGCCGCCGCCGGAGAGAGCATCGGCGGGGCCGTCTCCGCCGCCCGAGAGCTGGGCGGAGGCGCGGGAGGGGCCCTGCTGGAGGCGTCGCGGGAGGCGTTCACCACCAGCGTGCAGGCCGGATACGGCTTCGGTGCCGTGGTCATGGCGGCGGCGGCGCTCCTCGTCGCCTGGACGCTCCGCCGGGTCCGCCTCGACGAAGGCGCGTCCGACGACACGCCCGACGAAGCGCCCGGCGCCGCCGGGGACGAGCCGGAGACCGGAGAGGCCCTGGCCGCGACGGAGAATTCCCGGACGGCGCGACCGGGGCGGCCGGTTCCGGCCTCCCCTTCGTGACCTGCGGGTGCGGGACCGCCGCACCCGCAGGCGGCACCCCTGAACTGGACAAACGCCGCACATCATGTCATGTAGAAGTTTATTGCCCCCTCACCCTTTCTGCACTAGCTTCACCCGCGCCACTCCGCCCGCACTCCCCTCAATCGGCGGGCGGACCGAGCGTCGGAAAGCAGTGATCCCCATGGCGTTGTCACGCCGAAGCACGCTTCGACTCTCCCTCACCGGCGGCGCAGGACTGCTCGTCGCGGGCGCCGCTCCCGCGGCGGCGGGCGCCGCACCGGTCCCCTCGGGCCCGCCCTCCGGCCCCTCCGCCGCCCTCAAGCGGCTCAAGAAGGGCAACAAGCGGTGGAGGAAGTACTGCTCCGCCCACCCCAACGAGGGCCGCGCCCGCCGCGAGGAGCTGGTCGGCGGGCAGGACCCGTTCGCCCTCGTCCTCTCCTGCTCCGACTCGCGCGTCCCGCCCGAGCTGGTCTTCGACCAGGGGCTGGGCGACCTGTTCACCGTCCGCCCCGCCGGGCAGGTGCTCGACGGCGCGGTGCTGGGCAGCGTCGCCTACGCGGTCCACCACCTGCACGTCCCGCTGATCGCCGTGCTCGGCCACACCTCGTGCGGGGCGGTGACGGCCGCGGTGGACGTGCACCGGGGCGCACCGATGCCCGAGGGGCACGTCCGGCACCTCGTCGAGGGCATCCTGCCGGTCGTGGAGTCCACGCCCGACACCGGCGAGGACTTCGTCGACGACTGTGTGGCCGCCAACGCGCGGTCCATCGCCGACGACCTGGCCTCCGACCCCGAGCTGCGGGAGTACGTCGACTCCGGGCGAACGCGCGTCGTGGCCGCCCGGTACCACCTGGACTCCTCGCGGGTGGAGTTCCTGGAGGACTGACCCCGGCCCCTCAGGCGGGGGCGCCCTCCGCGGGCGCCCCCGCGCGCGTCCGCCCGGTGAGCAGCGCCGCGAGCCCGCCGACCGCGGGGTCGCCCACGGCCCGGTCGAGGGCCTCGCGCAGGACCGCGTCGTAGGTGGGCCCGGCCGCGGCGTACAGGGCCCGGCCCTCGTCGGTGATGACGGTGTAGACGCCGCGCCGGTCACGGTCGCACATGTCCCGCCGGGTGAGCCCGGCGCTCTCCATGCGCCCGACCAGGCGGCTGATGGAGCTCTGGTTCAGGCCGATGCGGTCGGCCAGCTCCTGCATGCGCAGCTCCCCGTCCTCGGCCGAGGCGAGCTTGCACAGCGCCCGGAACTCCGAGAGCCCCACACCGTGCCGCCGCTGGAGCGCCCGGGACAGCTCCTGCTCGACCCGGCCGCTGAGCGCGACGACCTGGTCCCACATCAGTACAGCGTCCATCGGTGCCTCCTTGACACCAGGGTACATGCAGTGCCAACTTATGCATGTACAAGCAATTCATGTACATGCATATTTCAAGGAGGGACCATGTCCGCCACCGCGCCCGCCGTCCGCAAGGTCGCCACCGACCCCGACTGGTACGCGCCCTACCGCATCTCCCAGGCCGTCCGCGCCGGAGGGTTCGTCCACGTCTCCGGCCAGGCCGGGATCGACGAACAGGGCCGCACCGTCCCCGGCGGGTTCCTCGAACAGGGGCGGCAGGCCTTCGCCAACGTCCGCCGCGTGCTCGCCGCCGCCGGGGCCGACCTCGGCGACGTGGTCAAGGTCGGCATCTTCGTCCGCGATATGCGGGCCGACCTCGACGACGTCATCCGCCTGCGCGAAGAGTTCCTGTCCGAGCCCTACCCCGCCGACACGCTGCTGGAGGTCTCCTCCCTCGCCCGGCCCGAGTGGCTGATCGAGGTCGAGGCCCTCGCCGTCGACCGCTGACCCGCCGACCCGCCGCCGATCCGCCTCCGAACCGCCGAAGGGACCCCGCCGATGACCACCCTCACCACCACCGCCGACCCGCTCCTGCGCCCCTACGAGGGCCGGACGCTCCGCCTGCCCAACAGGATCGCCATGGCGCCGATGACCCGGGGCCGCACCGACGACCGCACCGGGACGCCCGACGCGCTCACCGCCGCCTACTACGCCCAGCGGGCGGGTGCGGGCCTCATCGTCAGCGAAGGCCTGTGGGTCGGCCCGGCCGCCAAGGGAGGCCCGGGCATCCCCGGCATCGCCACCGATGAGCAGACCGCCGCCTGGCGCGGCGTCACCTCGGCCGTGCACGCCGCCGGGGGCCGGATCTACGCCCAGCTCTGGCACGTCGGGCGCATGACGCACCCGGTCACCCTCCCCGGCTCCCGGGAGCCGCTCGCCCCCTCGCCCGTACCGATCACCGGCGAGGAGATCTACACGTCCCAGGGCCGCCTCCCCCACGTCACGCCCAGGGAGATGACGACGGCCGAGGTCGAGGAGGCCGTCGCGCAGTTCACGGCCGCCGCCCGCAACGCCGTGCGCGCCGGGTTCGACGGCGTCGAGGTCCACGGGGCCAACGGCTACCTCGTCCAGCAGTTCCTCGCCGAGAACACCAACCGGCGCGGCGACCGCTACGGCGGCTCGGTCGAGGGCCGCACCCGCTTCGCCCGCGAGGTCGTCCACGCGGTCGCCGCGGAGGTGGGGCCCGAACGGGTCGGCCTGCGCATCTCCCCCGGCAACCCGGAGAACGAGATCCGCGAGGAGGACCCCGCCTCCACCTACCGCCCGCTCCTGGAGGCGCTGGACCCGCTGGGGCTCGCCTACCTCCACGTCATCGAGCGCGGCTCCTACCCGGCCCTGGCCGACCTGCGCCCCCGCTGGTCCGGCACGCTGATCGCCAACTACAACGGGGCGGCCCCCACGCGGCGGGAGCAGGCCGCGCCCCTCCTGGAGTCCGGCACGGCCGACCTGTTCTCCTTCGGTCGGCTGTTCATCGCCAACCCCGACCTGCCCGAGCGCTTCGCCTCCGGTGCGCCGCTGGCCGAGCCGCGCTGGGACCTGGTCTACGGCGGCGGGGCCGAGGGGTACATCGACTACCCGCGCGCGTAGGACGTGTTCGTCGGGACGCCGGTTCACCGTCCGTCCACCCGGTCGGCGCGGGCCGTTTCGACGCGCGGTGCAGGATCGCCCCGGGACGGACACCGGGGAGGGAACGCATGCGGGTGTCGGCCGCGGTCTTCGACCGCGGGGCCGTACGGGTCGAGGAGCTGGTCCTGCCGGAACGGGCCGCCGGGCAGGTCGACGTGCGCATCGACGCCGCCGCGGTGTGCGGGTCGGACCTGCACACCGTGGGCGGCGCCCGGCCTGCGCCGCCGCGCACCGTGCTCGGCCACGAAGGTGTCGGCACCGTCTCCGGGGCCGACCCCGGCGCCCGCGACCTGCGGGGCACGCCGCTGCGTCCCGGGGACCGGGTGGTCTTCGCCCTGTTCAGCGCGTGCGGGACGTGCGACCGATGCTCGCGCGGCCTGGAGATGAAGTGCCGCTCGGCGCTGAAGTACGGGCACGAGGGCGCCGCACGGCCGCCGTACGCCACCGGCACCCTGGCCGACACGGTACGGCTGCTTCCCGGGGTCCCCGTGCTGCGCGTGCCCGGCTGGCCGGGCGACGCGCACCTGGTCTCGGCGGGGTGCGCCGTGGCCGCGGCGGCGGCCGTGCTGTCCGCGGCCGGGCCCGCCGATCCGGGCGCCCCCGCGCTCGTCCTGGGGGCCGGGGCGGTCGGCGCCCACTGCGCGGCGATGCTCCGCTCGGAGGGACGCCAGGTGTACGTGCACGACCCCGCGCCGGGGCGGCGCGCCGCGGCCGAGCGCCTGGGGGCGCGCACGGACGTGCCCGACGGGCTGGACTTCCCCCTGGTCGTGGAGGCCTCGGGGAGCGCCGCCGGGTTCGCCGCGGCGCTCGGTGCGGCCGAGACCGGCGGCCGGGTGGTGGCGGCGGGCGCGGTCAGCCCCGGCGCGACCGAGGTGCGCCTGGACCCGGCGGACCTGGTCACCCGGCGTCTGACCGTGGTCGGGGTGCACGACTACACGGCGCGGGACTTCCGGCGGGGCGTGGACTGGCTTCTGGGCCCCGGGCAGTTCCTGGACCTGGAGTCCCTGGTGTCGCCGCCAGTCCCGCTCCCGCTTCCGGGGGAGGCGGTGGACGAGGTGTTCGCCCTTGCTCGCGGCGGCGCGCACCTGCGCGTGCTGGTCGCCCCGGGGCGGCAGGGGCACGCAGGGGCCGGGGGCGCC
>NZ_ANBH01000059.1 GCF_000341185.1 Nocardiopsis chromatogenes YIM 90109
AGTGAACCGGGCGGAGTGAGCGCGGGACCCCGGTCGGAGCCGGAGGAATCGGCCGCGCGCCCGTTTTCCGGACCACCGCCCGCGGGATTATCGACAACGGCGCTTACCCCTTTCTCTAGCGCCGGATCGCCCCGCGTCCTCCGCCGCCGCCCGCCGCACCCGCGCCCCCGACCAATCACGCAAACGACCCCAACGCGATAGTTCGGACACCTCTTCCCCTTTATCGGTCCATTCACCTTTCGCGCGCGCATTCACCCCGGCCCCGCGCCGCCTGGACGACCGGCGACCGGATCGCCCCGCCCGCCCCGGAATGCCCGTCCAATTCGGTCGGAACGCAACGGCGAAAGGTCGACCGAACCGCTTGCGAAGAACGCGCCCACCTCCATCGATTCATTCGGGAAAAGGGCGCGGAAAGCGTGTTTCACCGCCGCCGCTCCGGGGGCATGGACGCAGGCGCGGCCGCCCTTCCCCGGCGGCGGGACCCCCGAAGGCAGAAAAGGACACGCATATGCGCGAATACACCGCACCGGCCCTCACCGACCTCGGCGACTTCCGTGACACCACCCGCGGATACGGCCCCATCCCCATCTACGACGGCATCACCTTCGGCATCTTCTACTGACCGACCCGCCCCGGGCGGCCCGGACCGGCTCCGGGCCGCCCACCGGGCCGCTCCGCCCGCCCCTGCTGAGGAGACGCGTGCACGCACCGCCGACCTGGTTCGCCGTCCTCCCCGACACCGACGACGCCGCACCGGCGGCCCGGCTTCTGACGGCCGCCGCCGACCGCGTCGTCCCGCACGCCTCCGGCCGACCCTGGCTCGTGGGCACCTGGGGGCCCGGCGAAGCCGCGCTCGTCATCGCCGGGCCGTCCCGGCTCGCCCTCATCGGCCGCTCCACCGCCGGTGCGGCCGTCCTGGAGGCCGCCCTGGCCGGCGGGCTCGACCGCCTCGGCGAGCGCACCCGCGCGCTCGGCGGGTGCTTCCACCTGGTCGCCGCCGTCGGCGGACGGGTGTGGGCGCGCGGGTCGGCCTCCGGGGTGCGGCGCCTCTTCCACGCCGACGTGCGCGGCGTGCGGGTGCTCGCCGACCGGGCCGACGCCCTCGCCGCCCCCGGAGCACCGGTCGACCCCGCCGCCGTCGCGCTCCGCATGGCGGTCCCGTCCCCGGGCGAGGGCCTGGAGCAGGCGGTCCCGCTGCGCGGCGTGGACGCCGTGCCCACCGACCACGCGGCCGTGCTCGGCCCGGACGGGTCCCTGCGCCTGACCCGGTGGTGGGAGGCGCCCCGGCCCGCGCTCTCGCCCGAGGCGGGCGTGCCCGCGGTGGCCGAGGCGCTGGAGGAGGCGGTCCGCGCCCGCACGCGCGCTGCGGGCACGGTCGGGTGCGACCTGTCAGGGGGCTGGGACTCCACGTCGCTGTCCCTGCTCGCCGCCCGCAGCACGGAGCACCTGGTCACCTACCGGTGGGACTCCTCCGACCCCGGCGACGACGACCCGGTGTGGGCGGAACGGGCGCGGTCGCTGCTGCCCGGGGCCGTGCACCGGGTGGTCCCGGCGGACGGGCTTCCCCGCTGGTTCGCCCGCCTCGACACGCCCTCGCCCGCACTGGACGAGCCGCTGTCCTGCATCAGGCTGCGGGAGCGCACCCTGCATTCGGCGCGCGACCTCGCCTCCCACGGGGCCCGGCTGCACATGAACGGCCAGGGCGGGGACGAGCTGTTCGCAGGCAACTCCGTCCACCTGCACGCCCTCGCCGCACGGGCGCCCCTCACCGCCCTGCGGAGGGCATGGGGCTACCGGGCCCTGCTGCGCTGGCCGGTGTGGGCCACCGCCCGCGCTCTGGCGGACCGGCGCGGGCACGCCCGCGCGCTGCGCCGCGCCGCCGACACCCTCGACGCCCCCGCCGTGACGCCGGGGGCACCCCACTTCGACTGGGTCTTCCCCGCCCGGCTCCCTCCGTGGGCCACCCCGGACGCCCGCGAGGCGGCCGCCGGGCGCATGCGCACCGCCGCCGCGACCGCCGCACCGTCGGCCCCCACGCGCGCCCAGCACGTGAAGGTCCAGGCGGTGCGCAGCTCCGGCTGCACGATGCGCCTCGTCGACCAGCTCTACCGGAGCGCGGGCGTCGAACTGGCCACCCCCTACCTCGACGACACCGTCCTGGACGCGGTCCTGAGCATCGACGGCACCCGCCTGTGCGACCCCTACCGGTACAAGCCGCTGCTCGCCGAGGCGATGCGCGGCGTGCTTCCCGAGGACCTGCTGGAGCGCCGGACCAAGGGCACCTTCAGCGGCGACGCGTTCGCCGGGCTGAACGAGCACCGTTCCGCGCTCTTGGCGCTGACCGAGGACATGCGCCTCGAACGGCTCGGCCTGGTGGACCCGCGCGCGCTGCGCGCCGCCATTACCGGCCCGCACACCGGGACCGGCGGCCTGGCCGCGATCGAGGCCACGCTCGGCGCGGAGAACTGGCTGCGGCAGAAGCGGAGGCCGCAGGCCCCCGCTTCGCCGCCTTCCCCACCGCAGACGAGGATCGGAGAGGCGACATGACCGCACTGGCCCTACGGCCCGAAGTCTCGACCACCCCCGCAGGCGAGGGCATGGTGCTGCTCGACGAGCGCAGCGGCCGCTACTTCCACCTGAACGGCAGCGGGGCCGAGATCACCCGGATGCTCCTCGGCGGTACCGACGCCGACGAGGCCGCGCGGCGCCTCGCCGAGCGCTACGACCTCAGTCCGGAACGCGCGGCGGCCGACGTGGACGGCCTGATCGCCGCGCTCGAAGGCGCGGGGCTGGTGGCACGGTGAGCATCCCCGTGGCGATGCCGGGACGGTGGCGGCCGCCGNGGATGGCCGGGCGCGCGGCGGTCCTGGCCGCGCTGCTGCTGTCACGGAGGCCGCCCGAGCGCATCCGGCGGCTGCTGACGCTGCTGCGGCGGCGGGCCCGCCCCGCGACCGTGGCCGAGGCCTACTGGGCGCGGGACACGGTCGTCGCGGTCAGCGCGCTCTGCGCAGGCGAGGGGTGCCTGCCGCGTTCACTCGCCACCGTGCTCCTGTGCCGGCTGTACGGGGCCCAGCCGACCTGGTGCACCGGCGTGCGTACCGAGCCCTTCAGCGCACACGCCTGGGTCGAGGCGGAAGGGGTCCCCGTCGGGGAGCCCGCACCGCCCGGCACCTACATGCCGCTGATGAGGGTCTGAAGGGGCGCCCGGGGACCCCTGGCATAGGGTTCCCGGGATGCTCCACCGCAGCCGTCCCCGCACCGCCGCAGCGGCGCTGGCCGCATTCGCGCTGGTGCTGGCCCCGGCGGCCGCCCCGGGCGCGCTCCCGCCGTCGGCGCCCGCCGAGTACGCGGTCGAGGGGCTCGGCGAGGCGGTGGAGATCCGCGTCGACCACTGGGGCGTGCCGCACATCTACGCCCGCAACGACGACGACCTGTACTTCGCCCAGGGCCTCAACGCCGCGCGGGACCGGCTGTTCCAGATCGACCTGTCCCGGCGCCGGGGCCTGGGCCTGATGGCCGAGGCCTTCGGCCCCGAGTACGCCGAGCGCGACCGCGCCGCCCGGCTCTTCCTCTACCGGGGTCCGATGGAGGAGGAGTGGGCGGCGTACGGGCCACGCGCCGAACGCATCGCGGAACGCTTCACCGACGGCGTCAACGCCTACATCGACTGGCTGGAGGACAACCCCGCCCGCCTTCCCGAGGAGTTCCAGGAACTCGGCTACCGCCCCGCACGCTGGGCCCCCGAGGACGTTGTGCGGATCAGGACGAACGCGCTCGCGGGCAACTTGTTCAGCGAGGTACGGCGCGCGCGGGTCGCCTGCGCCGCCGATACCGCGACCGACCGGGCGCGGATCCGCCTCCAGCCCGGCCACACACCCCGGGTGCCCGACGGGTCCGATCCCTGCGCGCTCCCCTCCGGCGTCCTGAGGGCCTACGCACTCGCGGTCCAGGGGCCGACCACGGCGCCGCCGTCCCCGACCGCCGGGGCCCCGTGGGCCTCTGAGGGCAGCAACGCCTGGGCCGTGGCCCCCGAGCGCACCGAGACCGGGCGCCCGATCCTGGCCGCCGACCCGCACCGGGCGCTCACCGTCCCGTCGCTGCGCTCCATCGCCCACCTGTCCGCACCGGGCACCGACGTGATCGGGGCGGGCGAGCCGTCGATGCCGGGTCTGGCCCTGGGGCACAACGGGACGGCGGCGTTCGGCCTCACCTACATGTCCGCCGACCAGGAGGACCTGTACACCTACCGGCTACACCCCGACGACCCGCGCCTGTACCGCTACGGCGGGGGCTGGGAGCGGATGGCCGCCGTGCGCGAGCGCATACCGGTCCGGGGCGCCGACCCCGTCGACACGGAGCTGCTGTTCACCCGGCACGGCCCGGTCGTGCTGCGCGACGAGGACGCGGGGACCGCCTACGCGGTGCGCACCACCTGGAACTGGCCCGGCACCGCCGCCTACTTCGGCGCCATCCGGCTGATGCGGGCCCAGGACCTGGGCTCCTTCCGGGAGGCCGCCGAATCCTGGGGCGGCCCGCCGCTGACCTTCGTCTACGCCGACGCCTCGGGGACGGTCGCCCGGGTGTCCGCCGGGGCGCTTCCCCTGCGCCCCGACCACGACGGGCTGCTCCCCGTCCCCGGCGACGGCCGCTACGAGTGGTCGGGACCGGCCGATGGGGCCCTGCTCCCCTGGGAGGCCGACCCGGAGGAGGGGTTCGTCGCCGCCGCGAACGAGTACACCCCGGCGCCGCGGCTGCCCGGGCCCGTCGGATACGAGTGGCCGTCCTCCTACCGGTACCGGCGCATCACCGACGTCCTCGCCGCCGACGGCGCCTTCGGCGCCGGGGACGCGATGGCCCTGCAGAACGACCGGCACAGCCTTCCCGCCGACGTGCTGGTACCGATGCTCCCCGCCCCCGGCGGCGGAGCCACCGCCCGGGACGGCGGGGGCGGCGGAGACGGCGGGGACACCGAGGCGGCGCTGGGGCTCCTGCACGGCTGGGACCGGACGGCCGCCGAGGACTCGGCGGGGGCCGCGCTCTTCGAGACCTGGCTGACCCGGCACCTCGCCCCGGCGTTCTACGACTCCCGCGTCCCCCGACGGGCCCGCCCGCTCGTCGGCCTGACCACCACCGAGACGCTGGTGCGCGAGGTGCGGGCGCTCGACCCGGACGAGCGCGAGGAGCTGCTCGTCTCCACCCTCACCGACGCCTACGGCGAGGTCTCCTACCGGCTCGGCGGCGACCCGTCGCTCTGGCGCTGGGGCGACCTGCAGTGGACCCTGTTCGAGCACCCCGCCGGGGAGCACATCGGCCCGCTCCCCCGGGGCGGCGCGTGGGACACCGTCGACGTGTCCTCCTACCGGCCCGAGGACTTCGGCCAGGCCGCCGGGGCCTCCTTCCGGATGGTGGCCGACGTGGGGGCGTGGGACCGCTCGTTCGCCGCGAGCGCGCCCGGCCAGTCCGGGGACCCGGCCTCGGAGCACTACGACGACCTGCTGCCCCTGTGGCGCCGGGGCGACTACTTCCCGCTGCTCTACTCGCGCGAGGCCGTCGAGGCGAACACGGCCCGGACCGTCCGGCTGGTGCCCGCCCCGGAGGGGCGGGCGGGGGGTCAGGCGGGCGGCTCCGCCCCGATCTCCGGCCCGAGGTAGCCCGCGAGCAGCCGGGTGAGCTCGGCGACGATCACGGCGCGCCGCTCCTCGTCGGCGCCCATGACCATCGGGAAGACCCCCTGGACGGTCGCGATGCACATCGAGGCCAACAGCTCCATGCGCGCCGGGTCGGCGCCGGGGGCGCGCAGCAGGAACACCTCCTTGAGCCGCCGCCCGATGTCGGCGCGGATCGAGGACGCCACCCGCTCCAGGCGCGGCGAGGCCGCCGACCCGTGGAACAGGACCCAGAACGCGGGGCGCCTGGTCTTGAACTCGGAGAGGCCGCTCAGCACGCTGCCGACCAGCTCGTCGGCGCTCAGGCGGGCCGTCTCGTCGGACAGACGGGCGTCCCAGAACTCCCGCGAGGTCGCGGTGTAGCGCTCGACGAGCCCGTCGAGCACCTCGTCCTTGTTCCGGAAGAACTGGTAGAGCGAGCCCGGCGACACCCCGGCGCGCGCGGCGATGGCGTTGGTGGTGGCGTCCTCGAAGCCCTGGTCGGCGATCACCTCCTCGGCGGCGTCCAGGATCTGTGCCATCCGGCGGAGCCCGCGCTCCTGGCGGCGCCCCCCGCGCCTGCCCTCCGCACGCTCCTCCGCACGGCCCTCCGCGCCGTCCTCCGCGCCGTCCTCGGACACACGTCCTCCTCGCACCCGGCATTGCTTTTACGAGCGATCGCTCGTATTTTGAAGCGGCCACTGAAACACGAGCAATCTATCGCCTTCACCCCTCGAGGACGGATCCCGTGTCCCTGTCCCAGCGCCTCGCCCGGCTCGGCCGCCTCTGCGCCCGCCGCCCCCGGACGGTCCTGCTCTGCGGCCTGCTGCTGTTCGCCGCGCTCGCCGCGGCGGCCGCGCCCACCGCCTCGTCCCTGGTGCTGTCCCGCTTCGAGGCGCCCGGATCGGAGTCCGACCGGGTCGCCACCGCGCTCACCGAGGACTTCGGCACCGGCCGCACCAACATCACCGTGGTCGTCACCGTCAAGGACGGGGACGTCGACGCGCCCGCGGCGGCCGCGGCCGGGGAGCGCCTGACCGAGCAGGTCGCCGCCTACGACGGCGTCCTGGACGCCTCCTCGTACTGGACCCGGGACCGCGCCCCGACCCTGCGCAGCGAGGACGGGGCCCAGGCCCTGGTCCTGGCGAGCGCCCCGGGCGACGCCGACCGGGTACGGCGCGAGGTGCTGCCGGGGTTCCTGGAGGAGTTCACCCGCGACACCGCCGCCTACACCTCGCAGGTCGGCGGCGGCGAGGCGGTCTTCCTGGACGCGAGCACCCGGGCCGCCTCCGACTTCGCCCGCGCCGAGGCCGTCATCTTCCCGGCCGTCTTCCTCCTGCTCCTGCTCGTCCTGCGGAACGCGGCACTGGCCGCCGCGCCGCTGGCGGCGGGCGTGTTCACCATGGCGGGCACGCTCGCCCTGCTGCTCCCGGTGGCGATGGCCACCGAACTGTCGACCTTCGCCCTCAACATCACCCTGGTCATGGGGCTGGCGCTCGGCGTCGACTACTGCCTGTTCCTCATCAACCGCTTCCGGGAGGAGCTCGCCGCCGGACACCCGGTGGCCGACGCGGTGGAGACCACGACCGCCACGGCCGGGCGCACGGTCGTCTTCAGCGGCCTGACGGTCGCCGCCTCCATGGCCGTCCTCCTGGCCCTGCCCTTCGACTTCCTGAGGTCGTTCGCCTACGCGGGCATGGCCGTCGTCGCCGCGGGCACCACCGCGTCGGTCGTGTTCCTGCCCGCCTTCCTCGCGCTGCTGGGCACGCGCGCCTCCCGCCGCTTCGGCAGGCCCGGCGGCTCCGCGGCCCCCGGCGGCTTCTGGGGGCGCACGGCCGAACGGGCCATGCGGCGCCCGGTCGCCACCGGCGGGGCGGTCCTGGTGCTTCTGCTGGTCCTCGCCGCGCCCGCCACCGGCCTGCGGCTGGGACTGCCCGACGAGCGCGCGCTGCCCGAGGACGCCCCGTCCCGCCAAGCCCAGGAGCAGATCTCCCAGGGGTTCTCCGCGGAGGCGGCCGACACGCTGCACGTCCTTCCGCGGGGCGAACGCCCCGCCGACGACGAACTCGACACCCACGCCGAAGCGCTCTCGGCCATCGACGGGATCGCCCGCGTGGAGACGCCGACCGGCGTGTTCGCGGACGGCGCCCGCACGACGGGCCCCGACGGACTCGGCGAGCAGCGTTCCCGCTACGACAACGGCGACCGTGCGCGCATCGCCGCCGTCCCCACCGCCGAACGGCTCGACGAGGACCCGTTCGGGCTCGTGCAGGAGGTCCGGTCCTCCCCCGCCGCCTACGCGTTCGACGTGGGCGGCTACCCGGCCGACCTCGTCGACTACCGCGACTCCCTGGCCGACCGGCTGCCCCTCCTCCTCGCCCTCGTGCTGGCCACCGGGTTCACCGTCCTGTACCTGCTCACCGGGAGCCTGCTCATCCCCGCCAAGGCGACCCTGCTCAACCTGCTCTCGCTCGGGGTGATGTTCGGCGTCCTGGTCTGGGGCTTCCAGGACGGCGGCCTCGCCGCCGTGCTGGGCTTCACCCCACCCGGCGCCCTGGACCCGAGCTTCCCGATCCTGATGTTCTGCATCGCCTACGGGCTGTCGATGGACTACGAGGTGTTCATGCTGGCCCGGATCAAGGAGGAGTACGACCGCACCGGCGACACCACCGCCGCCACCTCCGCCGGGCTCCAGCGCAGCGGCCCCCTGATCTCGGCGGCCGGGGCCATCCTCGCCCTGTCCTTCGCGGCCTACGCCACCTCCGGGGTGATGTGGCTCCAGATGCTCGGGACCGGGCTCGCCCTGGCCATCCTGGTCGACGCCACCCTGGTGCGCGCCCTGCTGCTGCCCGCATCCATGCGCCTGCTGGGGCGTGCCAACTGGTGGGCGCCGCCACCGCTGCGCCGCCTCCACCAGCGGATCGGCGTCTCCGACTGACGCACCGACGCCACTGACGGCGAAGGCCGGTGATTCAACGGATGTGCGGCGCCACCGCTTCAACGCACACTCGTGTCCCCCGGCCGCTCACGGGAGAACACACTCCCCACGGCCCCCTGAGGGCGGCCGGGATCGTCAACCAGCACCCCCCACGATTGGGAGACGATCCGTGTCCATCGAAACCATCCCGCACACCGGCGGCGCGCGCTGGGCGCGCGCCGCCGGGACCCTCCTGGCGGCCACGGCCCTGGCGCTGGGAGGCGGCACCGTCGCCTCCTCGGCGCACGCCGCCCCGCTCCCCGCCGAACCCGCCGCGCAGGACAACCCCCACGAGCGCGGCCCCGACCCGACAGAGGACTCGAT
The DNA here is from genome assembly GCF_000341185.1 of Nocardiopsis chromatogenes YIM 90109. Classification (GTDB taxonomy): domain Bacteria; phylum Actinomycetota; class Actinomycetes; order Streptosporangiales; family Streptosporangiaceae; genus Nocardiopsis_A; species Nocardiopsis_A chromatogenes. Next base: position 8,947 of record NZ_ANBH01000059.1, read on the forward strand.
CGAGGCCCCCCGCGGCCACTTCGACGTGGACGAGGACCGCGTCTCCTCCCTCAGGGTCACCGGCTTCGGCGGCGGGACCATCTACTACCCGACCGACACCAGCGAGGGCACGTTCGGCGCCGTGGCCATCTCCCCCGGCTACACGGCGAGCCAGTCCTCGATCTCCTGGCTCGGCCCGCGGCTGGCCTCCCAGGGCTTCGTGGTCTTCACCATCGACACCCTGACCCGCTACGACCAGCCGAACAGCCGGGGCCGCCAGCTCGAACGCGCGCTGGACTACCTGGTGGAGGACAGCTCGGTCGCCGACCGGATCGACCCCGACCGCCTGGCCCTGATGGGGCACTCCATGGGAGGCGGGGGGACGCTGGCGGCCGCCGAGGACGACCCCGACCTGCAGGCCGCCATCCCGCTCACCGGCTGGCACACGCAGAAGACCTTCGACCTCGACGTGCCGACGCTGGTCGTGGGCGCCGAGAACGACTCCGTCGCCTCGGTGCGCACGCACTCCATCCCGTTCTACGAGAACATGCCCCGCGGCCTGGACAAGGCCTACCTGGAGCTGAACAACGCGAGCCACTTCGCGCCCAACTTCTCCAACACCACCATCGCCAAGTACAGCATCTCCTGGCTGAAGCGGTTCGTCGACGACGACCTGCGCTACGACCGGTTCCTGTGCCCGGCGCCGGGGACCGACTTCGACATCTCCGACTACCGGTCCACCTGCCCCTACAACTGAGCAACCGCGTGAGGTCCGCCTGAGCCGGAATGCGAGCGGGCGGCCCGGCGGACATCCGTGGAACCACCGGTCCCGCGCCCACCCCCCTGGGCGCGGGACCGCGTGCTCTGTACGGTGCACGCGTGACCACCCCATCCCCCCGCCACCCGCCCGTCCTCCGCGGGCGCACCCAGGAGACCGGCGCGGTCACCGCGGCGGTCGGCGCCGCCCGCGAGGGCCGCGGCGCCGCCCTGCTCGTGACCGGCGCGCCCGGACTCGGCCGCACCGCACTGCTCGACCGCGCCGAGCGGTCGGATACGGACCTGGTCCTCGTCCGGGCCGACGGCGTCCGCGCCGAGGCCGACATGCCCGGGGCCGGGCTCCAGCGCCTGGTGCGCCCCCTCGCCGACCGCGTCGGCGACCTCCGCGACCTGCACGCGCGGGCGCTCGAAGAGGTCCTCGACGGCGGTGAGGGCCGCGCCCCCGCCACCGCGGCCGCCCTGCTGGCCCTGTTCACCGCCGCCGCCCGGGAGCACCCCGTGCTGTGCGTGGCCGACGACGCGCACCTGCTCGACACCTCCTCCCGCCAGACCCTCGCCGCGGTCGCCCGCCGGACCGGCGGCGAGCACCTCGCGGTCCTGATGTCGGCCCCCACCGCGGCCGACCCGCTCCTGACCGGCGTCCCGGAGCTCCCGCTGCGCCCCCTGGACCGCCGCGAGGCGGAGGCCGCCGCCTCCGACGCCGCCCCCGGGGCCGCCTCCCACGTGCGTGCGGCGCTCGCCCGCACCTGCCACGGCAACCCGCTCGCGCTGCGCGGGTTCCTCCGCCTCCTGGGGCGGGCCCACCTGACGGGGGGACGCCCCCTGCCCGACCCGCTCCCGCTCGACGAGCGGCTGCTGGAGGCGCACCGCACCGCCCTGGAGGCACTGCCCGAGCGCACGCGCGACCTGCTCCTCCTCGCCGCCGCCGAACCCGGCGCCGGGATCGACGCCCTGGTGGCCGCCGCCGACGGCGAGGCGTCCGTGGCCGACCTGGCCCCGGCCGAGGAGGCCGGTGCCGTGCGCGCGGACGGCGACAGGCTCCGGTTCCCCGACCCCGTCCTGCGCACCGCCGTGTACCTGCTGGCGCCGGTCGCCCGGCGGCGCGGCGCCCACGCGAGGCTGGAAGAGGTGTTCAACGCCGAGCACGCCCCCTCCCGGCACGCACGCCACCGGCACCTGGCCGCCCCCGAATCCGACACGGCGCGCGCCGACGCGATGGCCCGACTCGCCGTGCGCGCACGCGCGCTGGAGGGCGACGGCGCCGCCGCCGCGGTCCTGGAACGCGCGGCGCGCCTCACCCCCGACCCGCACGACCGGGCGTTCCGGTTCGCCTCCGCCGCGGACGCGGCCTGGCGCAGCGGCCGGCCGGACCGGAGCGCCGACCTGCTGGCCTCGGCCGGGCCACCGGGGGCGACCGGGCCCGCCGGAGCCCGGGTCGACATGGTGCGCGGCCACCGCATGCTGCTCAACGGCGACGCCTTCGACGCCGCCGACACCCTGGTCTCGGCCGCCGACCGGCTCGCGCCGCACGACCGGGCGCTGACGGTCGAGGCGCTCGTGCACGCGGCGGACGCGGCCTCGTTCGCCGGAGACCCCTTCCGCCACCACGACGTGGCGCAGCGGGGCGAAGGGCTGGTGCACGAGGACGACCCGGACGAGATGCACTTCGGCATCGCGTTCCTGCAGGGCTGCACGCTGTCCTTCCAGGGGCACTACCCCGAGGCGGCCGAACACCTGCGCACCGCGGTGCGCCTCGCGCGGCGGATCGACGAGCCGCGCCTGCTGAAACGCGCGTCGGTGTGCGCCCTCCGCCTGGGCGACGCCCGGCTGGTCCGGGACCTGGCCTCCCGGTCGGCGGAGACGGCGCGCAGGCGCGGCGCCGTCGCCCTCATCCCCCAGGCGCTGCAGTTCCTGGTCTACGCCGAGTTCTGGACCGCGCGGCTGCCGTCGGCCGTGGGAAACGGGATGAAGGGGCTGCGGCTGTCCCGCGAGACCGGGCAGCCCAACTGCGCCACCCACCTGCTGGCGGGGCTCAGCCTGCTCGCCGCCATCCAGGGCGACGAGAGCACCTGCCGCGCGCGGGCCGAGTCCGTCCTGGAGAGCGGCCGCCGCAACGGGCTGGGGCTGCCCGTCGCCCTGGCCGAATGGGCCCTGGCCCTGCTGGAGATGTCGCAGGGCGACGCGGTGGCCGCGTTCACCCGCCTCAAGACGCTCGCCCACGCCGAACCCGGGCGCGGGCACCCGACCATGCGCGTGCTCACGGCCCCGCTCTTCGTCGAGGCGGCGGTGCGCAACGGCGCCGAGGACCAGGCCGAGGTCGCACTGGCCGGGTACGAGCGGTGGGCGGAGGGGTCCGACAGCACGAGCGGGCGTGCACTGGTGGCCCGGAGCCGGGCGCTGCTCGCGCGCGCGGGCGACTCCCGGGACTACGCGGCCCACTTCGAGGAGGCGCTGAAGTTCCACCGGTCCTGCGCCGACGACGAGGTGGAGCGGGCCCGTACGGCGTTCCTCTTCGGTACCGCGCTGCGCAGGGAGCGCGATCCCGGCCGCGCCTACGTGCACCTCCGGGACGCCCTGGAGTCCTTCGAGCGCATGGGGGCGCGCGTGTGGGCCGAGCGGGCGCGCGCCGAGCTGCGGGCCAACGGCGCCCCGGACGCGCGGACGTCCGCGCCCTCACCGCTGGACCTGACCGAGCAGCAGCGCAGCATCGCCCTGCTCGTCGCGGAGGGGGCCACCAACCGGGAGATCGCCGCGCACCTGTTCCTCAGCCCGCGGACCGTCGAGTACCACTTGCGGGCCGTATTCCGCCGCCTGAACATCCGATCCCGTGTGGATCTGGCGCGTCTGATGCGCTGACCTGCCGACTCCTCCGCGCGGCGCCCCGGGCGGCGCGCGGTCCGGCCCTAGGGTGGGGCGCAAAGGCGGCGATTCCGCCACCCTCGGGGCCGGAGAATCCGCCGTCCTCGGCGCCCGGAGCCGATAGGGTTCCCTTGCGATCGCCGCATCCCCGTCACGCGGAACGAGAGAGGCATTGCCGTGTCCGAAACGGTTCGCTTGGTCTGCCCGGTGGGTCGCAAGCAAGGGGAGATCGGGGCCGGGGCCGTTCTCATCGCACTGGCGGCGCTGGCCGTCGCCGTGTCCCCGGACCACTGGGCCAATCTGGTCCTCGGCGGTCTGCTCGCCCTGTGCGGCGCCGCGCTCATCGCGCACGGCCTGACCCTGCGCGCGCCGGTGCTGGAGGTCGAGGACGGCGAGTTCCGGTACATCCGGGGCCGCTACATCGTGCGCATCCCCTTCTCCGACATCGGTTCGTACTATCTGCTGTCCGGGCGGACGCGCTCGCTGGGCCTGTGCGACATGGCGGGCCGCCCGCGCGTGTTCCCCTCGACCGAGGGGCGCCGCGCGAGCCGCCCGTACCTGCCGCTGACCGGCATGACGTCGCGCCACAAGGTCGACGCCTTCATGGCCGGGGCGGGCATCCCGCAGCGGGACCGCTCCCTGACCACGGGAGGGTAGGCGGCGCGGGGCCGCGTCAGGGCACCGCCGACCCCGACCCGGGTTCGGCGCGCTCGTAGGCCCGCCCCGCCCGCAGGAGCACCCCGTCCCCGCCGGGCGCCCCGATGAGCTGCATTCCGATCGGCAGGCCGCGGCGGTCGCGGCCGACCGGAAGGGTCAGCGCGGGGCCCCCGGTGAGGTTGGCGGGGGCGCACAGGCGCACGTAGGCGTCGGCGACGCCCTCGGTCGTGCCGTCGGGCCAGGCGACCTCCTCCTGGCCCGCCCGCACGGCGGTGACCGGCACCGTCGGAGCGGCCACCAGGTCGACGCCGGTGAACAGCCGCGCCCAGGCGCGCGCCATCGCCGTCCGTGCGCGCTGGGCGCGCAGGTGGTCGGCGGCGGTCACCGCCGTGCCCGCCTCCAGCAGGGCGCGGACGTCGGGCCCGTACAGCTCGGGGGCGGTGCGCAGGGTCGGCTCGTGGTAGGCGGACGCCTCGGGCACCATCAGGCCCCAGTGCGCCGCCTGGACGTAGCGCCCCATCGGGACCTGGACCCCGACGGGCCGGGCCCCGAGTTCGACCAGGCGGTCGGTGGCGCGCCGGACCGCGGCCTCGACGTCGGGGTCCACACGGTCGAAGAAGTAGTCCTGCGGGACCCCCACGCGCAGCCCCTCCAGCGGCGCGCCGCCGTCGGGCTCCTGCTCGCCGGCCGCCTCACCGGCCCACTCGGGGGCCAGGGCCGAGAGCGCCAGGGCCGCGTCCCGGACGGTGCGGGTGATGGGGCCGACGTGGTCGAGGGACCAGGACAGCGGTGTGACGCCGCGCAGGGGGACCAGCCCGAAGGTCGGCTTCAGGCCGACGACGCCGTTCAGCGCGGCGGGGACCCGGATGGAGCCGCCGGTGTCGGTGCCCAGGGCGAAGGTCGCCGCCCCCGAGGCCACCGCGACGGCCGACCCTCCGCTGGACCCTCCGGCGACCCGGTCGCGGTCCCGGGCGTTGCGCGTCTGCGGGGTGGTCAGGCCGTAGGCGAACTCGTGCGTGTGGGCCTTGCCGACCAGCGCGGTCCCGGCCGCCGCCAGGCGCTCGGCGACCGCGCTGTCGGCCGCGGCCGTGTGCTCCGCGCGCACGCGCGAGCCCGCCCCGGTGGGCAGTCCCGCGACGTCGATCAGGTCCTTGAGGGCGACGGCGGTGCCGTGGACGGGGCCGAGCAATCGCCCGTCCGCGGCGTCCCGCTCCGCCCGCCGCGCCGCCCGGCGGGGGGGGGCGGGCCNCGGCGGGCGCGGTCGGCCGTCACCGCCGCGTAGGCGCCCAGGTCCGGCTCCACCTCGCCGATCCGGGCCAGCACCGAGTCCACCAGTTCGACCGGGGACATCCGCCGCTCGCGGATCGCCGCGGCGGCGGAGGCGAGCGTCATCTCATAGGGCTGCACCGGGGGGCTCCTCCCTCGGGTCGAACGGGTCGAAGGCGGCCGCGGGCCGCGCCTGCGCCAGGTCCGGGTGCGTGTCCAGCTCCCGCAGGACCGCCAGGACGGTGCGGACGTGCTCGGCGGCGGCCGCTCCGGCGGCCGACATCGGCACGGGGTCGTCCGGGGGCATGTCCGGCCTCCTTAATGCAAAGATTTTGCTTTAGTGCGACCCTAGAGCCCCGCCCCCATAAACGCAACTTCTTAGCTTTAGCGCGGCCCCACCGGCCCCGTGACGACGAGAGGGGCCCCGCCGTTCGGCGGGGCCCCTCTCCCGGCCACCGGGGGCCGGACGTACGCGGATCGGCCTCAGAACTCCAGGCCCTCGGCGTCGTCGCCCATCCAGCCCTCGAGGACCTCGGGGTTCTCGGACAGCCACTCGCGGGCGCCCTTCTCCGGGTCGTCCTCGTTGTCCACGCGGACCTTGGTCAGCAGGCCCGCGAGCTGCTCGTCGCTCAGCTCGAACGCCTGCATCCACTCGGCCACCTCGGGGTGGTCCCCGGAGAAGCCCTCGCGCCCGGCGACCTTGATCTCCTCGGCCTCGCCCATGGCGCCCTCGGGGTCCTCAAGGTCCTTGAGGTCGTACTGGTCGTAGGCGGCGTGCGGGTGCCACAGGGTGACCACGATCGGCTCCTCATCGGCGATCGCGGTGTCCAGGGCCTCCAGCATGCTGGGCGTGGAGGACTCGAGGAGCTCGTACTCGTCCTCCAGGCCGTAGGCCGGCATGGCCTCGTCCTTGGTGACGCTGGTCAGGCCCGCGCCGGACTCGATGCCGACGATCTCGCCGCCGAAGGTGTCGCCCTCGCCCTTGAGGTCCTCGATGGAGTCGATGTCCTCCATGTAGGACGGCACGGTGAGCTGAAGCGAGGCGTTGGTGTTCCAGGCGCCCAGGTCCTCCAGGCTGTCGCCGTACTCCTCCCAGTAGGACTCGTGGGTGACGGGCAGCCAGACGTCCATGAAGAGGTCGATGTCGCCTTCGGCCAGGCCCTGGAAGGTGGGGGCGACGTCGACCTCTTCGACCTCGACGTCGTAGCCCTTCTCCTCCAGCACCGCCTTCCACAGATGGGTGACGGCGATGTCCTCGTCCCAGGCGATCATGCCGATGCTGATCTTCTCGCCGCCGCCGTCGCCCTCCTCGGGGCCGGTGGCGACGTTCCCGCCGCCGCCGCAGGCGCCTGCGAGCAGCAGGGCGGCCGAGGCCGCGCCCACCGCCGTGAACCGGGGGAAGCGCTGGGAATTGCGCATGTCCATCTCCTCCTTGTGGTTGGGGATGTGCAGAGGGAAGCGGGGGGCGTCCGAACGGACGGCACGGGTGCGGGGCCGGGTCAGCGGGCGGCCGCGGCGGCCCGCCCTGCGGGGGAGAAGCGGGTGATGGCGGCGGTGAGCCGGTCCAGGTAGATGGCCAGGACCACGACGGCGATGCCGCCCTCGAAGCCGACCGGGACGTTGCCCTGGGCGATGCCGCGGTAGACGTCGTTGCCCAGGCCGCCGGCGCCGACCATCCCGGCGATGACCACCATGGACAGGCTGAGCATGATGATCTGGTTGACCCCGGCCATGATCGTGGACAGCGCCAGCGGCAGCTGGATGCGGCGCAGGATCGCCCAGTCCGGGGCGCCGAACGCCTCACCGGCCTCCACCAGCTCCTTGTCGACCTGGCGGATGCCCAGCTCGGTCAGGCGCACCCCGGGCGGCATGGCGAACACGACCGTGGCGATGACGCCGGGCACCGCGCCGATGCTGAAGAACGCCACCGCGGGCAGCAGGTAGACGAAGGCCGGGAGGGTCTGCATGAAGTCCAGCACCGGGCGCACGACGGTGCTGAAGCGGTCGCTGTAGGCGGCCAGGATGCCCAGCGGCAGCGACACCACGATGGCCACAGCGGTCGCCACCAGGATGAGCGCCAGGCTGGACATGGCGTTGTCCCACTTGTCCATGCTGATGATCAGCAGGAAGCCGAGCACCGTGAACAGCGCCACGCGCCAGCCCACGACCACATAGGCCAGCAGGACGAACAGCGGCAGGACGACCAGCGAGAGCTGCACGCCCAGGGTGAAGTGGGCCAGGGTGACCGCGAAGAGCGCCACGCAGGTCAGTGCGGCCAGCAGCTCCTGGCGGGTGCCGCGGCCGTAGGTGAAGCTCAGCACCACCAGGGCGGCCAGCAGAAGCAGGGCCAGCAGCAGCGGCGGATACACGTACTCGGCCTGGTACAGGCTCATCGCCGGGCTGAAGACCGCCGCCGGCATCGACCCGACGACGGCGGTGGCCGCGCCCCCGGCGAGTTCGGCGATGTACAGCACGGCCCACACGGCGGCGGCGATCCCCACCGGCCGCAGGTGGCCGCGGCGGAGCAGGCCCGCCGCGATGACGGCGCAGGCGAGCAGGGTGAACTGGGTCGCCGAGGTCTGGGCGAGCAGGGTGGTCAGGGCGTCCACGCAGGCGCCGATCACCGCGCCCAGGACATCGAACAGTCCGCTGAGGTGGGTGCGCAGCCACTCGATGGAGGCGTCGAAGGAGTCGCCGACGGGCAGCCGCGGGACGGGGACGGTCATCGGGTTCACGAGCGGCTCCCCTCCATCGCGAGTCCTTCGAGCAGGGCGGTGCGCGGGATCACACCGAGCATCCGGTCCTCCTCGTCGACGACGGCCAGCGGCCGCTCCGAGCGCGCGGCGGCCGCGAACAGGTCGGCCACCAGGGTGGTGGGGGCGGTCGTGTCCTCGACCGGTTTCACGGCCTCGGCGATGTCGTCGGCGCCCCCGTCCTGAGCGGCCTCGGCGTCGTCGGCCGAGACGGCGCCCAGGAGGCGCTCGTCGGCGTCGAGCACGAAGCAGAAGTCGCGGTCCTGCTCGCGCATGGCCCGAAGAACCTCCTCGGGGCCGTCGGTCGGGGCCGCGCAGGGGGCGGCGGGCACCATCACCGACGCGGCGGTGAGCACACGGGTGCGGTCGACGTCCTCGGTGAAGGTGGCGACGTAGTCGTTGGCGGGGTGGTCCAGGATCTCCTGGGCCGTGCCGATCTGGGCGACGCGGCCGTCGCGGAGCACGCAGATGCGGTCGCCCAGGCGCATCGCCTCGTTGAGGTCGTGCGTGATGAACACGATCGTCTTGCCGAGCGAGGCCTGCAGCTCCAGGAGCTGCGTCTGCATGTCGCGGCGGATCAGCGGGTCCAGGGCGCTGAAGGCTTCGTCCATGAGGATGATCTCGGTGTCGGCGGCCAGCGCGCGGGCGAGGCCGACGCGCTGCTGCATGCCTCCGGAGAGCTGGCCGGGGAGCTTGTCCTCCCAGCCCTGCAGGCCGACGAGCTCCAACGCCTCCTGGGCCTTGGCGTGCCGCTCCTCGCGCGCCACGCCGCGGACCTCCAGGGCGTAGGCGGCGTTCTCCACGACCGGACGGTGCGGGAACAGCGCGAAGTGCTGGAAGACCATGCTGACCTTCTCGCTGCGCACCTTGCGCAGGTCGGCCTTCTTGAGCCCGGTGATGTCGGTGCCGTCGATCTCGACCGTGCCCGACGTCGGCGGGAGCAGGCCGTTGAGCATCCGGATCAAGGTGGACTTTCCGGACCCGGACAGGCCCATGACCACGAAGATCTCGCCCGGCTCCACCTCGAAGGAGGCGTCGATGACGGCGGCGGTGACGCCGAGGTCGGCGATCTCGTCGCGGTGGCGCCCGTCGGAGAGCGCCTCGACGGCCTCGGCCGCCCGCCTCCCGAACACCTTGTAGAGATTCTCTGCGCGTACTGCTGGCACGGTCTCCTCTTCGGCTCCCTCATCGGCTGCGTCGCACTCGGGACCGGGGGTGAACGGGGGCGGGGGACCCGTTCCTTAAGTCCTGTTTATGCCGAAGTCGCAGGCTAACGAGGAAGTCTGACCAGTTCACATGAAATGGTCACGCCCAAATAACACGTTTAACCGGCAGCGCGACGGCCATCCGAGGAAGTGCCGCGTTCCCAACACCGGAGACCCGCCGGGATGTGATCCGCACCACACGGCCATCGAATGTGAAACACATCACTTCCATGCGCAACACAGCAGGTCAACGCAACTACATGCCGTGACCTCGCACCCGTCGCCCGTTCCCGCGACGGGGCTGGGAGGTCTTGGGCGGGTGGCATAGAGTCGAAAGGGTGACGCACTCACGGATAGTCGCCATACTCACCGTCGCCGGGTTCCTCGCGGCGATGTGGATCTTCGAACTGTTCGACTCGGTCATGGGCGGGACCCTGGACGCGGCGTTCGGGCTCCGCTCGTGGGACACGGGCGCGCCCTGGACGATCGTCACGGCCCCCTTCATGCACGCCAACCTCGGCCACCTCATCAGCAACTCGCTGCCGTTCCTGGTGCTGGGGTCGCTGGTGGCCCTGAGCGGAGGTCTGGGCCGGTTCATCTGGACGACGCTCATCGTGGCGGTCGTGAGCGGCGTGGGGGTGTGGCTGTTCAGCCCGCCCGGCGTGCTCACCGTCGGGGCGAGCGGGCTGGTGTTCGGCTACTTCGGCTACACCGTGCTGCGCGGGATCGTGGAGCGCAGGACCATCGACATCGTCATCATGATCAGCGTGGTCGTCTTCTACGGGACGCTGATCTGGGGTGTGCTGCCCCAGCAGGAGGGGGTGTCGTGGCAGGCGCACCTGTTCGGCTTCGCCGGCGGGCTGCTGTCGGCCTGGCTGCTCCCCAAACGCGACCGGCCCCGGGCCGCACCGCAGCCCTCCGCCCCTTCCTCCCCCTACCGCTTCTGAGAGCCTGCTCCCGGCCTCAGACCTTCGCCCTCCCGAAGTTCAGGTACGCACGGGAGGGCGTGGGGCCGCGCTGGTCCTGATAGCGCGAGCCGTAGCGGGGCGAGCCGTAGGGGTGCTCGGCCGGGGAGCTGAGGCGGAACATGCACAGCTGGCCGATCTTCATGCCCGGGTAGAGCTTCATCGGCAGGGTGGCCACGTTCGACAGCTCCAGGGTGACGTGCCCGGAGAAGCCGGGGTCGATGAACCCGGCGGTGGAGTGCGTGAGCAGCCCGAGCCGCCCGAGGGAGCTCTTGCCCTCCAGACGGCTGGCGATGTCGTGCGGGAGGGTGACGACCTCGTAGGTGGAGGCCAGCACGAACTCGCCCGGGTGCAGGATGAACTCCGAGTCCGCCTCGACCTCGACCAGCCGCGTGAGACCGGGCTGCTCGACCGCGGGGTCGATGTGCGGGTACTTGTGGTTCTCGAACACCCGGAAGTACCGGTCCAGGCGGACATCGATACTGGACGGCTGGATGAGCCCGGGGTCGTAGGGGTCGATCTTCACCCGCCCGGACTCGATTTCGGACCTGATATCACCATCGGAGAGCAGCACGGAACCGAACCTACCTGCTGCGACGAGCACCCGGACCGCCCACCGCCCGACCAGGCGGCCCCCGCGCCGGTTACCGCTCCGCTCCGGAGTCCGCTATGCTGGTCCCCGTTGGCAGCCGCAAGGCGGCCCGACGCGGATGTAGTTCAATGGTAGAACTTCAGCTTCCCAAGCTGATAACGCGGGTTCGATTCCCGTCATCCGCTCCATAAAGAGAAGGCCAGGTCAGCCGGTAGATTCCGGGACCTGGCCTTTGTCGTTTCGCCGGTCGGGACCAAGCGTCGTGCCCGCTGCGTGCCCGTTGCTCAGACGCGAGCGCCGACCATCGGCGGGTCATCATCGTCGCCGTCGTCCTCGTCGCTCCCCTCACGAGCCTTGCGAAGCTCTTCCGCCGCCCGCTCCCCGATCCGGTCCGCCAACTCCTGCGCCCTCTCGTCGCGCGCGTGAAGGTAGATCAGCGCCGCCCGAGTGGTCGAGGACCCATCCTGTTCTTGAGTTCCCGCAGGGAGGCGCCAGCCTCAGCGGCGTAAGTGTTCCCCGTGTGCCGGAGGTCGTGCCGGTGGATCCCTTGCACGCCCGCATCGTCGCAGGCGTCCGCCCAGTACTTCGAGAAGTTGCTTCGACGCAGTTGGTTGCCGCGGACACCGACGAAGACGAACCCCTCCTTTCCGGGAGCCGAGTACTCGTCCAGGTGCCGACGGAGGTCATCGACGATCAGCGCGGGGAAGCCCGCCACGAGTTCACCATCGCCCTCACCGCCTGCCCCGTCTCAGGGGAACCGCGGCCCAGCAGCGAGTCCGAGGAAGTCCTCTGGCTCCCGAAGGGGAAACTCGCCGAGCTGACCATGGACCGGTCCATGCGCCTGCGCATCGACCACTTCCTCCAAGGCGGACCCACCCGCATCGGATGACCTCGGTCGCCCTCCGCCAGGTGATCAGGCGCGGGTACCGGGCTCCATCGAGCGGCTAGAAGCCGGTGGTAGGCGGTCCGAGGCGGCGACCGCCACCTCTGTCGGCGCCACCTCCGGGTCCTCGGACCCGCCATTGTGGTCCCCGGCCGCGGCTCGGCGAATGATGACCGGACCCGGACATCCCCGATATCCCCAGGACAGACACCGGCCACTTCACGCCCGCCCCCGTCCCACGCGTATTTCCGCACATACGATCATGCGCGCGGCCCAGGCAATACCTACAAATCCGCTGGTGAGTGGCCACTTGCCGCCTGCTTCCTCCAGATCTAAGGTCCTGCTCGGCTCGCGAGTCCGTACACCGGATCACGTGACTCACGTTCGTGTTTCACGGACGCGACCGGCTACAGCCACTGCGAAACCTGGGGGCCTGGGTCAACGTGATTACGATTACCGGACTCAGTAAACGGTTCGGCTCGAACAAGGCCGTCGACAACGTGTCCTTCTCTGCCACGCCCGGCCGGGTCACGGGGTTCCTCGGCCCCAACGGCGCAGGCAAGTCCACGACCCTTCGCATGCTGCTGGGCCTGGATCGCCCGAACTCCGGCACTGCGCACATCGACGGCGTCCCCTACAGCAGGATCGAGCAACCGCTCCGGTCCGTCGGCGCCCTGCTCGACGGTGCCGGGCCGGTGCCTGAGCGGCGTGGCGCCGACCACCTGCGCTGGATCGCCCAGTCCAACGGGGTCCCGCGGAATCGGGTGTCCGAGGTCCTGGAGCAGGTCGGCCTCTCCCACGCGGCGAAGACGCGGGTGCGCAAGTACTCGCTGGGCATGAAGCAGCGATTGGGGCTGGCCGCGGCGCTGCTCGGCGAGCCCCGTACGCTCGTCCTCGACGAGCCCGCCAATGGACTCGACCCCGAGGGCATCCGCACGGTCCGCACGTTTCTGCGGTCCTACGCCGCCAAAGGCAACACGGTGCTGCTGTCGAGCCATTTGATGGGCGAAACCGCGGAAACCGTCGATGACGTGGTGATCATCAATCGCGGCAGCATCATCGCCCAGGGGCCGCTCGCCGACGTCACTGCCGGCCACTCCTCGCTGGAGGAGGCGTTCTTCGCGCTCACCGGTGGCACGCAAAGCGAAAGGTGGTGAGGACCGTGATCGGCGTCGTACGCTCAGAACTCACCAAGATCACCTCATTGCCCAGCGTCCTGATCGCCACCGCGGTTCTGTTGCTGCTCGCCGTGGTCGTGCTGCTCCAACCGCTTGGCATGCTCTCCGACTCTCTCGCGGGCATGCGTCCCGACGGGACCATCGAATTCTTCACCGGCCACCGACAGCAGGCCGAGTCCCTGGTTCTCGGACTGCTGGTGGCATCCTCGCTGCAGCCGGGGTTGTTCCTGCCGATCATCGGCGCCATCATCGCCGGACAGGAGTTCCGATCCGGCCACCTGGGCGTCAGCGTCTCGGTCGTCCCACGCCGAGGGAAGCTCGTCGTCGGCAAGGTGATCGCGACCGCGCTGTACGCCCTCGCCGTCGGCGTCGTCCTCGCGGCGCTGTCGACATTGTTCATGTATCTGGGGGTCCGTGACTGGAATCCCGGCATCCTGTGGAGCGCTGAGGCGCTGGCCGGGCAAGGGCGATTCCTGCTGTACGCGGTCACGGCGACCCTGATCGGATTCGCCGTCACACTGGTGGCCCGACGCACCCTTGTGGGGATCATCGCCGTCACCGCCTTCATCGCGCTGACGATGGCGCAAGTGTTCGCAGCCGTACCGGCCATCGACGCACTCCTGCCGTTGAGCGCCGCGCGCAACCTGCTTCTTGAGCCCACGACCAACGTCCTCAGCGCGAGTCCACTGCACGGAGCAGCCGTACTGACCGGCTGGGCGGCGGTCGCCGTCACCGGCGCCGCCGTCGCGGTCCGCCTGCGGGACGCCCGATGACGGCCGATGCCGCCACGGCAGCCGTCGGCCTGCGCAGACGCGACCTTTTCGCCGCTGAAGTGACCAAGATCGTCACGCATCCGGTGACGTGGCTGGCCATCGCGGCGACGCTGGTGCTCAATACCGGGCTGGACGCCGCCGCTGCGACCGACGCCGTCCGCATCGGCGCCGGTGACGGCGCTGTGGCACTCTCCGAGCTCGGTGGCGTGCTGATGGCGCCGGTCTACGTGTTCGTCCTGGTCGCGGTATTCGCGGCCGGAAGCGAGTACCACAATGGGCAACTGCGCGTGACGTTCACCGCGGTGCCCGACCGGCTGCGGCTGTACGCCGCCAAGCTCGCAGCACTGCTGGCCGTGACCGTGCCCGCAGCCGTTGCGGTGGTGACCCCCGGCCGCCTGGCCCTCCTGCTCGGAGAGGCGTCCACGCCGGATATCGCGGTGGAGCTTCTGCGCTGGTACGCGGTCTACGTGGTGCTGCCGGTGATCGGCTTCGGGCTGGCGATCGTCACACGCAACGTGGTGGCGCCGCCGACACTCCTGGTTCTGGCTCCCGTACTGGTCGCCACCGGCGTATTCCAGGTGCCGGAGGTGATCCGACTGCTTCCCCACGAGGCGAGCCTGAGTCTGGTCGGCACCCCGGCCTACAGTGTCACCGAGCTCCACCCGGGCGCGGCGGCGGCCGTCCTCGCCGGGTGGGGGGTTCTCGCTGCGGCGGCGGGCGGTTACTGCCTCTTTCGTCGCGACGCTTGAGCCGATGGTTCCCACCACACCCACCCGCCCCGGCCGGACCTGAGCTCCCACTCAGGAAAGAAAGCCCTGACCTGCGGTCCCAGATCGATCAGGCAGGGCATTTCTCTCATGTCCAGAGCGCAACGGCCGTCGATCTCGGACGACCTCGCCACCGTCCCCGCCCGCGTCGGGCGCAGCGGCTCCCTTCTCGGGGCTCCCCTGCAGTGAAGATGCTGCAGATGTCATCACCGCCGCATTCCGCCGGGTCGGTGGCGGCCGCCCGGATGGATCACCGGCATCACCCTGGCCACGGAACACCACCCGACCCTGCGGAGGCCGCGGACCGCCCCTTCCGCATGTCCGCGACCGGCCTGTGTCCGTCGGCCTGACCCACAGCCCGACGCACCCTCTGCCCGAGCGCGGCCAGGAGCGGCCAGAAGACCGCCCCTACCCCCGAGGCCCGGCGTCGCCGTGTGCGGCGTGGACACCACCGATCTCCCCTTCCCTCGGCCACCCGGCTCGGACCGGCCGCTCCCGGCCGTCCTCTGCGAAGACTCTTGATGTGATTGCAAATGCACGTGCATAATCGCGTGCATGCACTCCCTCCCGGTCGGTCGAAGGAGGCGACGCGTCCTCCCATGACCTCTCACGACCCCCCGCACCCGCCGTCCGGTCGGCCCGCCGGAGCCGACGACGGCACTCTCGAACAGGCCGCGGGCACCGGCGCCTGCCCCTCCGAACCGAGCCCTCTGCGCGGCAGCCTGCTGCTGGGTGAAGGGGAATGGGACGGCCTCTCATGGCGGTCAGCACGGTGTCCCGTACGGCGGCACTCCGGCCTCCGCCCCACGACAGACGTGCGGAACAGTTCGTCCGACACCGTCGCGAGGACACTGATCCAAACCGGGGCGTCCGGCGACATCTTCGTCGGAACACCACCGGCCCCGCCCCGGGACGGCGACCAGGAGGCCGACGCCGCGCTGTCCGCGGCCGTGCCCGTCGCTCAGGCCGATCCCCGGCGGCTGGGCGTCCACCCCGCCCCCGCCGCACCCGACGGTTCCCGCCTCTCCCCCTACATACGCCGCGACCGCGACGGCGAACTCGAACAGGCCGTGGTCGCGGCCAAGGCCACAGGCGGCGCCGTACTGGTGGTGGGCGACTCCGCCGCCGGCAAGTCCCGCTCACTGCTGCACGCCCTGGTCTCGAACGTGCCCCACCGCCACCTGGTCGCTCCGCCGACGGGCACGGCGCTGGACACACTGGCCCAACGGCTCACCTCGACCCCGTACCTGTCCGACTCCGGCGTCGTGGTGTGGCTCGACGACGTGGACGGCTTCCTCGAAGACGATGCGGCGCACCTGACCGAGACGACCCTGAGCCTGCTCACACGCGGACGCACCATCGTGGCCATGACGCTGCGCACCGAGTACCTCGACACCCACCGCTCCCCCGTCCCACCGCGGACTCGCGCGGCTCCGAAGCCCCGGCGCACGGTCGACCTGCTCAGGCGCCTCGACCCCATCGTGCTGGAGCGGACCTGGTCGGCCGAGGAGACCCGGCGCGCCGCCGCGCACGGTGACGCCCGCCTGCGCGCCGCCGCGCATACCGCCCGCAACGGCGTCCACGGGGTGGCCGAGTACCTGGCGGCGGGCCCCCACCTGGTCGGGGTCTGGCGTGATGCGAACCGGTGCACCGACAGCGGCGGCCACCCGCGCGGCCGTGCGGTGGTCGCCGCCGCGGTCGACCTGGCCCGCACCGGCCTGGGGACCGGCCTGTCCGCCGAACTGCTCAGGCACACGCACACCGCCTACCTCCACGGGGCCGCGGCCCTGCGCCCGGAGGGCTTCGACGAGGCCCTGTCCTGGGCCCAGCAGGTCAGGATCGGAGCGAGCGGCCTGCTCGTCCCGGCCGATATGGACGGCGGCCTCTGGCACCCGTTCGACTACCTCGTCTCGTCCGTTCACAGCCCCGTCCCCGACGAGGTCCGCACCCGCGCCCTGGCCCACCATGCCCTCGAAGGAAACGCGCCCGGCGAGGCCCCGTCGGCGACGTGCGAACACCGCGCTCCCCTATTCGAGGACGGCAGACCGCGGCGGACGGTCGGGGCGGTCGGCAGGGGGCACCGTTGTTCCCCGCGGCGCACTTCCTAGCTTCACGTGCGCACTCCCGAATTCATGCAGGTCGCTCTAGGAGGAGAAGGCCGGGTCGGCCGGGGGCTCCGGAATCCGGCCTTGCCGCTCTCCCACGTTGTTCGACGGGTGGCCGCGCACGGCCGCCCCGACTCAGAACACCTCGCGCACGAGCCTCTGGTAGGCCTCCTGGCCCTGGGTGCTCATGGTCAGGTCGGGGTCGTCCACATAGTTCACCGCCGCGGCCAGGACCGTGCTCCCGTCGGGCGTGCCGGACATCATCGTCGCGTAGCCCGGGACGCCGCCGTTGTGGTTGATGACGGTGGTTCCGCTCTCCGTCTCCTGCACGAACACCCCCAGGCCGTAGTCCATTGCCGGGATGCCCGTGGACACCGGCGTGCACATCTCCGCCAGCAGCCCGGGCGGCAGGAGCCGACCGCCCAGCAGGGCGGACATGAACACGGCCAGGTCCCCGGTGGTCGAGATCATGTCGCCGCCGGTGCAGAGCCACGAGGGGTTCTGGCGGGTGATGTCGACCGTCTCCTGCGCGCCGTCCCTCTCGTAGCGGAAGTACCCGCGGGCGTGCGGCGCCGGGAGCTCTGGCGAGTCCTCCGGCAGCACGGTGCCCGTCAGCCCGAGCGGCCCCAGGATCCGCCGCCGCATCTCCTCGGGGAACGAGCGGCCGGTGACGTTCTCGACCAGCAGCCGGGCCAGCACGTAGTTGGTGTTGGAGTAGCTCCACTTCGCCCCCGGCTCGAACCGCGGCGGCTGGGACAGCGCCACCCGCACCAGCTCCTCCGGGCGGTGGCTCTCCAACCGGCCGTCCAGCCACTCCTGGGTCGTGGTGCCGTAAGGCGTGGTGACCCCCGGGACCAGGGTCCCGTCGTCGTCGAATTCGCCGGTGAAGTTGAAGACCCCGCTGGTGTGCCGCAGCAGCATCCGCACCGTGATCCGCGCGTCCAGGCCGAACCCGGGCAGGTGGTCCGCGGCCGAATCCTCCAGCCCGATCCCGCCGTCGGCCACCGTCCGCAGCACCAGGGCGGCGGCGAAGGTCTTGGTGGTGCTGCCGATCCGCGTGTACCCGTCGGTGGGCGGCGCAGCGGTCCCACCCAGCTCGGCCTTCCCCGCGCTGCCGACCCACTCGCCGTGCCGGTCGCGCACGCGCAGCGACACCCCGAGGAATCCGGTGTCGACGATCTCCTCGATCGCCTTCTGCAGCTCCGGGCGGTCCTGCCCGGCGTCATCGCTCTGCGGAGTGTTCCCATGCCGGCCGGAAGTGGGGATGGACATCGTGGCCCGCTCCTTCGGTCTCCTCGTGTGTGGTCGGCACCCTGCCGCTGTGCCGCTACGAGGAGCCTCCGCCCTGACCTAAGGTCAACCTCAATGGTGACCTGCGCCACACATCCGGCCTTGGTGGCGGAAGGCGCGCAGGACCTCGCGGCCGGGTTGACCCTGACCCAAGGTCACCGAGCACACTCGGCGCACACCCTCTAAGCGGAAGGAAGCACCGGACCGATGACGGACGGACTCACGATCGGCCAGGCGGCCTCCTTCGCCGAAGTGACGGTCAAGGCCGTCCGGCACTACCACCGGATCGGCCTGCTCCCCGAACCCCCGCGCGACGGCTCCGGCTACCGCCGCTACGGCGCGACCGAGGTGCTGCGGCTGGTCCGCATCCGCACACTCGCCGCCGCCGGAGTGCCGCTGGCCGAGGTCGGCGCCATGCTGGACGACGGCCCCGAGCGCTTCGCCGAGTCCCTCGCCGACGTCGAGAGGCGCCTGGACGAGCGGATCGAAGAGCTGACCGCCCGGCGCGCCATGCTGCGCCGCCTCGCCGACGGCGACCTGGCCCTGCTCCCCGACCGCGCCGCGGACCTCCTCGAACGGGGACGCGCCCTTGGGCTCCCCCCGGAGGAGGTGGCGGCCGCCCGGGAGGGCATGGTCCTGGCCAGGGCGCTGGACCCCGAGGCCTTCGACGACTACCTCGGCGACCTGGAGGAGGTCCTGGCCGATCCGCAGGCCATCGCCGTGCACAAGCGCGCGCGGGAGGCCCTCGCCTGGGAGCCGGACGACCCCCGCATCGAGGAGGCCGCCGTCGCCATGGCCGATTACGTCCTGGCCCGCCCCGCGATGCTCAAGGTCGTCACCGGCTTCCAGAAGGCCCGCACCGCACCCGCGGACCGGTACCGGCTCATCAGCCGCTTCGGCAATCAGTCGCCAACCGGGGCCCGCCTGCTCGACCTCATCGAGGCCCGGCTCCGCTCGGCGGGCGTCTTCATCCCGTGAGCGCCGCGGATTCCACCGCCCGCCCTCCGGGCGGGCGGACGGGCGGGCAGGTGCGGTTCCGGCCCCTCATCCGCCCGGCGCGGTGAGGATGGTGCAGATGTCGTCGCCACCGCAGGCCGCAGGGTCGGTGGCGGCTGCGCGGTCGGCGAGGGTGTGCAGCACCCGGCGGGTGGCGGCGAGTTCGGCCATGCGCCGGTCGATGTCGTCCAGGTGCTCGTGGATGAGCGCGGCCACATGGGCGCACGGGGCGTGGCCGTCGTCGCGCAGGGCGAGGACGGAGCGGATCTCGGCGAGGGTCAGCCCGGCGCGCTGGGACTCGCCGATGAACGCCAGCCGGGCGACGGCGGTGTCGGGGTAGTCGCGGTAGCCGCCCGGCGTGCGCGGTGGCGGGGGCAGCAGTCCGGCCTCCTCGTAGAAGCGGAGCGTCCTGGCGGACAGCCCGCTTCGGGAGGCGAGTTCGCCGATGCGCATGTTCCTCAGCCCAACCCTTGACCTTCCAGCGCACTGGAAAGTCTACCGTTCCGGTATACGGCGAACCGGGTGTCCGGCCACGGCCGACAGCCGGGGTCCCGACGAGGTTTCCGGAGGAACAGGATGCGCATCACCGTGCTCGCGGTCCCGGAGTGCCCGAACGCCCGGCCCGCTCTGGAGCAGGTCGAGGCCGCGCTGGCGGGCCGCCCCGCCCACGTGGAGCTGGTCGAGGTGTCCGACCTGCGGCAGGCCGCCGCACGCGGCATGACCGGGTCCCCGACGATTCTGATCGACGGCACCGACCCGTTCGCGTCCGACGATGCCGTGCCCGGCCTGTCCTGCCGCCTGTACCGGGGCGCGGACGGCGCCGTCTCCGGCACCCCCGGTGAGGAGGCCGTACGCAGGGCCGTGGCCGGGCGGCAGGCGCCGGGCGGGGAGGACGCCGCGGCCTCGGAGTGCTGCCCGCCGTCCCCCCTCCCGGAGGAGGCGGAGGCGGTCGACCGCGCCGGGCGGGGACGCCGAGCGCCCGCCGAGCGCGGCCTGCGGGCGGTGCAGCAGCAGGTGCTGCGCCACTTCGCCCGGACCGGGGAGGCGCCCGCTCCGCAGGTGCTGCAGCCGGTCGCCGCCGCGGAGGGCCGTACCGCGGCCGACGCGCTGGCCGAGCTGGCGGCCGAGGACTTCCTCGTTCTGGACGAGGACGGGCGCATCCGCGCCGCCTACCCCTTCTCCGCCCGCCCCACCCGCCACCGGGTCCGCCTCGCCGACGGCGTCGAGGTGTGGGCGATGTGCGCGATCGACGCCCTCGGCATCCCCGTGATGCTGGGGACCGACGCGGCCATCTCCTCCACCGATCCGGTCACGCAGGCGGAGGTGGCGGTCACGGTCGAGGGCGGGACCGCCGTCTGGCGGCCGCACGGGGCCGTCCTCTTCCTCGGTCAGCGCCCCGGGGGCGGCCCGGCGGCCACGGCGTGCTGCGACGCGCTGAACTTCTTCGCCTCGGCCGCCTCCGCGCACACCTGGGCCCAGGCCCACCCCGAGGTGCCCGGCCGGGTCGTCGGACGAGAGCAGGCCGAGGAGATCGCCCGGCGGACGTTCGGACCGCTCCTCCTCCCCTGACCCGCGCCTGGGGCCCGGCCCCGCCCCTCCGTTCCCGAGGGGCGGGCCCACGCGCGGAGGCGTGCGAGGGCGGCCGCGGAGACGGATGCGGCCCTGTGCGAACCTGGCCCTCGCGTTCGTCCGTGATCGACCCGTCGGTACGACGCAGGTGTCAGGTTCCCGTCTGTTGGAGGGCGGCATATGAGTCCGGCTCTGGTGCTGGTCATCGTCATCTCCGGGACACTGCTCATCTTCGCCGGGGTGGGCCTGCTGATCTTCTTCGTCCTACGGGCGACGCGGGCCGCCCGACCGGCTGGTGCGCAGCACTTCCGGAACGCGGTCGAACAGCGCGGATGGGTTTTCTCCGAGCAGGACGACGCGTTCATCGAGCTGTACAACCGCCAGTTCAACCGGCCGGAGCTGAGTGAACCGCTGTGGGGCCCTCCCGAGGCCACGGCGGCGCACGACGTGGTCTCAGGCGTCCACCGGGGCAGGAGGTTCCTCGCCGCCACCTTCGATGTGACCCACCGAGCGGGGCGGCGACGTGAGCGGGCCGTCTGGGTCGCGACCCCGACACGCCACCCGATCCTGACCATCAGTCGCGTCCCGCAGCTCCAGAACTCGGTCAACCAGGCCATCGGGCGCGGCGGGATGACGGTCGGCTACCCGGAATTCGACGGCCGGTTCGAGGTGACCGGCGAGGACGGCGACTTCGCGCGCGCCATCCTGACCCCGGATGCCATGCACTTCCTGCTGTCCGATCCGCGCACCCCCCGCATGGTCTTCTTCCGGGGCGAGTTCCTGGATGCGGCCGACCCGATCAACGACCACCGGGATCCACACGAGCTGCTGCCGGCCCTCGACTTCCGGTGCGACCTGCTGGACCGCATTCCGCACTGGAGGTGAGGCGCACGGCCGGGCCCGCTACGCGACGCGGTCGGGCCGCACCGTGCGGAACGCCTGGACGACCTTGTGCCGCCTCCTGTTCCCCGGCGTGATCTCGACACGGACCGGGGGTGGCCCCGGTGCGGCCGCCCCGGCCCAACTCGGGACCGCGATGCGGTTGAGGTCCGCGTCCACCAGCAGGCTGACCTTGGCGACCCTCCTGCGGTCACCGGCCCGGCCGACGAGGACCTCGCGTTCGGTGATCGAGCGGACCGCGTCCCACGG
Source organism: Nocardiopsis chromatogenes YIM 90109 (assembly GCF_000341185.1). Taxonomy (GTDB): domain Bacteria; phylum Actinomycetota; class Actinomycetes; order Streptosporangiales; family Streptosporangiaceae; genus Nocardiopsis_A; species Nocardiopsis_A chromatogenes. The sequence continues at coordinate 30,710 of NZ_ANBH01000059.1, forward strand.
GATCCGCACGGTCCGATCCGGGGACCACAGGGCGGGCGCCTGGACCAACGCGATACCGATGCCGTCGACCGCCACCCCCTGGCGGGTGAACACCCGCGGGGCCACCGCCGCCATCCACACCGCGACGGCCGCCGAGGCCACGAGGAACACGGCGCCGCCGGTGATCTCGCTCGCGCCGATGTAGGGCTTGCCCACCTCCTCGACCATGCGCAGGGCGATGGCGACGCCCGCGACGACCGAGGCGGTCGTCGCCGCGATCCACGCAGGTATCCGCCGCCAGCGCAGGTTCACCCACTGGGACTCGACGGAGGCGCCGGGCACAGGGGCGCCGGGATCGTACAGGCCGCCGACGATGCGTTCGCGGGGGGGACATGGGCGCAGTCAACCACAGACCGCCCGCATTACGCAGGATCGGAAGCACCCAGGCGGGGAAGCCCGACCAGGACGAACACCGCCCCCGCCGGTCGGGCGAGGCCCCGATCCGGGCGGCCGGGGCGGAGCCGCCCGCGCCGCCCGCCAGTGCGCCCGGGTCCGTCCCGGCGGCGGCGAACCGGTCCAGCCGCGGTGGGGCATGCGTACGGTACGGCGGCAGGGCCGCGCCCCGAACCGGGGAAGGCGGCCCGGGGCGCGGGGCGGTCGGCCGCAGCACCGGGAGGGCCGGGGTCAGCACCCGGAGAAGCGCTCGTCACCGGACCAACCGGTGTTCGCCCACTCCTCGGGGTCGGCGGGCGTGAATCCCGGGTAGGGCTCCGCCAGCTCGTCCAGCAGCCACCGGGTGAACCGGGCCGCCCCCTGCGGGCAGGTGTGGATGCCGTCGGAACTCCGGTCCGGTTCGCCGTCCCGGGTCCGCTGGAACGCGTCCCCCCACACCTCCCCCGCGTCGAGCAGCTCCACCCCGTCCGAGGACCGGGCGACCTCGCCCGCGACCTCGGCGGTGCGCCCCAGGTCCTCCATGTGCGGTTCGTAGAAGTCGTCCGGCTCGATCGGCGGCATGGTGGCCAGGAACAGGTCGGCGCCGCTGTCGGCCACCGTGGCCGCCAACCTCTCGTAGCCGTCCCGCTGCTGCTCGCGGGAGCCCCAGTCGTAGGTGGTGATCTGGTAGACGACGGCGTCCGCCTCGGCGGAGGCGATCTGTTCGGGCAGGTCCTTCCAGTTCTCCTCGGAGAACGGCCCGACGACGTTGCCGCCCCCGTCGGAGGCGATCGACGTGAACTCCACGCCGCTCGCCTCGAAGGCCTCGGCCATCGGCAGGGCCTGTCCCGCGGCGACCGAGTCGCCGATCAGGAGCACCGTGGACAGCGTGGGACCGGAGGACCCGCCGGCCGCATCGGACGGTCCGTCCTCGGAGGCGGCCGGGCCGCCGGAGCACCCGGCGGCGAGGACGAGCGGCCCGATCAGGCCCATGGCCGGGAGAGTTCTATTGATCATGCCTCCGACCGTGCACGCCCCGCGTCCCGGCGCCTCCGCCGCCGTGTCGCAGTCGTGTCGCAGTCCCGTCAGTGCCGCCCGCCGTCGCGGGCGCGGCGGCGGCGCCTCGCGCATACTGAGGCCGATGGCGACGATTCTGCTGATCGAGGACGACCCCGGGGTGCGGCGCGGGCTGCAGCTCGCCCTGTCCAGGCACGGCCACGAGGTCCGCACCGCCGAAAGCGGCGAGGACGGCCTCCGCGAACTCGGCGCCGCCGCATGCGACCTGGTGGTGCTCGACCTGATGCTGCCGGGCATCAGCGGATTCGAGGTCTGCCGCCGGATCCGCGCCGCGGGCGAGGTGCCGGTGGTGATGCTGACCGCGCGCGGCGACGACTTCGACGTCGTCACCGGGCTGGAGGCGGGCGCCGACGACTACGTCGTCAAACCCGCGCAGCCCACCGTCCTGGACGCGCGCATCCGCGCGGTGCTGCGCCGCAGCGCCCCCTCCGACGGCGTGCGCGTCCACGGCGGGCTGCGCATCGACACCGAGGCCCTCACCGTCACGCTGCACGGCGCCCCGGTTGCGCTGACCCCCACAGAGCTGCGGCTGCTGCTGACCCTGTCCCGGGCACCCGGCCGGGTGTTCAGTCGGCGGCAACTGCTGGAGGAGGTGTGGGAGCACGACTACCTGGGCGACTCCCGGCTGGTCGACAACTGCGTGCAGCGGCTGCGCGCCAAGATCGAGGAGCGGCAGGCGGCGCCGGAGTACGTGCAGACGGTCCGCGGGTTCGGCTACCGGTTCGGGCCGCTGTGACCGGCGGCCTCCGCCGCGCGGGCGCCTGGGCCCACCGGCTGCGGCCGCGCGGCCTGCGCGCCCGGCTCCTGGTGGCGTTCGTCCTGGTGACCGTGGTCGGCGCGGCCGCCGCGGCGTGGGCCGCCGCCGGGTCCGCCGGCACCGCCCTGGTCGGCGGCGCGCAGGAGCGGCTCACCGGGACCGTCGCCGACCGGGTGGGTGCCCTCGCCCCCGAGCTGGACTACCCCCCGGACCGGGAGACGCTCGACCGGCTGCGTGCAGCGGTGGGGCCGAACACGCTGGTGACCTATGAGGACCTGCGGTCGGCCGACGCGGACGCCCCCGGTCCGGGTCTCGGCGCGGTGCGCGGCGCCGTGCGCGAGCGGAACCGCATCGTCGTCCGGAGGATCACCGACGGCGGCACGCCGAGGCTTCTCGTCGGCATGCCCGTCATGCTGACGACACCGGACGGCGAGCGCACCCCGTCCGGCATCGAGGTCTACACCGTTCGCGACCTCTCCGGCATCGAGGGCCAGGTCGACGTGCTCACCCGTTCGGCGGGCGGCGCGTCCGCGCTGGCGCTGCCGCTGGCCGTGCTGCTGGCCCTGCTGGCCGCGCGCGGGGTGCTGCGCCCGGTGCGCGACCTGCGCGACACGGCGCGGCGGCTCGCCGACGGCGACCTCGGTGCGCGGACGGCGCCGCAGGGCGCCGACGAGCTGGCGGCGCTGACCTCGACCGTCAACGAGATGGCCGCGTCCCTGCAGGCGTCGATGGCCCAGATGGAGCGGATGCGGGCCGATGCCCGCCGGTTCGCCTCCGACGTCTCCCACGAGCTGCGCACCCCGCTGAGCACGCTGACGGCCGTGGTGGACGTCCTGGCGTCGGAGGCCGAGGAGATGGAGGCCGACGACCGCGAGTCCGTGGAGCTGGCGGTCGCCGAGACCCGGAGGCTGGTGCGGCTCGTGGAGGACCTGATGGAGGTCTCCCGGTTCGACGCCGGTTCCGCGGACCTCCGGCTGGAGGAGGCCGACGCGGCCGAGGCCGTGCGGGACTGCCTGCGCGCACGGGGCTGGACCGACCGGGTCGCCGTGGAGGCGGAGGGGCGGGTCGGGCTGCGGGCCGACCGGCGCCGCCTGGACGTCATCGTGGCCAACCTGGTCGGAAACGCGCTGCGGCACGGCGCTCCGCCCGTACGGGTGCACGTGGCGGCCGACGGGGACGAGGTGCGGATCGAGGTCGACGACGGCGGCCCGGGGCTGTCCGAGGATGTGCTGCCCCGTGTGTTCGACCGCTTCTCCAAGGGGGACGCGGCACGGACCCGTAGCCCCGGGAGCGGGCTCGGGCTGGCGATCGCGCTGGAGAACGCCCGCCTGCACGGCGGCGACCTCACCGCGGAGAACACCGGCGGCGGGGCGCAGTTCGTGCTGCGGCTGCCGAGGACCCCCAGGGGAGAGGAGGGGGAGTGGTGAGGCCGTTCGTGCTCCGGATGCTCGTACCGCTGCTCGCCGTCCTGCTCGCGGCGGGCTGCGGACTGCGCCCGACCGGGCCGACCGACGGGGGCCGCGCCCCGACCGGCGTGGCGTCCGGCGTCACCCTGTACTTCATCGGCGGCGACGGCGAGCTGCGGCCGGACTTCCGGGGGACCGGGCGCCTGGGCACCGTGTCCGACGCGGTATCGCTGCTGATCACGGGCCCCGGGCGGGATTCGGGCCTGCGCACCGGGATCGCCCCGGTCTCCACGACGCGGGTGACCGTGACCACGGGGCCGGACGTGCTCACGGTTCTGGTGCCGTTGGCCATCGATGAGGTCACCCCGCAGGGCATCGATCAGATCGTGTGCACCGCGCTGGGCGTCCATGTGCAGAGCGGAGGGGCTCAGGACACCGAGGTGCGGGTCGGTTTCACCACGGCGGGACGGGAATCGGAGGAGCTCCGGACCTGCCCGCTGTTCGGATGACCCGCACCGGGGCCGCCCCCGGCCTTGGCGGTCATCAGCGGTCGTCGGTGATCATCGGCGGTCATTCCAAAAGCGTGACGTCGACGGCGGCCGTGGGCGGAGCAGGGAGCGCCACCCACAGCACGGCCAGGGCCGCCATCGCGGCCCCGAACGCCACGGCCCCGCGGCGCCCCCGCGCCCATGCCGCGCGGAACCGGATCGGGTTTTCGACCAGGTAGGTGGACAGGGCGGCCAGGGCGATGGACACGGCGGCCACCGACGCGGTCCAGGCCCACCCGTCCAGGCCGGTGCGCTCGGGAGTCAGGAGCACGATCACCGGCCAGTGCCACAGGTAGAGGCTGTAGGAGATCAGTCCCAGCCACCGCAGCGGCCGCCAGGAGAGCGCGCGGGCGACGAGGGAACACGGTGCCTGCGCGCACAGCCCGATCAGCAGTGCCGAGGCCAGCGAGTGTGCGAAGAGCCCGCCGGTGAACAGCCACAGGGAATCGGTGCCGTCCGCGAGCAGCCACAGGACGGCGATGCCGACCGCCAGGGCTGCCGCGGCGGTGCCCGCCCACCGGCCGGTGCGCTCCAGGACGGCGCGCACCGGCCGGGTGGCGGCCAGGGCGCCCAGCAGGAGGGAGAACGCGCGGGTGTCGGTGCCCGTGTAGACGCGGGAGGGGTCGGCCTCGTTGACGAGGGACACCATCAGCACCAGCGAGACGGCGGAGGCGAAGGCGGCCGCGACCGCGACACCACCGTCCGCGCCGCCTGCGCCGCCCACCCTCCGCCCCTCGCGCAGGCCCCCGCGCCCGACACAGGCCACGGCCACCACGACGAGCGGCCACACCAGGTAGAACTGCTCCTCGACGGCGATGCTCCACAGGTGCCCGAACACCCGCTCCGCCCCGAACCGGTCCCAGTACCCGGCCGACTCGGCGAGCAGGTGCCAGTTGACCAGGTTCGCCTGCACCCACGGGCCGTCGGAGAGCATGGTGCGCACCGTGTCCGGCGGCGCGACCGCCCGGACCAGCAGGGCGACGCAGGCGAGCATGGCCGCGAGCGCGGGGAAGAGGCGGCGGATCCGCCTGCCCCAGAAGGCCGCCAGGGAGACGGAGCCGGTGGCCGCGGCCTCGCGCAGCAGCAGGTCGGTGATGAGGTAGCCGGACAGGGCGAAGAAGAGGTCCACCCCGAGGAACCCGCCGGGGAGGCGGCCGGTGTGGAACAGCAGCACCCCGAGGATCGCGACGCCCCGCAGGCCGTCGAGTGCGGGAAGGTGGGGCACCCGCGCGGGCACGCCTCGGGGGGCCTGGCCGGCCGGGGTCGGCTCTGCGTAGGTCATGGGGCCGACGGTGCCGACCTGGTGTCCGAGCGCCGTGTCGGCCGTGTCCCGGTCGTGTCCCAGTCGGACATGGGGCACGACCGGGGCCGGGGCGGGTTCAGCGGCGGCGGAGGCCCGGCTCGGTGATGGACGGCGGCGAGTAGAAGACCAGGTCGCGGGCCACGTCGGTCCCGGGTGGGACGATCGCGTCGATCCGGTCGAGGACCTCGTCGTCCAGGCGGGCATCCGCGCCCCGCAGCAGGTCGTCCAGCTGCCCCCGGGTACGCGGGCCGATGATCACCGACGACACGGCGGGGTGGCTGCGGGCGAACGCGGTCGCCAGGTGCGGCAGGGACAGGCCCGCCTCCGCAGCCACCTTGTGCAGTTCATCCACCGCTTCGAGCTTGGCACGGTTGCCCGGCACGGACAGGTCGTACATCCCGGACAGGAACGCGCTCCGGTGGGCCGTCGCGGGGTCGGCGCCGTTCCCCCCGCCGTACTTGCCCGACAGCCAGCCGGCGCCCAGCGGGCTCCACGTCAGCACCCCCATCCCGTGGCGCTGCGCCGTCGGGAGGACGTCCCGCTCGATCCCCCGCGCCAGGATCGAGTACGGCGGCTGCTCGCTCCGGAACCTGGTGTGGCCGCCCGCCGAGGCCGCCCACTGCGCCTCCACGATCTCCTCCGCCGGGAAGGCCGACGTGCCGATCGCCCTCACCTTGCCCTGCCGGACCAGGTCCGACAGGGCGGACAGGGTCTCGTCGATGTCGGTGTCCGGGTCGGGGCGGTGCACCTGGTAGAGGTCGATCCACTCCGTGCCGAGCCGCCGCAGGCTCCCCTCCACCGCTCTCATGATCCAGCGGCGCGAGTTGCCGCGGTGGTTGGCGTCCGGCCCCATCGGGTTGTGGAACTTCGTCGCCAAGACCACATCGTCCCGGCGGCCCTTGAGCGCCTTGCCGACGATGACCTCCGACTCACCGTCCGAGTACATGTCGGCGGTGTCGACCGTGTTGACTCCGGCGTCCAGCGCGGCATGGACCATGGCGACCGCGTCGCCGTGGTCGGTGTTGCCCCAGGCACCCAGCATCATGGTGCCGAGCGTGAATTCGCTGACGGAGATCCCGGTCCTACCCAGTGTGCGGCGTTCCATCTCTGTGGTGTCCCTTCGCCTCTATCTGCGGATCCCTCGTGTGGATCCGCCCTCCGGGACAGCACTCTGTTCCGCCTGGGAAGGCCGAGCCAGGCCCGCCGCAACCTGGTCCTGCGAGTACCAGGTCGGCTAGGTTCCCGGATATGGCCCACTCCCTCTCCGACCTCAGCCGCTTCCTCAAGTCCCGCCGCGCCGCCGTCGACCCGGCACAGGCCGGTGTGCATCCCACGGTCAACCGCCGCCGCGTCTCAGGGCTGCGCAGGGAGGAGGTCGCTCAGCTCGCCGGGGTGAGCGTCGACTACTACACACGCATCGAACAGGGCCGCGCCGGGGAGGTCTCGGAGGAGGTCCTGGACGCCCTCGCCGGTGCGCTCCGCTTGACCGGGGACGAGCGCTCGTACCTCTTCAACCTCGTCCGCCACGCGGGACCGCCGTTCGCGAAGGGCGCCGACGGCCACGACGAGCTCTGCATCCCCCCGACGGTGCCGCGCCGACGCGTGCGTCCGGAGCTGCGCGAACTGCTGGACTCGATGGAAGGCGTTCCGGCCGCGGTCCTCGGCACCGGGCTGGACCTCCTGGCATGGAACGGGCCGCTCTCCCTCATCTGGCCGGGCGTGGACGACCTGCCGGAGCCGGAGCTCAACCTGGCCCGGATGGTGTTCCTGAACCCGGATACCGCCAACCTCCACGGCGACGCCGAGACGGTCCGCCGGGACATCGTGGCCGGCCTGAGGGCAGCGGTCGGCCGCCATCCGGATGAGCCGCGGCTGTGCGCGGTGGTGGTCGAACTCCGCCGGGGCAGCGCCCGGTTCCGTGAACTGTGGGAGAGCCACCTGGTCGCCGAGAGGGTGCACGGGACCCACACCTTCCGTCACCCCCGAGCAGGCGAGCTGTCCCTCCGCTACGAGAAGCTCCCCCTGCCCGCCGACCCCGGACAGACCCTGCTCCTGTACTCGGCGGCACCGGGATCCCCGGCGGAGGAGGGTCTGCGCAGGCTACGCGAGGAACACGCGGCCCGCCTGGCGCACTCGGGGTGACCCGTCCGACCTGTCCGTGCTTTCGACCCGCCCGTGCGCCGCCTGACCACGCGGCATCGGGCCTAGCCGAGCTCGTACACCCGCCCGGTCTGGCCTCCCTCGATGGAGCGGACGTAGGCCTGGGCCACGTCGGCCACCGCCACCGACGGCACCCCCGGGAAGAAGTCGCCGTAGTGCGGCAGGCTCTCGGTGAACACCGTCGGGCTGACCGCGTTGATCCGCTGCGGGGCGATGTCGATCGCCGCCGCGCGCACGAACCCCTCGACGGCGCCGTTGGCCATCGCCGCCGCGCTGGCCGTCGGGATCGGGTCGCGGCTCAGCACGCCGGTGATCAGGGTGAACGACCCCCGCTCGGCCACGCGCGCGGTCCCCTGGCGGACCAGTTCGATCTGGCTGAGCACCTTGCCGCGGAAGGCGGACGCGTAGTCTTCGGGCGCCATCTCGGCGACCGGGTTGTAGGGGACGTCGCCCGCCGCGCTCGCCACCGCGTGCAGGACGCCCGCGTCCCCGTACAGCGCCGGGTCCTCGTACAGGGCCGCGACCTGCTCCGGGTCCGCGACGTCGTACCGGAGGCGGCCGGTGGAGCGGCCCGCGGTCACCACCTCGTGCCCGCGTGCGGCCAGCGTCTTCTCCACGGCGGTGCCGAGCCTGCCCGCGGCTCCGATCAGAAGGATTCTCATGGAAAGGACGGTACGGCGGCGGTACCCGGGCAGGGAAATGCCCGTTGCGCGGCATCCATACCCTGGACGCATGGATACGACGGGCGTGCCATCCGGCAGCACCGGCGTGGAGCTGCGCCACCTGCGCGCCCTCGCCGCCATCGGCGACGAGGGGACGGTGACCGGGGCGGCCGAGGTCCTGCACATCAGCCAGCCCGCGGTCTCGCGCACCCTGGAGCAGCTGGAGCGCGCCGTCGGCACCCGCCTGGTCGAGCGCACGACCCGCAGCCTCGCCCTGACCGACGAGGGGCGGCGGCTGTGGGAGCACGCCCACGGCATCCTCAACCGGCTCGACTCCGCCCTGGCCGAGGCGCGGTCGGGGCCGCGGCCGCTGCGGCTCGGCATCGCGTGGGGCGCGCTCGGCCCGGACACCGTGCCGCTGCTCCGGGAGTGGCGCGCCGCCCACCCGGACACCCCTGTGCGGATCCACCGCCGCAACGACCCGGAGAAGGCGCTGCGCCGGTCGGAGGTGGACGCGGTGCTGCTCCGGGCCTCGCCCGCGCCCGGCATGCGCTCGGTTCCGCTGCTGTACGAGCGCCGGGTGGCGGCCTTCGCCGAAGCCGACCCGTTGGCGGCGAAGGAGCAGGTGTACCTGGCCGACCTGGCCGAACGCGATGTGGCCCTGTGCGCGACCGCGGCCACCACGGACGTGGACCTGTGGCCGGAGGGCCGCCGCCCGAACGCGGTCACCGTGACCGACGTGGAGGAGTGGCTGGCCGCGATCGCGACGGGAGAGGCCGTGGGCGTCACGGCGGAGGGGTCGGCGCACAGCCACCCCGCGCCGGGGGTACGGTACGTCCCGATCGCCGACGCGCCCCCGGTGGCGGCGTACCTGGCCTGGCCGAAGGAGCCGAGCCACCCCGAGACGGAGGCGTTCGTGGACCACGTGCACCGCACCCTGAGGAAGCGGACCGCGCCCGGTCTCCGCTGAACGGAGCGCCTCGAACGGCTCGAACGGGTCACCGGTCGGGCGGGGCCGCAGGGAAGCGCTCCGGGGCCACGTCCTTCAGCAGTTCATCGGTGAACGCGCTCCATGCGCGAGCCGACGCCGAGTACGGCGAGCGCCTGGCCGTCGCGGTGGGTGAAGGTTCTTGCGGGCCGGGGAAACGCACTGACGCGGGAGGCGTTCGCCCCGCTGCGTTCGGGCACGGGGGACGGACTGGAGTCCGCGCACATCCTGTTGCCGACGGCACTCACGCCCCGATGCCCAGTTCTCCCATCAGTTTCCACACGGCTGTGGAGGGGTTCCCGTAGGGCGGGTACCGCTTCGCTCTGGTGTATGCCTGAGTCAGGCCCGGAGAGAAGTGTGTGAACTGTGTGCCGTTGCCCTTTCTCCAGTGAGGGACGGCCTTCTTCAGCTCCTCGCCGACGGCCTGGGCCGAGCGGCCGGACACGCCCTCCTGGTGGTGCAGCAGCAACCACACCTCGAACGTCGGGTTGGAGACGGCGGGCCCCACACCGTCCTTCTCCGCCTGTTCGCACAGGCGCCGGACGTCGTGGCCGTCGGCGTCGAAGACCGCCCACACCTGTGAGTACTCCGCGCGCGACTTCGCCTTGCGGGCGTGGTCGACGACCTTCTCCCGCTGGGGCCTCTTCGCCTTCTCCGGGAGGAACGGGTGGATTTCCCGCTTGTCGCTCTCCCGCAGTCCGGTGAAGTACGCGTGCTCGGTCTCGCCCTCGCACACCACCAGGATCCGGCGCCGCTGTTGCAGCCTCCCGCCCGGCCGCCGCAAGGAGGTCCGGCGGGCGAAGCCTGCCGCCTGACCAGGCCTATTCGGGGGTTCCTTGTCCTGGGCCGTCCTTCTCGGGGCCATCCTGCTCCTCGGGGGGGTGGACCGGCGCGGCCACCGGTCCCCCGGTGACCTCAGGGATTGCACCGTACCTTCCCGTGAGGTAGGCGAGCGCCGGATTCTCCCCTTCGTCCCGGAAATCGCTCAGGGGGTAGATCCGGGTGCCCCCCTCTTTGTCCTTCTCCACGAACCAGGCCTCGTCACGGTCCAGGACATCCCCGCCCCTGATCCAGCCGAGAAGCGCGGTGTCATGGCTGGAGAAGACGAGCTGCGCCCGGTGCTCGTTGACGGCCGGGTCCTTGAACATCTCGATGATCTTGGCCGACAGGTGCGGGTGGAGGTGCGAGTCGAGCTCGTCGACCACGAGGAGGGAACCGTTCCTGAGGACGTCGAGTACTTCCATCCCCAGCGCGAGGAGCACCCAGGTGCCGTCGGACTGCTGGTCGAGTGTCAGGGGTCGCGCCTCTTCACCGCCCGCCCGGTGGTGGAAGAGCAGGGTCGCCTCCTCTTCGACGGCCTGCATGCCCTCGTGGCGGTCCCTCAGATCGGGAACGTCACTGTCCCAGGGGTCTCTCGCCACTGTCCTTCGGGGAACGCCGGAGTCCACCGTCAGTCGCTCGTGTTCGAGCTGCACCGACTCGATCCCAGTGTCGGCCGCCCGGATGAGCTTCTGGAGGTGGGCCAGGACTCCCGGCTCCGCGATGCGGCGCAGCAGATCGCGCCGGTCCTGTTCGCGGCCGCCCCCGCTGCGCCAACGGCGGCAGTGCGAGGCGAACCAGTTGTAGACCGGGCGGGCGATCTCCAGGCGCGTCCGGGCGGCGACCGTCAGGAACAGGGTGTTCACATCGGTGATCTCCTGTACCTGGCGGAACGTCTCCGGCAGTGAGGGGTGGAACGTGAAGTCGTCCCCTTCACGCTCGAAGAGAACGGTGGGGCCGTCTTCAGCCGGGGACCAATGCAGCCATTCCGCGACGACGCCTGTGCCGTCGATGGTGAAGCCGTAGGTGTAGCGGACCCGCTCGATCAGCAGGTCGACCGTGTAGTGGGAAGGCTCTCGCCGCCACCGGGGACTCACCGCAAAGGGATCGCGGTCGATCCCCCTCCCGGGCTCGCCCATCTCCATGGAGGAGCGGACGAGGCGGCGCATGAAGCCCAGCGCGTCGAGGACATTGCTCTTGCCCGAAGCGTTGGCCCCGAACAGGCCGGTTACGGGCAGTGGCTCGGGTACCCCGCTGTCCTGCGCTCCTTCATGTTCGGATTCGGAGGGGACCAGCAGGAGCTGCTGTTCTTCGCGCAGGGAGCGGTGGTTGGCGACTCGAAAACTCAGGAGCATCTGCTCGCCTTCCCCATCGGGACCCCAGACCAACACTCACCGTGAACGCCCGCAACCTACAGTAAGACATCCCCGTTGCGGCGGCCGTGCTCTCCGTTCGACACACTACAAAGCTCCCGATTGCCGCCATGTCGCCCATCCCCGGTCTGCCCCCGGTCCACGCGATGCGGCCTCTGCAGCGAGGCCGCGGACGTGCCCACCGGACCGTGGGAGTGGCCGGTACCGGCCGTCGGGGGTGACCACGGTCCCGGTGCGTGTGTCGTGTCCCCTGCACAGCAGCGGGAACGTCTCTCATCTCCGCTCCCACCAGCGCTGATTCGCTCTGGAGACGCCTCCGTCCCCCTGTCCCGCCTCCGGCCGGGTCCTGCTGCCCTCGCAGAACAACGGCTCAGGGGGCTCTTCGCAGGGCACAGGGGGTCGCTACCGTAATGCAGACGTTCACGCCCTTAACGGGGCGATGTTCACCCCCTGACGCTTCGGTCGTCCTCAGGAGACTCGGTGGGGCGGCGGAATCCGGAGACGTGGAATGCACTGGGTATGGCGCGCTGAGCACGGTGGATTCAAGGTCGAATACGGTGCCTTGCTCCTGTTGGTGGCGACGATCGTCGCCGCGGTCTTCGCCTTCGGCCTCCCGACCGATGTCCAGCGCCTCTACGCCGTCGGCATGTGCCGCGTGCAAGGCGAGGAGAACTGCGACGAACTCGCCGGCGGCGAAGGCACCGGCCAAGACGGCGCGGCCGAGGATGGCGAGGGGGCCCAGGACGAGGACGGCTCCGACGGCGGCTCGGACGGCGGCGGCGATGAGGACACGTCCGACGCGGACGGCCCCGAGGGGGACGGGGGCGGCGAGGACGAGGGGGACGGCGGGGAGGACGGTCAGGGGTCCGACGACGGTCCCGTGTCCTGGGAGGGCGTCTACAACCCCGATCTCGCGCAGGAGTTGGAGGACGCGGAGAGCGAGCTTGAGGACGCCGAGGCGGAGCTCGCCGATACCGGCTACGACGAGGTCTACGACGAGCTGCTGGCGATCGTCGCGGACATCGTCGGGTGGACGGATGCCAAGGCGTGCATCACCGAGGGCGACATCATCGCCTGCCTGACCACCATCGTCGGCTTCACACCGTGGGGCAAGGGCGCCAAGCTCATCTCCAAGTCGCCCAAGATCATCAAACTGTGGAACCGCTTCCGCAGGGCCAAGAAGGCCCGTGACGAGGCGCAAGAGCGGGTCGACGACGCCAAGGGCAGGCGCGACGACGCCGTGCAGGCCTGCAACGGCAATCGGCCGCGTGCGGTCCACCCCGCCACGGAGACCATGGTGCTCTCCGACGGTGCCGCCGTCACCCTCCACTGGCCGGAGCGCGACGGCGGCGCCCGCCTCGAACCCGGACACCGCCCGGAGGCGCCCGCCCCGGACGGGGACACGGGCACGGGCACTCAGGCGGAGGCTCCCTCGCAGGCGGTGGTCGTCCCCGCACAGTCGTCGAGCGGCCAAGGCGACACCTGCGACATCGGGAACGACTACGACAAGGACGACCCCTACCTTGAACAGGACCTGGAGGAGGACGCGGCGCTGATCGCGCGACACTCCAACCGGGCGGACGAGCTCGGCTTCAAGGACCAGGACGCGCTCACCGAATACATCCAGAAGACGATCGACCCGCGCAATCCGCCCGGTTCGATCCTCAAGAAGCCCAAGCTGAAGAACGGACGGATCGCCTGGTATGACCAGGACAAAGGAATAATCATCATCCGGAACATCAACAACCCGGCCCGGAGCACGGTGTACAAGGGGACGCTCAATGAGTTCCTCAACCTCAGCTGAGAACGGGACGCCTCAGGACGGCGCCCCTCCGCCTGCGGACCTCGCCGAACTTGCCGAAGCGGTGAGGAGCGCTCAAGCCACCGACGACGACCTCCGCCGTGCGTTCGCGGCCATCGATCGCCACGACATCCCGGACGAGGCGGCCGGTGAGCTGATCAACGCCATCGCCCGGTCGCCTCGGGCACCTGAGCTGCTTCCCGAGCTGAGCCGCTCGTTGCGGGGGACCCGCAGCCCGGGCCGGGCCATCCTGCTCATCAGGGCGCTCAGAAGGAACGGCGGGCTCCCGGGCATCGTGCCCGACCTGCTCCGGATCTCCGAAGGCTCCGACTGGGACCCCGAGCGCCAGGCATGGGCGGTGGCCGTGAGCACCATCGCCCAGCACGCCGCCGCCACGGGCGACGCCGCGCTGCTGGAACGGCTCGGGGACTTGGCGGAGGACCCCGGGCTCACGGACGACGACGTCGCCTGGGTACGGAAGTGCCTCGCCAAGGCGGAGCCGGGCTCCGGGCGCTGAGGCCGGAGCGGCCGGCCGTTCCGGCCTCGGCGGGTGAGGTCTCCCGGCGTGCTCGGGGGCGCGGGGTCACAGTGTCAGCGGGCGGCGGTAGGAGGCGTCGAGCGGCACCACGGGGTGGGTGGGGGTGGGGGCGGGGGCGGCGGCCCCCCGGGGTTGCGGGTGGGGGCGCCTCGTGTACCTTCCGGTCCGCCGGTACCACTCGTTGGCGCCCGCCATCCAGGTCTTCAGCGCTTCCACATACCTGTGGACGGCTTCGCGGCCGGCAGAGTCCACGGAGAGGCGGCCGAACAGGCGCGGGAGAGCCGCCTCGGCCTCCTGGAAGGACGCGATCCCCGCGGTGAACGCCGCATAGGCCACGTCGACCGCCTCCTGCGGGGTGCACTCCAGGAAGCGCTCGATCGCCAGTACACCGTTGCTCACCTCCCCCTCCTCCTCGGTCTCCATTCGGTAGGAGTGGATGTCGTTGCGGATCCCCACCGTGTCCGCGAAGGCGTCGCGCAGGGCCCGCAGGGTGGGGGTCCGGAGGAGGGAAGAGGAGACCTGCAGCTCGGGAGCGCCCGGCATCAATGTGATGGACAGGTCCGTTCCCGACGTCGTGCGGCGCATTTCACGGTGGTCGACGGGGTCCGGCGCCCTTTCCCGGACGATGTTGTCCAGCTCCCACAGGTTCGCGCCGGCGAAGTCCGCCATGGCGGAGGCGACCCTCCGACGCAGGGCTTCGGGCATGTCGCCGGATGCCTCGTGCCATAGGGAGGCGATGGCGCCCTCGATCGGGCCGAGGGGTGGGCGGGGTGGAGGGGAGGAAGGAGCGATCGGCATGAGCCCGGGGAGGCGCTCCACGAACGCGCGCGCTCCGGGGACATCCCTCGCGGCCTTGAAGGCGGTCGCGAAATAGTCGTCGATGGCCAGCAGGCACACGTCCCACAGCGCCGCCCGGCACACCTCCTCCAGGCTCGCGTCCGGGTGCGTCAAGGCCGTGAAGAGCGGCCGGTCGTCGGCGGCGAACACCTCCTCGGTCCACAGGGGCGGGCTGAGCAGGCCCACCTCGCGCGCCCAGCGGCGGGCTTCCCGCCTGGCCGCGTCCGCATGCGGGTTGACCCGGTGCGCCCACGGCTGCTCGAACGGCGGCAGGCGAAAGGGGTGGTCCAATGACGCGGGCAGGAAGGTCGGGGAGTGGAGGCGGGGGCGGAGCGTCGGGCCGGGGAGCACGGGTGGCGCATGGGGCATGCGGGCGTCCGGCCCCTGTGTCTCGGTGGGGCGGTACCGGGCGGTCCTCTCATGCCACTCCACCGCCCCGGCCTGCCAGTCCTGCAGCCCTTTGACGGTCACCGCGATCGCCTGGCACTCCCCCGGGGTCAGCCCGTGGTCGGCCACCCATGCGGGGGCCTCCGTCGCCGACATCTCCTCGAACCTGCGCATCCGCGCCGTGCGCACGCGGTTCACCAGTTCGGCCGCCTCCTGCGGGGACCGGTGCACGAAGCGCTCCACCGACAGCACCGCGTTGTCCGGCCTCCCCTCCTCCTCGGTCTCCCTCCGGTAGGAGTACAGGTCGTTCGCCAGGTGCGCGGCGTCCGAGAAACACGCCCTCAGGGACGCGAACCGGCGCGTCCTCAGGACCCGGTCGGGCAGCACCCCCGGGGACACGAGCCCCACCAGATGTGTCGCCCACGTCGCCGCCCCCGACGCCCGCCGCTGCGCGAACAGCTCCAACGGGTGCGGGATGTCCCCGCCCCGCCGCCCCTCGCGGACGCCCGCCGACCCGATCAGCGCGCGCGTCGCCGCGGCGAAGCCGTCCAGCCAGGCCCCGGGGGCGATCGCCGCGGTGCGCGGCCAGAGGTCGGCCAGCCCGGCCTCGGCGGCGGACCTCGGGGAGGGGTCGGACGGGCCGCCGCCCCCGTCGCCGCCGACGAGGCGGAGCAGGCGGTCTCGGCCCTCCCCTGCCTCCCCCGTTCCGGGCCGGCGTTCGCAGCAGAAATGGTCGGTGAAGAAGAACAGCCAGGTGTACCACTGGGTGAGCAATTCGAGTTCGGCCGCCGAGGCGTCGGGGTGCGCATAGGCCCCGAGAAGCCCGGTGTCCATGGCGTCGAATCCGCTCTCCGACCACCCCCCGACCGCACGCCCGGCGGCCCCCGCGAGCATGCCCGCCCCCTTCGCCCATTCCTTCGCGCGGGTGCGGGCCGCCTGGACGTTGACGTTCAGCCGCGCGGGATAGGGGCGGTACAGATCGGGGACGACGTAGGGCTGCGCCATGGTCCCGGCTCCGCTCTCTCCACGGGTCAGAAGACTCCCCTCCGGAGTCAACCCTGATCGGAGCGCACACACCGCGTCAACGAGAACGGTGAATGACGGGACGTTGTGCCGATTCTCCTGGAAATGGACGAAACCGGGATGCGGTCGGACCGGATTGCGCCCGCCCCGGGGCGATCAACGGCGCGGAAATGTCGACAAATCGATGAATCGATGAGGAGACATGCCATCCGGAACTCTCCGGACGACTTTATCGGTTCCTCGCTTTCCGCGGGAGGGCTGACCGAAATCGGTGGCCTGGACCTCCGCACCCCCTTTGTCGGGTGCGGCCCCTCCGGGTGCGCCCTACGCCGGGAGCGCCACCGACGCCTCCGCCGTGTGCACCAGGAACGCCAGCGTCTCCCTCAGGTACAGCCGCACCCGGGCCGCGTCGTGGTCGAGGTACCCGATGGACAGGTCCTCCCCCAGGCGCAGCTCGAAGTCGCCGCCGCGCAGCGACACCACCAGGCCGCCGCCGAGCGCCGGGGCCCAGACGAGGCCCCCGTCCGCCATCTCCTTGAGGTGGTCCCGAACCGGGTAGCCGTGGATGCTCGTGTCGGACACCGCCGTGTACGCGTCGGCGTCCAGGAGGAGCGCGTACGGGCCGTCCACCCCCTGTCCCCGCAGCACGCGCAGGGCCCGGCCGACCGCGTCGGGGTATTCGCGCACCGACTCGGGCAGCGGCACCGGAGCGTTGGAGGAGCCCGGGACGATCCCGGTGAAACCGGCCGCCTCATAGCCGCTGAAGGCCACCGTGTCCTCGGCGGACGCCATGCTCGCCACGGCGTCCTTGACCGGCTGCCAGTCCGGGTCCTTCGCCCCGCGCTCCACGGCGTCGACCTCTTCGCGGGCGAGCGCGAACGGGACCTCCAGCTCGACGAGCGGCACCGACGCGCGCACGCGCGCGAGCACCTCCTCCCCCGGGGGCGCCGCCGGGGAGGAGCGCCCGGTCCCGACGGAGGCCAGCTCCGGCCCCTCGGGGTCGGGCACGTCCACCACCTTGCGTGCGGCGGCGTGGCGCCGGAAGGTCCGCCGCGCCTCCTCCTCGATGTCGGCCCAGGCGGCACCGGAGACGGGCGCCAGCCACCGGTGGAGGTTGTCTCGCGTGCCCATTCAGGGCTCCTCTCCGTTCATGCCTCTCAGGCCGCCGATGCCCAGGGACGCGCCGCCGGACCGCTCGCGCGGCGCCTCCGGCATGTCGTCCAGGAAGTCGAGCGTGGGGACGTGGAACAGCCCTCCGGTGAGGGCCGTGGAGAAGTCGAGGATGCGGTCGTAGGTGCCCGGCGGGTCGCCGAGGAACATGTTCTCCAGCATCCGCTCGGTCACGTCCGGCGCGGACGAGTAGCCGATGAAGTAGGTGCCGAACTCCCCGTCGCCCACGCGCCCGAACGGCATGTTGTGCCGCACGATCTTGCGCTCGGTGCCGTCCGGGTCGGTGATGGTGTTCAGCGCGACGTGCGAGTCCGCGGGCTTGACGTCGTCGTCCATCTCGATGTCGGTGAGCTTGGTGCGCCCGATGGCCGCCTCCTGCCGCTCGGTCGGCAGCGCCTCCCAGGCCGCCATGTCGTGCACGTACTTCTGGACGACTACATAGGACCCGCCGGCGAACGCCGGGTCCTCGTCCCCGATGCGCACCGACTCCTCGGCCTCGGTGTCGGTGGGGTTCTCCGTGCCGTCGACGAACCCGAGCAGGTCGCGCTCGTCGAAGTAGCGGAACCCGTGCACCTCGTCGATGACGCGCAGCGACGGCCCCGCCGCCGCCATGAGCTGGTAGGCGAGCTCGAAGCACACGTCCATCTGCATGGCCCGGATGTGGAACAGCAGGTCGCCGGGGGTGGACGGGGCCCGGTGCGCCCCGCCGTCCAGGGCCCGGAACGGGTGCAGCCCGGCCGGGCGCGGGCCGGTGAACAGACGGTCCCACACCGCCGAGCCGACCCCGGCCACGCACGCCAGGCCGCTGCCCAGGTTCCGGAAGCCCACGGAGCGCTGCAGGGCCTCCAGCGACCCCAGCACCTCGCGCGCGCCCTCCTCCCCGCCGGGCGGCACCACCGCCGTCAGGAAGATCGCGGAGCGGGTCAGCGGCGCCAGCACCGGCTGCGGCCGGGGGCGCCCGGAGGCGCTGGGCATGGGCTCTCCTCGCGGTCGGCGGCTCCGCCCGCGGCGCGGGCGCGGCGGCCCGGCCCGCACCGGGCGCGTCCCCACCGGACCTACCCGCGCCGGGTCAATGCCGGGTCGGCCGCGCACCGGCCCCAGGTCAAGGCGGTGCCGGACGCCCCGTTTCGCCCTGGCGCACCGATGTGCCCCAGGATTGTCCCCGCACGCGTCCCCCACGAACGATCGGAGATCACCCGCATGGCGCGGAAACGGATCCTCGCGGCGGCCGCCCTGGCGGTGTCGGGCGCCCTGCTGCTGAGCGGTTGCAGCGGCGACTGGTCCGACTGGTTCGGGGGCGGCCCGCCCCAGGTGAGGGAGGAGTTCCCCTACACCAAGGAGGGGCGCATCTTCCAGGACACCGGGCAGGACAACGAGATGCGCTTCTCCATCACCGGGTTGGAGCGCACCGGCGAGTACACGGTGATGTACTACGAGATCTCCTACCCGGAGGGCTTCACCGGCGCGAACCGGAACCTGAGCATGGCGCACACCCTGGTCGACCCGATCACCGGCCGGGTGTGGCGCGAGTACTTCGACGCCGAGGGCCTCAAGTACGGCTCGGTCAGCCCCAACGGCGACGGCCTGTACCCGGTGCACGACGGCGTCACCAACGAGTACCGGCGCTACTTCCCCCGCATCCCCGACGAGGTGAAGCAGGTGACGTTCGTCGGCAGCGGCCTGGGGGCCATGACCGGCATCCCCGTGCAGGACGTGGAGGAGGAGCAGCCGGACCCGGAGGACCCCAACGGGCCGGACCACCTGACCGTCGACGACCCGCCCGCCGACGGCGAGGACCTCGTCTTCGAGAACCGGCGCCCCGGGGAGGACGCCGTCGCCGAGGAGGGGGCGGTGGAGAGCTTCGTGGACTCGGAGATCGCCTCCACCACCCGCGACGGCGACACCGAGACCATCTCCCTGCACTCGGACGTGATGTTCGAGTTCGACGAGTACGAGCTGACCGCCGAGGCCGAGGACGTGGTGCGCCAGGCCTCCGCGTCCCTGGCCGCCAACGTCGACCCGGACGACCCGGCCATCACCGTCATCGGGCACACCGACGGCAAGGGCACCGCCGCCTACAACCAGACGCTGTCGGAGAAGCGCGCGCAGACCGTCCGCGACCTCCTCGTCGAGGAGATCGGCGACGACTACACCTACGAGGTGGAGGGGCGCGGCAGCACGGAGCCGATCGCCCGCGAGGGCGGCCCCGACGACGAGCAGGCGCGCGCCCGCAACCGGCGGGTGGAGTTCTCCTACACCGTCACCCGCCCCGGAGAGGACGACGTCGAGGAGGAGGACCAGTCGGTCGACGGCGGCCTGGGCGTGGCCGACCGCCACGTGAACTGGCCCGCCCCCTTCAGCGACGACCCCGGCGGCGTCGCGGCGAGCACCGAGCGGGACGGCGTCCGGCTGGACGTGTACCCGCTGGTGCGGGACGGCGCCTACGTCATCGGGTCGGTGGAGCTGACCAACACCGGCGACGAGGCGGTCCTCCCGGACATGGGCGGCCTCGAACAGAAGGTCGCGGGCGGCCCCGAGCAGTTCAGCGAGGGCTCGCTGGGCGGGTTCCAGCTCCTGGAGCCCGAGACGGGCCTGGTGCGGTACGTGGCGCAGATGAACTTCGGCGACGGCCGCTACGACGGGTTCGCCGAGGAGGTGTACCGCCTGCAGCCGGGCAACACCTACCAGGTGGTGGCGGTGTTCCCGGCGCCGGGCAAGGACGTCGAGGAGCTGGACATGCGCGCCGGCCCCTTCGGGGTGCTGGAGGACGTCCCCGTCGAGGGGTGAGGCGAGGGCGTCCGCACCGGCCGCGGCCACGACGGACACGACAGAGCGGGGCGGTTCCCGGTTCCGGGGGCCGCCCCGCTCTGAGGTGGAGGACACCGTGGTCTGGGGAGGGTGTCGCGTG
This sequence comes from Nocardiopsis chromatogenes YIM 90109, assembly GCF_000341185.1. Classification (GTDB taxonomy): domain Bacteria; phylum Actinomycetota; class Actinomycetes; order Streptosporangiales; family Streptosporangiaceae; genus Nocardiopsis_A; species Nocardiopsis_A chromatogenes. The sequence continues at coordinate 50,878 of NZ_ANBH01000059.1, forward strand.
GGCCATGGCCCTAGAAGGCACCGGCGGCGTCATGTCCACCGCAAGGCCGCTGTGTTCCCGAGACAGGGGGAGTCGGCCTGGGCGTGCCGTCGACCGAAGAGAAGGCAACGAGGGGCGAACCCGGGCCCGCGCCGCAGGGCCTGACCCGAGGGGCCCGCCCTAGTCGCCGATGATCCTCTGCCCGGCTTCGAGGGCGATCCGCTCCAGGTCCTCCTGCTCCAGGCCGCCGCCGGTCGCGGCGGCGGCCACCCGGACGTCACCGGGCAGGGTGAGCAGTACGTAGCGGGTGGTGTCGCCCGCGGTCGCCAGGTACTCCAGCTCGCCGCCGACGGCGTCGGCGTCCTCCGAGTGGTAGGTGTCGCCGTAGACGTCCACGTCGACCTCCCAGTTGGCCTCCGGGCCGCCCCCGGACTCCTGCAGTACCTGGGTCAGGTCGGCGGTGTCGGCGTTGAGCGCGTACACCACGGCCACCGAGGCGCCCTCGCCCGACCAGACGCAGCCGAGCCGCTCGGCGCCGTCGGCGCCCTCGATCGCGCCGCTCTCCTCCTGCAGTTGGGCCCCCTGGGGGACGCTGCCGCCGACGACCTCAGCGGCGCCCGCCTCGGCGCAGCTCGCCGGAAGGGCGGTCGCGGCCTCCGCCTCCTCGGACGGCGAGGCCGAGGGGACCATCGCGCCCAGGTCGGGCAGCTCCAGGTCGCCGACCCCCTCACCGACATCGGCCCCGCTGCATCCCGCCAGCAGGACGCCGACGGCGGCGAGTCCTCCGGCGGCCGCGGCGGCGCGGGTGGGGCGGGGGATCGGCGGGACGCGCATGTGGGCCTCTCCGGCTCGGTACGTCGGCCGCGCGGAGGGGGTCCGGCGGCCGGGGGACGGCACACCGCACGGTAGCAAGAAGCGCCCGGACGGGCGTTCCCACGCGGGTCCGGGGCCCGGACGCACAGCGTGTGCGCCCGGGGCCCGGACCGCGCCGCTCCGGACGGACCACCGGGTGTGGACGGATCGCCGTGCCAGGTGGCGAACACCCGGGACACAGCCCGGAACGGGTCGGGAAAGGGTTCGTCGCGCGTGACGGCACCCGCCGCGGGCTCGCCTCTGAGCCCCTTTCCCCGGCGGCGGCGCCCGTCGACGGCGCCGCCATCCGATCACCCCACGTGAGCGGAGCCGTCGCCGCACAGCATCGATCTTCCCATGTTCAAATGTCAACATTCTTCCGGCAGGCGTACCGGATCCGGCCAATTCCCGGTCTTACGGAACCCGCGGACGGCGCCGGGCGGTACCGGAACGCATCCGCGAGGCGCCCCGGCCACAACGGAGGGTGAGGGTGGGGGCCGCGGAGACCGGACCGAAACCGCGTCAGAAGGGGCGCCAGCGGACCGAGGGGTCCCCGTCCCTGAGCGAGGCCACACGGCGCTGGAACTCCGCCAGCGCCCCGGGGTCGCCCGGCGTGTGCTGAGCCACCCACGCCGCGCTCGCGGTCTCCCTGGCGCCTCTGAGCACCGCCGCGCCCTCCCACTCGGAGACGTCCCACCCGTAGGCGCGGGTGAAGGCGCGGTACTCCTCCTCCGGCATGCCGTAGCGGTCCCGCATCAGCCACATGACGACGAGGTCGTGCTCGCGCATGTCGTCGGCGAAGGTCTCCAGGTCGACCAGGACCGGGCCGTCGGGGCCGACGTGCACGTTGCGCAGCAGCGCGTCGCCGTGCACCGGGCCGGTGGGCAGCAGGGGCGCCAGGGCGTCCGCCTTCTCGGCGAACGCGTCGCGCCGCCGCGCCAGGTAGTCGGCGTCGTCCGGGTCGATGTGGCCCTCGGCGGCGGCGAGCCAGCGCTCGACACCCGACAGCAGGTCGCGCGGGGGCAGGGGGAAGGGCGGCCGCCCCAGGGCGTGGACGCGGCGCAGCAGTCCGGCCAGGTCTGCGCCGCCCGCCGGGCGCACCGGGTCGGGAAGGCGGCGCCAGAAGGTGACCGGGTGCCCGTCGACCAGAGCGGGCTCCGGCGCCCCGTCCGCAGGGCGGACGGCGGGGACGCCTTCGCGGGCCAGCCAGGAGGCCACGCGCACCTCGCGCCGGGCCCGCTCCAGCAGCCCGGCGTCCCGCCCGACGCGCACGACGACACCGGGGGCGGGGCCGCCGTCGAGGGCGAACACCGCGTTCTCCCCCAAGGCGATCTGCTGGGCCCCCTGGAAGGGCAGTCCCGCGCCGGCGCAGGCCCGTTCCATCACGGAGCGGGCGGTGGCGCTGTCGAAGACCTCGTGCATGTCCCGCGACACTACCGGCGGGGCTCGAACCGGATGAACGGGAGGCGGCACCCCGCCTCGCGGAAGCCGGCTCCGCTCCGGTCGGCGTACCGCGTGGAGCGCGCCCTAGACCTGCACCCGGTCGGCGGGGAATTCGGCCCAGGTGACCATCGTGCCGGTGCCGTCGACCGGGGCGCGGCCCCATTCGCTGCTCAGGGCCGCGGCCAGGAACAGGCCGCGGCCGTCGGGGCGGCTGAGGGTCGGCGCGAGCACGCGGGCGGCGGTCGCCGGGCGGTCCGAGCGGCTCCCCTGGTCGACCACGCTGAGCCGGATCGGGCGGCCGTCGCCCCCGGACAGCTCCACGGTCACCTCGCCGCCGGGCTCGCCGGAGGCGGTGTGCCGGACGGCGTTGCCGAAGAACTCGCTGACGACCACCTCGACGGCGTCGGCCGTGTCGGGGAAGGGGCGCATCACGGCGCGCACCCACAGCCGCGCCTCGCGGCACTGCTCGGGGTCGCCGGGGAAGGTCCGGCGCGCTTGCAGCGCCGGGGCGTCGCCGACCATGGACGTGGCGTCTCCGGTCTCGTTCATCGGGCCGCCGCCGAAGGGGTGCGCCGGGGCCGCGCGGGCGGTCGGTTCGGGTCGGCTCCGCGCCGCAGTGCGCGCCTGGCGGTGCGGGGCCCTGTGCAGCCGGACGATATCGGACTCTCCGCCGCGGAACCACAGCAGGGCCGATTGCGGCCGGGGTCACCGTCCCCGGCGGCCCCCCGGAGACGCCCCGGCGGGGGTGCCGGTGCCGGGTCGGGGCGGACCGGCCGGGCCGCGGTCGAGGAGGGAGGTCACCTTCACGCGGGAGCTGTCGATCCACACGTCGGAGTACTCCACCGCCTGTCCGCCGCGGGTGTAGGTGACCTGCTCCAGGTAGAGCACGGGCGCCCCCGGCTCCAGGTGCAGCGCCTCGGCGGCCTCGTCGCGCGCGGGCTCGGCGCTGAAGGAGCGGCGCCCCTGCGTGATGTCCAGCCGGTAGCGCTGTTCGAGGGTGCCGAACAGCGACTCCCGCGCGAAGTCGACCCGGTCGATCCCCGGGCACAGGTCGGCGCGCACATAGTTGACCAGGTAGGCGAGCGGCCCCTCCTCCCCGTGGAAGACGCGCACCAGGCGCAGCCCCGGGGTGTTGGCCTCGGCACCGAGGAGCGCCTGCACGGTGAGCGGCAGGCGCACCAGGCGCGCGTCCACGACCTCGGAACGGACCTCGATGCCCTGGTCCCGGAAGTCCTCGGACAGCGACCTGAGGCGCTGGGCGATCGCGGGCTCGGCCTTTCCGGAGGTCACGAAGGTCCCCCGGCCCCGGGTCTGCACCAGCAGGCCCTCTTCGGTGAGCGACGCCAGCGCCTTGCGCACCGTCCCCCGGTTGACGCCCAGCTCGCGGGCGAGGTCGGGCTCGGCGGGGAGCTTGAAGTGCGGCGGCCAGGCCCCCGTGGCGATGCGCTCGCGCACCGCCCGGGAGATCTGCACGTTCAGCGGCTCGGGCGCGCCGCGGGAGACGGCCCCCGCCAGCCCTGTACCGCTCCCGGCGGCGTCCACGCCGTCCACAGCGCCCCTCCGTGCCCCTCGTGCTCCCCCGGAACCCTACCGAGTCCTCGGTCCCCTCATCAGTACGAGCCCGTGCCCTCGCCCCCGCTGACGATGGCCACACCGGAGCTGGTGCCCAGGAGCGAGGCCCCCGCGTCCAGCAGCGCGCGCGCCTGCCCCAGCGTCTTGATGCCCCCGGAGGCCTTCACCTTCACCCCGTCGCGCACGCGCGCGGCCAGGTAGGCGATGCTCTCGGGGTCGGCGATCTCCACCGCGCCGCTGCTGGCGTTCTTGAGGTAGGCGGCGCCCGCGTCCATGGCCAGCTCCACGGCGCGCTCGCGCTCGTCGGCGCCGAGCAGCGGGAGCTCCAGCATGACCTTGACCGGCACGCCCGCGGCGACCACCCCGGCGATGTCGTCGCGGAACTCCTTCTCCATGCCGCTGCGCAGCCAGCCGACCTGCACGCCCATGTCGATCTGCTCGCCTCCGGCGGCGACGATGGCGCGTGCCTCGGCCGCCTTGCCCTCGGACGTCATGACGCCCACGGTCGGGAAGTCCAGGGCGGACGCCACGGCGATGCCGGTGCCCTTCAGCACCTCCGCGGCGAGCCCGGTCCAGGAGGCGGGGATCATCGCGGCGTTGAAGCCGTATCGCGCGGCCTCCTCGCAGTGGGCGACGATGTCGTCGCGCGTGAGGCCGGTGTCGATGGCGGTGTGCTGGATGAAGGGCGCCAGGGAGGCGGCGGTGCGCTGTGCGTCGGTCACGGTGGTTCTCCTCGGATAGCGGGGCGGCCGGTCGTGGGACGGCGCCCGGTCAGCGGATGAGGGCGTCGAGGTCGGCGGGGCGGCCGAGGCCGGGCAGGACCTCGTGCCGCGAGACGGCGAACGCGCCCGCGGCGGCGGCGCGGCGCACGCACTCGCGCAGGGGGAGCCCGGCGCACACGGCGGCGGCGAAGGCGGCGTTGAAGGCGTCGCCTGCGCCGGTGGTGTCGGCGACCCGGGGCGGGCGCACGGCCGCGACGTGGGTGCGCTCGCGCCCGTCGTCGGCCCACGCCCCGTCGGCCCCGCAGGTCAGAACGATGGTGGCGGAGGGGAGGCGGCCGCGCAGCGCGTCCAGGAGCGCCTCGGGCCCGGCTTCCTCCCCCAGGCCGGTGAGCAGGCGCGCCTCGCCCAGGTTGGGGGTGAGGTAGTCGACGAGTGCGGCGTCGGCCGCGGTCAGGCCGCGGGCCGGGGCGGGGTTGAGCAGCGCCGGGGTTCCGGCCTCCCGCGCGGTGCGCAGGGCGGCGGAGACGGTCTCGGCGGGGATCTCGTTGCACGTCATCATCAGGTCGGCCCGGGCGATGCCCGCGGCGAAGGCCGCGACGTGTTCGGGGCGCAGCTCCTCCAGCGCCCCGGGGGCGATGACGATGCGGTTCTCCCCGCCCTCCTCGACGAGGATCACCCCGACCATGGTGGACGCCTCGGCGGTGACCACCGCCGAGGCGTCTACGCCCTCGGCGCACCACAGGTCGCGCGCCTCGTCGCCGAAGGCGTCGGGGCCGATCGCCGTCAGGAGGGACACGTCCGCGCCCAGACGGGCGGCGCCGATGGCCTGGTTCGACCCCTTGCCGCCGGGACCGGAGGCGAACACGCCGCCGCCGAGGGTCTCCCCGGCGGCGGGCACCCGGGGCGTGCGCATGGTCAGGCCCGAGCCGTAGCTGCCGACGACCGCGATCCGCATACTCTCACCAGACTTCCAAGGGGGGTGGACATCTCTATACATTTGTACCCCATCCCCCATCCGTCCCTCCACTGTCCACATGCCCTGACATGACCGATTGACGCACGTCAGATCCGTGGCATAGCGTGCTCAGGCGACGCGCGGACGGGGACGGCGGCCGGTCGGCCCCCGCAAGGGCGCAGTCGACAAACGATGGACAAATCGCGCCCGTGGAGGGGTCAATGCCCGTTCCCCTGATCATCGACACCGACACCGCCCAGGACGACTGCATCGCCCTGCTCGCCGGACTCCTCGACCCCGGGGCCGACCTGCGGGCGATCACGATGGTCGCCGGAAACGTCGGGTTCGAGCGCCAGGTGCGCAACGCCTTCCTCACGCTCAGCGCCGCCGGACGGCTCGGCGAGGTCCCCATCCACCTGGGCTGCCGCCGCCCGATGGTGCGCCCCTGGGTCAGCGCCGAGGACGTGCACGGCGACGGCGCCGGCGGCCTGGCCATGGACGACGCCGACCTGTCCACCGAGGACGAGCACGCCGTGGACGCCCTGGTGCGCATGGCCGCCGAGAACCCGGGCGAGCTGTCGATCGTGGCGATCGGCCCGCTCACCAACATCGCCATGGCCGCCGTGAAGGACCCGGACTTCGCCCGGAACGTCAAGGCGCTCTACGTCATGGGCGGGTCCAACAACGGGCGCGGCAACATCACCGCCGCCGCGGAGTTCAACTTCTACGTCGACCCGGAGGCCGCCAAGACGGTCTTCGAGGCCGGGTTCGCGGTCACCGTCGTCCCGTGGGACCCGCTCACCCTGCGCCAGGCCGTGTTCGGCGAGGAGCGGCTGAAGGAGATCGCGGCGCTGGGCACGCCGCTGTCGGACTTCTTCACCCGGGTGTGCGCGGCCACGCTGGAGTTCGACCGCAGCGTCGGCATCGACGGCACCACCCACCCCGACTCGCTCACCGCCGCCGTGCTGCTCCACCCGCACCTGGTGCGCGCCTCGTCCGGCTACAACGTGGACGTGGAGACCGCGGGCGAGCTGACCCGCGGCTACTCGGCGATGTCGTGGGGCGTGCACGGGCTGGAGCCCAACGCCGAGGTGGTCGAGGAGGTCGACGCTGACGGCTTCTTCGCCTACATCAAGGACCTGCTGTCCACCCCGACCACCCCGTCCCGGGAGATCCGGGCCCCGAAGGAGGGCTAGGGGCCCGGGCCCGCGTCAGGGCGCGACCGGCAGCGCGCGCTTGTGCGCGGTGGCCCGGTAGCGGGCCACCAGGGCCTCCTCGACACGGTCGTCGACGGGGAGGCCCTCCAGGAAGTCGTCGATCTGCTCGTAGGTGAGCCCGAGCGCCTCCTCGTCGGGCTTCTGCGGGCTCAGCGTCTCCAGGTCGGCCGTGGGGGTCTTGTCCACGATGCCCGACGGCGCCCCCAGCTCGGCGGCGACCGCGCGGACGCGCCGCTTGGTCAGCCCGGTGAGCGGCACCAGGTCGGCGGCGCCGTCGCCGAACTTGGTGAAGAAGCCGGTGACCGCCTCGGCCGCGTGGTCGGTGCCGACGACGAGCCCTCCGGCCGCCCCGGCGACGGCGTACTGGGCGGCCATGCGCTCACGCGCCTTGGCGTTGCCGACGACGAAGTCACGCGCGGACTCGCCGTCGTACTCCAGGCCCGCCTTGTCCAGGGCGTCGGCCAGGCCGTCGGTGGCGGGACGCACGTCCACCGTCAGGACGCGGTCCGGGGCGATGAACCCCAGCGCGCGCTGGGCGTCGTCCTCGTCCTGCTGCACGCCGTAGGGCAGCCGCATGGCGATGAACTCGGCCTGCCCGCCGCCCTCGCGCACCCGTTCGGCGGCCAGCTGGCACAGCCGCCCGGCGGTACTGGAGTCGACCCCGCCGCTGATGCCCAGCACCAGCGCGCGGGCGCCGGTGGAGGACAGCCGCTCGGCCAGGAAGGCGACGCGGCGCTCGATCTCGCGGCGCGCGTCGAACTCCGGGGCGACCTCCAGGTCACCGATGATCTGCCTGCGGGCGTCGCTCAGGTCGGCTGCGCTCATGTGGGTCCTCCCCGGGGCTGCGTCTGTCCTCCGGGATTATCCCGCGCCGGGGGCGGCGGCCCGACCCCGGGGCCGGGCCGGGGCCTCAGGCCGCGCGCGCGTACAGGCCCTCGATGTCGACGGGGACGCCCTCGCGGTCGACCGTCACCGTTACGGTCCCCAGGGCCGCGTCGCTGATCTCGTAGCACTCGCGGCCCCCCGCGGGCTCCAGGCGGGTGCACCGGCGGAGGACCTTGCGCACGGTGAGGCCGGGGACCTCCACCCACGCCATCGCGACGTCGCGCGCCTCGCCGCGGCGCAGCCCCAGCCTGCGGACGGGCAGCGTCACCGTCAGCGGTGTGCAGGAGGCGCACACGTCCACACACCCGTCGAGGTCCGGGCGGCGCGTCCCGTCGACGCTCCACAGCGCACCGTCGCGGCGCAGGTCCAGCGCGCGCATGCCCTGGTCGGTCACGGTCTCGAACCGCGCCTGGAGCACCTCCCAGGCCAGGTCCGTGCGCACGGTCAGCCGCCCGCCGTACGGGCGCTCCCCCGCGGCGGCCTCCGCCGCCTCCAGGCGGAAGCCGTCGCGCTCGGCGATGACCGTGCCCACCCCGGTGCCCTCGCCGCCCAGGCGGCGCCACGCGGCGGGAAGTTCGCACATGCGTCTGTTCTACCGGTGACGCCCGTTACGCACCAGAACACCCCCATCACAATGCATGAACGGCAGGCGCTGCGGCGGCTCGGCTCCGAAAGCTCCGAAGAGGCGGAATGGGCCCCGCGCGGACGGTACGCGGGGCCCATTCCAGTGAGGGGATGCGGGAGGGGGTCAGGCGGAGACCGGCTTCTTGGCCTCGCGGTACTCGGCGTCCACGCGGTCGAAGTCCTCGGCCATGGCGTCGGTGGCCTTGCCCAGGCCGTTGAAGACGAAGATCGCCGCAACGCTCACCACGACCGCCGGGACCATCGCGTACAGGCCGGTCTCCAGCACGTTGGCGTCCAGGATGTCCCAGATGACGGCGGTCGCGCCGCCGCCGACCATCCCGGCGAGCGCGCCGGTCCAGGTCATGCGCTTCCAGTACAGCGACAGCAGGATCACCGGGCCGAACCCGGCGCCGAACCCGGCCCAGGCGTAGCCCACCAGGTCCATCACGGACTGGTTGCCGCTCAGGGCGATCCCGGCGGCGGCGACGGCGACCGCGACCACGGCGCCGCGGCTGACCCACACCAGGGACATCGGCGAGGCGTCGCGCTTGAGGAAGGCGCGGTAGCCGTCCTCGGTCAGCGCCGAGGAGGCGACCAGGAGCTGGGAGTCGGCGGTGCTCATCACCGCGGCCAGGATGGCGGCCAGCAGCAGCCCGGCCACCCACGGGTTCATCAGCGCCTGGATCAGCTGGGTGAAGACCTGCTCGGGGTCGTCCAGGCCGGTGTCGAAGCCGAAGAAGGCGACGCCGGAGAAGCCCATGACCACCGCGAGGGCCATCGCGGACACGGCCCAGGCCACGCTGACCGCCCCGGCCCGCGGCACGTCCTTCACCGAGCGGATGCCCATGAAGCGGGCGAGGATGTGCGGCTGGCCGAGGTAGCCCAGGCCCCAGGCGAGGCCGGAGACGACCGCGACGGGGGCGAGGAACCCGCCGACGTCGAAGGCGCCGCCGCCCTCGAAGCCCCCGAGCACCGCCCCGAGCCCGTCGATCTCCCTCTCGGTGTCGGAGACGACGGCGACGACGGCCACGATCGGGACCACCAGCAGCGCGATCCACATCATGACGGCCTGCACCACGTCGGTGTAGCTCACCGCGAGGAACCCGCCGAGGAAGGTGTAGAAGACCACGATGGACACGCCCGCGATGATGGCGATGGCCGGGCTCATGCCGAAGACCTGCTCGAACAGACCGCCCATGCCGACCAGCCCGGAGGCCACGTAGAACAGGTAGAAGGCCAGGATCAGCAACGCGGAGACGCCGCGCAGCAGGCCGGTGCGGTCGGAGAACCGGTTCTCCAGGTAGGAGGAGAGCGTCAGCGAGTCGGACTCGCCCCCGCTCCGGGCGTCGGTCGCGCGCTCGGTGTACACGCGCAGCCGCCCGGCGATGAGGATCCAGCTCCCGGCGAAGCCGAGCGCCAGGCCGACCGCGATCCACGCCTCGCTCAGGCCCGACAGGTAGATGGCGCCGGGCAGGCCCAGCAGCAGCCAGCCGCTGAAGTCGCTGGCGTTCGCGCTCAGTCCGGCGACCCAGCTGTTGAGCCGGCGGCCTCCGAGCACGAAGTCAGAGAGCGAAACGGTGCGCTTGTAGACCCACAGACCGATTCCCACCATCACCACGAAGTACGCGGCGAAGGTGAGGATGGACGCCAACAGCGACTTGTCCACGCCTGGCCTCCTTCTCTCCTGTTCAGGATGGTGATGACCCCCGCATCTTGTACGCGGTGTGACGTGGGGCGCAATGACCGATATGCACTTCACCACTGCTTCGAGATAGGGCCGTCACATTCGTGCCCCATAGTTGTTTGACCGGCCAGAACACGCTCCGCGAGTTGTCCGATCGCACAGCGGGGGACCTGACCGGCTCCGCGCCCGGCCGCCCCCGTAGGCTGGAGGCGCGACGGGAGCCAGGAAGCCGGTGCGAGTCCGGCACGGTCCCGCCACTGTGACCGGGGAGCCGACCCCGCGGAAGGCCACGGCGCGCGAGCGCTGGAAGGCCGGGCGACGCGCGGATCCGGGAGTCAGGAGACTGTCCCGTCGCGGAACGACGCCGACCAGGGGCGCGGACCCCGGAGAGGACGCCGAACGTGCACGGCTCTGCCCTGCCCTCCCCCGGACGCGCCCGGATCCCGCGAGAGGACCGGACGTGCACCTTCCCGACAGCACTCCCCGCCGCAGTGGCCGCAGGACGCCCCGAACCCGCCCCCGCCGTCCCCGCACCGGCCTGATCGCCCTGGCCGCGGCCGGCGCCACGGCGCTCGCCGGGTGCGGGGCCCCCGGGGCCGACGGCGGCTCCGGCGGTTCCGCCGACTCCCCCGAGGGGTACCCGGTCACCGTCGAGGAGTGCGGCCGCGAGGTGACGGTCGAGGCCCCGCCCGAGCGCGCGGTCACCCTGAACCAGCACGCGACCGAAGTGATGCTGGCCCTGGGCCTTGAGGACCGCATGGCGGGCACCGCCTACCTGGACGACGCGGTCCTGCCCGAGTACGAGGAGGCGTACGGGGGCATCCCCGTGCTCGCCGACGAGTACCCCTCCTTCGAGGACCTGCTGGCCGCCGAGCCCGACTTCGTCTACGCCGGGTACCCCGGCAGCGCGTTCGACGAGGCCGAGGGGCGCGGGCGGGACGCGCTGGAGGACGCCGGGATGGCCACCTACGGCAGCCTGGAGCAGTGCGCCGACGAGGTCACGGTCGAGACGGCCTACCAGGAGATCCGCAACGTCGGCACGCTCTTCGGCGCCGAGGACCGCGCCGATGGGCTGGTCGCCGGGATCGAGGACCGCTTGGCCGAGGTGGACGGGCGCCTGGAGGGCACCGACCCGGTGGACGTGCTGGTCGTGGACAGCATCGGCGGCACCGTGTTCACCTCCGGCGGCTCCGGCATCGGCGACGAGATCATCGCGCGCGCGGGCGGGCGGAACGTCTTCACCGACCTGGACGAGGTCTTCGCCGACGTGTCCATCGAGGACGCCGCCGAACGCGCCCCCGAGGCGATCCTCTTCTACGACTACGGGGCGGTCCCGGTCGAGGAGAAGATCGCGGCGGTCGAGGACGACCCGCTGCTGTCGGGGACCCCGGCGGTGGAGGAGGAGCGGTACGCCGTCCTGCCCCTGTCGTCGGCGGTGGCGGGGGTGCGCGTCGGGGACGCGGTGGCCGACGTCGCCGACCAGCTCCACCCCGGCGCGGACGGCTGACGGGTGCGCGTGGGGACCCCTTCGCGCCGCCCCGGTTCGCGCCGGCCCGGCCTGCCGCCCCTGCCCGCGGTGCTGTGCGCGCTGGCGGCCGCCCTCCCGGCGNGGTCGGTGGACGTCTCGGCCGCCGACACCTGGCGCATCGCCGCGCACCGCCTCCTGCCCGGCCTGGTCGAGCCGGACTGGCCGCCCGCGCACGAGGCGATCGTGGTATCCGCCCGCGCACCGCGCGTGCTGCTGGCGGTGCTGAACGGCGCGGGGCTGGCGGCGGTCGGGGCGGTGCTGCAGACCCTGGTGCGCAACCCGCTGGCGGACCCGCTGCTGCTGGGCGTGTCCTCCGGCGCGACGCTGGGCGCGGTGTCCGTCGTCGTCGGCGGCGTGACCGTGTTCGGCGCCTACTCCACGCCCGCGGCGGCGTTCCTCGGCGCCCTGGGCACGCTCGTCGCCGTATACCTGCTGTCCCGCACGGCGGGGCGGATGACGGTCACCCGGCTGATCCTGGCGGGCGTGGTGGTCGGCCAGATCTGCTCCGCCGCCGCGAGCCTCATGATCACCATGTCGGGCGACCCGCACGCCGCCCGCGCCGTGCAGCGCTGGACCCTGGGCGGGCTCGGCGGGACCACCTGGGAGGACGTTCCGCTGGCAGCCGTCGCGGTGCTCACCGCCCTGGTGGTGACGGCGGCGGCGACGCCCGCGCTCAACGTCGTCCAGCTGGGCGAGGAGACGGCGGTCGGCATGGGGCTGCGGGTGCACCGGTTCCGCGCGACGATGTTCGTCGCCGTGTCCCTGTGCACCGGTGTGCTCGTCGCGCTCTCGGGGCCGATCGGCTTCGTCGGCCTGATGATGCCGCACATCGCCCGGCTGCTGGTGGGCACCGACCACCGGCGGATGCTCCCGGTCGCGGTCCTCCTCGGCGCGTCCTTCATGGTGCTCGCCGACCTGGCCGCGCGGACGCTCGCCGCTCCGCAGGAGATCCCCATCGGCATCCTCACCGCCCTGTGCGGCGCCCCGTTCTTCCTCTGGCTGATGCGCCGCGACGCGCGCGCGGGCCGGACGATGGGCTGATCCTCCGGGGTCAGTGGGCGGCGGCCGCCTCGCCGGTGACGGGGCGCTCGTCGGGCAGCACCAGCAGGAGCAGGGCGCCGAGCACGAGGAAGGCGCCCGGACCGATGACCATGGGGGTGAGGAAGCCGAGCGCGGGCACGCCGCCGGACGCCCCGCTCCCCTGCCCCACGGACTCGACACCCACCCCGGCCATCGCTATGTAGTGCATCGCCGTCACCGCGCCGCCCAGCAGCACGGCACCCACCAGGGTCGCCGACAGGGTCCACCGCTTGCCGACGAACCAGAGCGCGCCGACCGAGGCGGCCAGCGCCACCATCGCGGCCGCCGCCACGAACAGCGGGTCGTGCACCATGTCGGCGTCCATGCGCATCGAGCCCATGCCCATGTAGTGCATGGCGAGCATGGCCAGTGCCACCAGTACGCCGCCGACGGGCAGCAGCACCAGCCGGCGCCAGAGGCGGACGATCACCACCGCCAGCGCCCCGGTCATGACGACCACCGGCACGGCGGCGCTGGCCGCGGTCATCAAAGGGTCGTAGCGGATCGGGGTGCCGGGGACGCGGAACCCGAGCATGGCGATGAAGTGCATGGACCACACGGCGGCGCCGCCCAGGGAGACCCCGCCCAGCACGGTCCAGGCCGCCCGGGTCCGGCCCGAGGAGGACAGCGCCCGCGAGGCGTACCTCAGGCCCAGGAAGGACCCCAGGACCGAAACAGCGCACGCCACCAGCGGGGTCCAGAACCCTTGAGCGAAATGCTCGACCATGTCTGATTTTTCCCCTCAGATCCGCTGTAGCGGACCGATTCCCCCTATCGCACGACGCCGCAGATCATCGCAATCGCCGCCGGTCCACCGCAATCCCCGCGAACCGTCCGTACCCGGTCAGGTGGCGGCCGGAGCGGTCACGCGCGGGCGGAGCCGCGTGCGCGACGGCTTCGCGATGCCCTTGGCGGCCTGGACGCCGAATGCCCCCCGGCCGTTCGGCGCCGTCTCGGGGGCGCAGGTGCTCAGGATGGTGTGGGCCACCGTCCTGGGGTCGTTGTCCATCGGCACATGGCCGCACCCCAGCAGCCGCACCTCGCGCGCGTGCGGGATCGCCCGCAGCACCCGCCGCACCGCGCGGACCGGAAGGACGCGGTCGTTCTCTCCCCAGGCCACGGTGGTCGGGCAGGTCACGACCGGTCCCCCGTTGAAGCTGTAGCGCACCACCTCGGGCGCCAGGCGGGTGTAGGGGGAGCCGCGCGTCACCACCGACGGGTCCAGCCGAGCCAGGTCGCCGTACGGGTCGCGCAGGCGGCCGTGCACGGCGAGCGTGGTCATCGTGCGGACCGGGCGGCTGTCGATCACCCGGCGCCATGCCGTGGCGGGCACCCGGGTTGCGACGTGCATGCCGCCGACCATCAGGCGGCTGCCCAGCAGCTCCGCCCCACGGCTGAACCCGATCGGCGACAGGGCGGTCACCGAGGCGGCCAGCCCGCGCGCGCCGAGCTCCAGTGCGACGGCGCCGCCGAGGGAGTTCCCCGCCAGGTGGGGCCGGGGCAGCCCGGCGGCGGCGCACCACGCGGCGACCGCGTCGACCAGGGCGGGGATACCGTAGGGGCCGTCAGGCGCGGGGCCGGGCGAATCGCCGAACCCGGGCAGGTCCAGGGCGAACACCTCGTGCCGCCGGGCCAGCTCGTCCACGACCGGCTCCCAGGCCTGGCGCCGGTGGCCCAGCCCGTGCAGCAGCACGAGGGGGGCGCCCCGGCCGTGCCGTTCGTAAACGATTCCTCGGTGGTCCATAAACGAACGGTCTACCCGAGGTTACGAATCGGCGCCAGTGGGAGTGGGCCCGGCGCGTCGCCGTGCGAACCTCTTCGGCTTCGAGACCCGCCCCATTTCAGGCGCACCACCCGAAGCAGTGGCGTCGGTCACACTAAGGCCGCCGTGAAGAGGTGAGGCCGCCCGAACGGAGCGCCGGATCACCCGGCGGGCGGCTCCTCGCTCGGGCGGCCCGCCTGGCCTGCGACCGCATCCGGCCTCGAACGATGACGCCGCGCAACCGCCGGGTTACCGTTATCACGGAGCAGCCCCCTCCCCGGAAGGACAGCGATGTCGGGCAAGCACGGCAATGAGGACGTCCCCCGCGACAGCGGCCGCGGCAAGGAGGGCGACGGCCAGGACCCTGCCAAGCACGGCAGCGAGCCGATGCCTGAGCAGGGCAGCGATGGACAGGACCCGAACAAGTGAACACGGCACCGGGGGCGCAGGTCGCCCGCGCCCTCACCGCCAAGGGTGAGCTGCTCGACCCGGCGTGGCACCGTACCGTTCTCGCCGTGCCGCGCGAGGCGTTCGTACCGGAGACCGTGTGGGTGCGTACTCACCGCGAGGGGCTGACCGTGTTCGCGCCCTATCCGCGCACCGACGCCGACGTGTCCCGGTGGATCCACCAGGACTACGCCCTGATGACCCAAGTCGACGACGGCGAGCCCGCCGGCCCCGACGGCACCGGGATCGTACCGACCAGCTCCATCTCCCAGCCCTCCCTCGTCGTGGCCATGCTCCAAGCGCTCGACGCCGACGACGGCGACCGGATCCTGGAAATCGGCACGGGCCCCGGGTACAACCTGGCACTGCTGTGCGAGCGGTTCGGAGGCGACCGGATCGTCTCCGTCGAGGTTGACACCGGCGTAGCCGAGCAGGCGCGACGCACGCTCGCCGAGCTGGGGTACAAGCCCACCATCATCACCGGCGACGGCGCGGCCGAGGTCCCGGACCACGGCCCGTTCGACCACGTCCTTGCGACGGTCGCCGCGAAGGACGTGCCCCCCGCGTGGCTGGAGCAGGTGCGCCCTGGCGGGCGGATCGTCGCCCCCTGGGGGCCGGGATTCACCTCGGCGGCGCTGCTACGGCTGGTCGTCGGCGAGGACGGCGCAGCCCACGGGCGACTACTGAGGGACGCGGCGTTCATGTGGTTACGGGACCAGCGCCGCGCCGTCGACTCCTGGCGCGACCACATCGACGAGGCCACATCCGGCACGACCTCGGGCGAGGCGGCGCTGAATCCGAGGGTGGTCTCCGACCCGGATCCCGGCTGGGGCGTGGTCCTCGGGCATCTCGTCCCCGGCTTGGTGGCGCACGTGGCCGAAGCCGCCGAAGGGCTGCTGGACGCCGTCGGCGAGGCGACCGTGCGCCTGTACGACCGCGCCGGGTCGTGGGCGCTCGCCGAGTACACCCCGGCGGGCCCGCCCTACGAAACGCTGTGTTGCGGCCCGCGCGACCTATGGCAGGAGGTCGCCGCCGCACGTGCCGTCTGGGAGCGGGCCGGACGGCCGGGCCGCGACCGGCTCGGGGTGACCGTTCACCCCGACGGACGGCAGGAGGTGTGGGCGGACACACCGGAGAACGCGCTGACCGTCTGACGCCCGGCTACCACGGCCACCGGAGACGCCGCGGGCACATGCCAATGTGCCTGTGCGTCTGAGACGACCACGTCTGGTCACCGCAGCCGGACGCTGGCTGGGGGCACCCCCACCCGATACACTGCCTCTGGGATGCTTTCAGGTAAAGCACGAACGGGCCCCGGCTTCGGCCGGGGCCCGTCTCGCTTATGGAGTCTTCAGTAGTTACAGGAGACCGGCCCTCACATCTCGGAGAAACGCGGTCCACTCCGCTCCCGAAAAGGCGAGGTGCCCCTGCTCAGGGTTCTTGGAGTCCCGAACGGCGGCACCAGCGGGTAGGTCGGCGACCTCGACACAGTCCTGCCCCTTGCCGACGCTGTAGCTGGACTTACGAAAAATCAGGCGGGATGCTTCAGGCATTGGTGTTCCTCTACTGGTCAGCGAGCAGGCGCTCGAGGTAGCCGATCGACGCCTCCACTGATAGCGCGCTCGCATGCAGATGGTCGTAGACCGTCTCGTAGTGCTCCAGCTCCACATCGTCCTCCGGGAAGAGCCCGGAAATGGAGTGCTCGAGGTAGACGGTGCTGGGGTCGCTCGGGAAGTCCAGGATCACGAAGGCGCCACCCATTCCCGCATGCGGGCCCAGGGAGTCGGGGATGATCTGCACCTGGACTCGCCTCGATGCCTGTACGTCGATGAGGTGCTGCACCTGGCCCCGGGCGGCCGATCCTGGGATTTTCCGGAGCACTCCTTCATCAATGATCGCCCACAGGCGGGGACCGTCGGGACGTGTCAAGACCTGCTGCCGCATCATGCGCGCCTCGACGCGGCGATCCACCTCGCGGTCGTCAGTCACCGTGTGTCCACGGACGACGGCTCGCGCATAGTCCTCAGTCTGAAGAAGTCCAGGCACGACCAGGGGCTGGTACGTGCGGATACGCGCAGCCTCGGTCTCGAGGTCTACGTAGGCACCCGCCCCGAGCACGTCCTTGTACCCCACCCACCATCCGGTCTGGCTCGCTTCGAGAGCGAGGCGCACGTAGGCGTCGCGTTCGGCTTTGTCCTTGACCCCGTACACGTCGAGCAACGTGAGGACGTCGTCGCTCTGGAGGCGCCGCCACTCGCGGTTCTCCAAGCGGGTGATCTTGGCGGCGGACCACGGCCTGTCAGGGCGAAGCTTCTTGGCGGCCTTCGCCGCAGCATCGACGGTCATGCCGGCGGCCTGGCGGAGAGAGTCCATCTGTTGCGACAGGCGGCGCCGCCGGAGCGTCGGGCTAGCTGGCACGTCAGGGCTCCTCATGGGGGTCGGACGCCCCGATCCTACGCTCCGTGCACGGAAATCCGACATTAGGTGCACCATCCACTAGTTGTGACGATCCCATGGTGAGTTTAAATGTGCATGCTACGTGGATATTGCAGATTCCGTGACGATGGGTCACCATGGAGCCACCTGAAAGCTCCCGCCGGACCTCCCATCCGGCACCGACCCCCTGGGGGACCCATGTTCCTGATGCGCCTCGTGCGCCTCCTTGCGTGGCTCGCGCCGCCACCGCGCGGCCGACACGCCGCCCGCCCCGCCGGAGCCCCGGCGACTCCCCCGGCGCCCGCTCCCGCGCGCCCGACCCCCCCGGCGCCGACTGCGCCCAGGGCCTCAGGCCCGCCCGACACTGCACCCGCCCCCGTCCTCGTCGCCGCCGATGGGCCGCGCCGGATCGTCGGCCCCTGGTACATGGCGTGGGAGCGGGGGCGGGCGGACGGCCTGGACACGGTCCGCGCCGACCTCGCCCCGCTCGTGCGCGAACTGGTCGCAGTTCAGGCGGGAGATGCGCGATGACCGCGACGACCGCCGTTCACGACCTGCTCGCCGCCGTCCGCGACGCCATGGAACTGCCGCCGCCCGCCGACCCGGCGCACCTCCCCGTGCAGGACCGCATCCGAGCCAAGCGCGCCGAGTACGTCTGCGAAGCGCTCGGGCAGGCGGCCCCCGACGACGCCTACGGCCTCGACGCCACGGTTCGCGCCCTGCGGCTCGCCCCGGCGCTGTTCCCGGTGAACTACCGCCCGGCGGGAGGCTCCTCATGAGCGTGACCTACACGGTTCCCCGCCTCGACGGCGACGACTACATCCGGTTCGTCGACCTGGCCCTGCGGTTCACCGACTGGGGCATGGGCTACACCAGCGACGGCGAACACCTGCTGTTCACCGCCGAGCACTCCCGGCACGGCGTCGGTCTGTCCTGCCACAGCCTGGACACCTTCGGCGAACTGCTCGCCGAGGCCGACCGCCGCCTGGCCGACGCCCCGAGGACCCGTGTCCGGCCGTACCAGGCCGCAGCCGAGCGTCGTCAGCGCGCCCGCGAGGCCCGCGAAGTGGCCGCGCTCATGGAACTGGCCCGCGACCTCGGACGCGACCAGCTCCAACACGCCCTCGCCTGGAGGTGGTCGTGACGGGGGTGCTGTTCAGCGCCCCGGACACAGCCCCGCCCCCGCAGGCGACCGCCCCGAGCGGAAGTGCACCCGCCGCGCCCGAAGCCCCGCGTACGCCGGGCGGCGCGGTGGGCGAGCCACCGCCCTGACGACCCGCCGCCGCCCCACCCCGGCCCCGGTGCGGCGGCTCCCCGGCCGCCCGCACGAGAGGGGAAGGGCGGCCACCTCGCCCGCCCGGGAGGTCCCCGAACGCCTCCCGGGCGGGCCCATCACAGGTCAGTCCCAGCTCAGGCCGCCGCCGGTCTGGTATTCGATGACACGGGTCTCGAAGAAGTTCTTCTCCTTGTCGAGGTCCATCATCTCCGCCATCCACGGGAACGGGTTCTCCGTGCCGCCGAAGATCGGCTCCAGGCCGATCTGCTCGGCCCGGCGGTCGGTGATGAAGTGCATGTACCGCTCGCACAGGTCGGCGTTGAGGCCGAGGATGCCGCGCGGCATGGTCTCCCGGCCGTAGGCCACCTCCAGCTCGCACGCCTCGGCGAGCATCGTGCGCACCTCGCGCTGGAACTCCTCGCTCCACAGGTGCGGGTTCTCCAGCTTGATCTGGTTGATCACGTCGATGCCGAAGTTCAGGTGGATCGACTCGTCGCGCAGGATGTACTGGTACTGCTCGGCCACGCCCACCATCTTGTTGCGGCGCCCCAGGGAGAGGATCTGGGCGAAGCCCGTGTAGAACCACATCCCCTCGAAGATGACGTAGAAGGCCACCAGGTCGCGCAGGAACGCCTGGTCGGCCTCGGGGGTGCCGGTGCGGAAGTCCGGGTCCTCCAGGTTCTGCGTGTACGTCAGCGCCCAGGCGTCCTTCTCCGTGATGGAGGGGACCTCCCGGTACATGTTGAACAGCTCGCCCTCGTCCAGGCCCAGGCTCTCGCAGATGTACTGGAAGGTGTGCGTGTGCACCGCCTCCTCGAATGCCTGGCGCAGCAGGTACTGGCGGCACTCGGGGTTGGTGAGCTGCCGGTAGACCGCCAGCACGATGTTGTTGGCCACCAGCGATTCCGCGGTGGCGAAGAAGCCCAGGTTGCGCTTGACCATCAGCCGCTCGTCGTCGGTGAGCCCGTCGGCCGACTTCCACAGGGCGATGTCGGCCTGCATGGACACCTCGGTGGGCATCCAGTGGTTGTTGCACCCGGCCAGGTACTTGTCCCAGGCCCACCGGTACTTCAGGGGCAGCAGCTGGTTCACGTCGGCGCGCGCGTTGATCATCGCCTTGTCGCCGACGCTCACGCGGGCGCCGCCGCGGTCGATCGCGCCGAGTCCGGTGCCGTGGGTCTGAGGGCCCGTCGTCATGGGTGGGTTCCGTCGTCCTTCTGAATCGGTGGCTGTGGCGGTGCAGAGTGCGGGGGCGGGGCGGGCGGCCGGGGTCACGGGCCGCCCGCCCCTCCAGGGGGGCGGCGCTACTGGCAGGCCTCGCACTCGGGGTCGTCGATGGAGCACGCCGAGCCCGCGTCGGGGTCGATCTCCGGCGCGCTGCCCGCCTGCGGGGACGCCGCCTGCGGAGACGCCGCCGGGACCGGGGACGGGGAGGGGGACGCGGAGGGCGCGGGGGTCGCCGCGACGGCGTTCAGGCGGCCGTCGGTGCCCTTGAGTGTCGACTTCTCCACGTGCGTGGCGCTCTGCGAGCGCAGGTAGTACGTGGTCTTCAGCCCCGTCTTCCACGCGCGCCGGTACAGCGCGTCCAGCTTCCGGCCGCTGGGGGCCGCCATGTAGAGGTTGAGCGACTGCGCCTGGTCGATCCACTTCTGGCGCCGGGAGGCGGCGTCCACCAGCCACTCCGGGTCGACCTCGAACGCGGTGGCGTACAGCTCCTTGAGGTCCTCGGGCACGCGGTCGATGGGGCCGAGGCTGCCGTCGTGCAGCTTGAGCCGCGCCACCATGTCGTCGTCCCACAGTCCGCGCTCCTTGAGGTCGCGCACCAGGTAGGGGTTGACCACGGTGAAGTCGCCGGACATGTTCGACTTCACGAACAGGTTCCGGTAGATCGGCTCGATGGACTGGCCGACGCCGGTGATGTTGGCGATGGTGGCGGTCGGCGCGATCGCCATGACGTTGGAGTTGCGCATGCCCTGCGCGCGCACCCGCTCGCGCAGCCCGTCCCAGTCCAGGCGGGCGGTGCGGTCGGCGTCCAGGTCGCCGCCGCGCTCGGCCGCCAGGTACTCCAGGGAGTCGATGGGCAGGACGCCCCGGCTCCACAGCGACCCGTCGAAGGAGGCGTAGGCGCCGCGCTCGGCCGCCAGGTCGCTGGAGGCCGCGATGGCGTGGTAGGAGATCAGCTCCATGCTGGAGTCGGCGAACTCCACCGCCTCCTGCGAGCCCATCGGGATGCGCAGCCGGAAGAGCGCGTCCTGGTGGCCCATCAGCCCGAGCCCGACCGGGCGGTGGCGCATGTTCGCCGCCTTCGCCTCGGGGATGGTGTAGAAGTTCACGTCGATGACGTTGTCGAGCATGCGCACGGCCGTGCGCACGGTGCGCTCCAGCTTCTCGGAGTCAAGCCCACCGCCGCGCACGTGCCGGGCCAGGTTGACCGACCCGAGGTTGCAGACCGCGACCTCCTCGCCCGCCTTGGTGTTGAGGGTGATCTCGGTGCACAGGTTGGAGGAGTGGACCACCCCGGCGTGGCGCTGCGGCGAACGCAGGTTGCAGGGGTCCTTGAAGGTGATCCACGGGTGGCCGGTCTCGAAGAGCATGGTGAGCATGCGCCGCCACAGCTCCACGGCGCGGACCCGCCGCCACACCTTGATCTCCCCGGCGTCGGCGGCGCGCTCGTAGGCCTCGTACTTCTCGTCGAACGCGCGCCCGTAGAGGTCGTGCAGGTCGGGGGTCTCATCGGGGGAGAACAGGGTCCACTCGGCGTCGGCCTCGACCCGGCGCATGAACAGGTCGGGCACCCAGTTCGCGGTGTTCATGTCATGCGTGCGCCGCCGCTCGTCCCCGGTGTTCTTGCGCAGGTCGAGGAACTCCTCGACGTCGATGTGCCACGTCTCCAGGTAGGCGCACACGGCACCCTTGCGCTTGCCGCCGTTGTGCGCAAGGGCGGCAGCGGTCATATACGTCTCGTCGCCCTCAACCTTCAGGTCGACGACCTGGGGAACGGTCTCCGTCTCGGCCACATCCCGCACACGGGTGAAGACCATCCCGGCGTGCTCGATCCAGTTCCGCTTGGTGAGCGGACGGCAACCGATGAGCTCGGCGATCCCCTCCACCGCGGGGACACGGATGTCGAACGCCTTAGCCACACCGTCGAAGAAGATCTCGGTTCCGTCCGAGCGGCGCCCGGTGTGCGTCTGCTCGCGCTCCCGGTACTGCCCGGCCGCCGGCACGCCCAGTCGCAGCAACTGGTACCGGACGCCCATCGCCAGGGGCCGCGACGTGGTGGTGAAGTAGATCTCCACCCCGCGCGAGACACCCCCGTCGGTTTCGAGCAGCCCTTGCAGCAAGGCCTTCGTCTGATCATGGGGGAGGTGCATGAAGCGTCGCGCGATCCGCTTCCTGCGGTCGCCGTCGTAGATGTCCTCGGCGGTGAACGGAAGCGTGGGCTCCCCTGGGCCGGTGATGCGCCCCGACTCGGCGCAGCGCTTGGCGCCACGACCCGCGGCCCAGTGGACCTGCAGGTAGGTGTCTCCCCTGCCGGTCTCCCAGTAATGAATGCCCCGCTTCTCCAGATAGCCGCGCACGAAGTCGAGGTGGGGGTCGAGCTCCGGGTTCCCGGAGACCCCCCACTGCGATCCCTGCTTGCCCAGGTGGCCGTCGCCCAGCAGGATCCCGTAGAGCCGGGCGTCCTCGACGCTGAGGCCTTCCACGGGGACGGTCTCCCGGGGGACGACCTGTGCGACGTAATCGCCTGCGGCCAGGTCGCCCGCTTCCACCCATTCGGTGCGGACCTTCCCCTTGGCGAGCCAGTCGTAGGTGCGGCTGTTCGACTGGCCGAGTGGCACACCGCGGATCGCGTAGAAGGGGTGGCCGGAGGTGACCTTGAGCGTTTCGACCGAGTGCTTAACGTTGATCTCGACCATCGGCTCGGTCTGGTCGTAGACCATTACATCGGTGACTTCGCGGTATGTCCCACTGTTCCCGAGAACGAGGTCGCCCACGCGGACCTCACCGATGGGCAGGGTCCCCTCGCCCGTGTAGACAGGCGTCTCAGGAGCGAAGCACTGGTTGACCGCCACCGCCGTGTCGTTGGCGATCTTGAGGAACGGCACGACCCCCTGGCTCTTGCCGTTGGTGCCGCGGATGTGGGATCCGATGCCGCGCACCGGGGTCCAGTCGTTGCCCAGGCCGCCGGAGTACTTCGACAGCAGGGCGTTGTCCGAGATCCCCTTGAAGATCCCCTCCAGGTCGTCGTCGACCGTGGTCAGGAAGCACGACGACAGCTGCGCGTGGCGCGTGCCCGCGTTGAACAGGGTGGGGGTGGAGCACATGAAGTCGAACGAGGACAGCAGGTCGTAGAACTCGGCCGCCCGTGCGTCGCGGTCGTCCTCCTCCAGGGCCAGGCCCATCGCCACGCGCATGAAGAACGCCTGCGGCAGCTCGTAGCGCACCCCGTCGCTGTGCAGGAAGTACCGGTCGTAGAGGGTCTGCAGGCCGAGGAAGGTGAAGTCGAGGTCCCGTTCGGGGCGCAGCGCCGCGCCCAGGCGGTCCAGGTCGAACTTCTCCAGCTCCGGGTCGAGCTGGCCCAGCTCCACCCCGCGGGCCACGTAGTCGGCGAAGTAGGCGGGGTAGCGCGCGGCCATGTCCGCCTGCCCGGCGGCGTCGCCGGTGTCGCCGGAGGAGGCCAGGAAGGTCAGCGCCTCGCGGCGG
This sequence comes from Nocardiopsis chromatogenes YIM 90109, assembly GCF_000341185.1. Classification (GTDB taxonomy): domain Bacteria; phylum Actinomycetota; class Actinomycetes; order Streptosporangiales; family Streptosporangiaceae; genus Nocardiopsis_A; species Nocardiopsis_A chromatogenes. The sequence goes on from NZ_ANBH01000059.1 coordinate 74,047, forward strand.
AGCGAGCCCAGCAGCAGCCGGGCGGCCATCGGCGAGAAGTCGGGGTCCTCCTCGACGAGGCTGCGCGCGGCCATGACCAGCGCCAGGTCCACCTCGTCGGCGCGGATGCCGGGGTAGAGGCCGCGGCGGGCCTCGGCCTCCACCGCGTCCGGCCGCACCCCGGCCAGACCGGCCGCCGCCTCCCGAACCGCCGCCGCGATCCGTGCCGCCGGCTCCGTGTCGAGGGTCATTCGCTCGCTCCCACCAGGTAGTCGATCAACCGGTCGGGAAGTCGAGGCCGAGAAGCACGAGGCGGGGCCCTGCCTCGGACGCGGCGGACCCGGCTCGCGGCGGCCCGCCCTCGAGGCCCCGTCGAACGTGCGCGCGCAGGCGCACACCGGCGGCAGGTCTTCGGACTCGCGGGTGTGCTCCCGGCCCATGGCCGGGCGGCACGGCGTCCGCCGCTTCCCGGGCGCTCGCGCGCCCAGTGCGATCATGCGGACACCGGAAGGCGCGGACCCGGTACCGGTTCCCCCCGGTCCCCCGGTCGCTCGGGCCGTCAGGCCGCGCCGTCCCCCACTCACCGCTGCGGGGCAGTCCCGGATTCGCACCGGGTTCCCTCTTGCCTCGCCCCCGTCCACACGACCGGGGCGAACCGTCGGCGGGAGCGACTCTACATCTAGTGGCACTCCGACGCGACCACCTCAAGATAGCCGTGTGTCACAGGGCGCATGGGGGGGTGGAGCGCGCGTCAGTGCGGCAGGTTAGGCTTCCGACCGATGACGAGGCTGCACATCTTCGACATGGACGGAACCCTCCTCGCCGGGAGCACCGCGAGCCTGGAGATCGCCCGCGCCAGCGGCACCGAGGAGGCCATCGCCGACCTGGAGCGCCGCTTCGCCGCGGGCGAGCTGGACACCCGCGGCTTCTCCACCGCACTGTACGGGGTGTGGGCGGGCCTGACCCCGGCGCACGTCGACACGGCGTTCGCCTCGGGGCCCTTCCTGGAGGGCATCGCCGAGGTCTGCGCCGACATCCGCGGGCGCGGTGAGCACTCCCTGGTGATCACCATGTCGCCGTCGTTCTTCGCCGAGCGGCTGGCGGTGTTCGGCTTCGACCGGATCGCCGCCTCGCCGTTCCCGGACCCGCCGTTCCCCGCGCCGCCCGACGCCGAGCGCATCCTCACCCCCGAGGACAAGGTCCGCATCGCCGAGGAGGTGCGCACGGCTCTGGGCGTGCGCCCGGAGGACTGCGTCGCCTACGGCGACTCCATGTCCGACGCGCCCCTGTTCGGGCACCTGGCGCACACGGTCGCCGTCAACGGCGACGCGCACATCGCCCACCTGGCCGCCGCCGCGTACCGGGGCACCAGCCTGCCGGATGCCTACCGGACCGGGCGCGCCCTGTTGGAGGGCGGGACCCGCGCGCGCTAGTCGAGCATCCGGTCCAGGGCGTCCTCGTCCAGGCCCAGGTCGACGCGGATCCGAAAGCGGACCCGCAGCAGTTCCATCAGCAGGTCGTGCACGTACGGCGAGACGTCCTGGTGCCGGAAGCGCTCCACCCCCAGCGTCGACCAGGTGTGCGCGCCCTTCAGGTCGCCGTGGGCCTGGAGGGTCTCGGCGATGTGGATGTAGGTGGGCAGGTTCCGCGGCCCCTCGGCGCGGAGCTGCTCCAGGCGGGCGCAGGCGCCGTCCATGTCGTCCAGCTCCAGGAGGGCGCCGGCCTGCAGCGCGCGGGCGTCGATGACGGTGGTGCCGCCGTCGTCGATCGCGCGCTGGTAGGAGCGGGCGGCGCGGTCGAACTCCTGGGCCATCTCCCACTGCTCTCCGGCGCGCACGAACAGCTCGGCGCGCGAGACCTCGCTGTCCGCGTCCACACTGTTGGCCAGCCCGAGGAGCTCGGCCGCCACGTCGGCATGGTCGCCGGACTGGACGGCCCGGAACTCCAGGCGGTCCAGATCGGCCGTGGTCACTCGGGTCACTGTCGGCCTCCCTCGCTCGTCGCCGCCCCCGCAGCGCCCGGTCATTCCCGGTGGCGCTCCAGCGCCTCCCAGAAGCCCTGCCGCAGCGCCTCGCGGACCTCGTCGCGCAGCAGGAAGTCGATCGGCAGCGCCGACCCCTGCAGCAGCCGCGCCTCCAGGTCGGAGGGCATCCGCGGGCGGCGGACGAGCACCGCCTCCAGCCACAGGACGGGCGCGTCGCGCGCGATGGACTCGGCGAAGTCGTTCCCCTCCTGGCGCGCGACATTCACCGCGTCCTCGATGGTGCGCGCGACCGACGCCCCGGCGCGGGCGAAGTCCGCGCTGGGGGTCGGGTCGGTGTAGGGCCCGTGATGAACCCTGGGTCGGGGTCGGGGGCCAGTACCGCCGTCCGGGGGCGCCTGCGGTCCCCCCGTGCCGCTCCCCTGCGGGGAGTCAGCCTCCGTACTGGCCCCAAAAATAGGGTTTGGCCCGGTGCCACCTCCGAACCCGGGGTTCTCCCCGGTGGTGGGCCCATACCGCGGATCGGGCGGCGCGGCGCCGGGCGGCGCCTCCCGTTCGTAGGGCGGCTGCGGCGGCGCGGGCCGCTGCTGCGGGGCGCCGTAGCCGTCCGGGGCGAAGGAGGGCTGCTGTCCGGTGTGCCCGGTGTGGCCGCCGTGGCCGGGACCGGCCGCCGGGCCGGGGTGCACGGGCGGCTGCGGGCCGGTGCCGGGGTGCGCCGGGGCACCGTGCTGGGGGCCCGTGCCGTGCTGGTGCCCCAGAGAGGGCTGCGGCCCGGTGCCGTGCTGGTGCCCCATGGCCGGCTGGGGCCCCGTGCCGTGCTGATGCCCCAGAGAGGGCTGCGGCCCGGTGCCGTGCTGGTGGCCCATGGCGGGCTGGGGCCCGGTGGCCGGGGCCGCGGGCGGCGCCGGGGGCTGCTGCCGCGGCGGCGCGGCGTGTGAGGCGCGCGGCCCGGTCGGGAACCCGTTTGCGTCGATGGGCCCAGAGGTGTTCTGCGGGGGCGCGTCCGGCCCGGTCTGCGGGGCGAGCTGGTCGCCGCCGCGCTGCCGGTCCAGGGTCTGGCGCATGGCCCGGAGCTGGTCCATGGCGCTGCCGCCCCCCGCCTGCTGGGCACCGGTGGCCGCCAGCACCGCCTCCATGCCGCCGCTCTGCTGGGCGGCCGGCTCCACCCGCGACGAGGCGGGGTGGGCCTCCACCGGGTGCCGCTCGGTCTCGGGGGCCGAGCGGGCGCGCCCGTTGGTCAGCGGCATGGTGGTCTCGGCGGCGGAGGGCTCGCTCGTCCCCGCCCCGGAGAGCAGGTTGACGTAGGGCCGCAGGTGCCCGGCGCCGATCTCGATGAGGTCGTCGCACTCGCGGCGCAGCGCCCGCGAGATCGTCCAGTTGCCCTCGACGGACACGTGCACGACGGTGACGCGCACACCCATGTCCTGGACGTCGGCCACCACCTGGGCCATGTCCTCGTCACCGCTGACCAGCACCGCCTCGCACAGGATGCCGGTGCGGGCCAGGGTGGTCAGGTCTCTTTGCACATAGCTCTCGACGCCCTCCCGTCTGCCCGGACGGATGCGCGCGGCTCGGAACTTGATCCCGGGGATGTCCGCGATCCCGTCCTGCTCCTGGGTGCGGCGGCCGTCGGCCGTCGCCTCGTACCAGTAGCACCGCAGCAGGGGCAGCCCCGTACGGTCGCGGGCCACCTCCTCCAGGAGCCGGGCGAGTCCTGCGTAGTCCCAGGAAACGGAGTCGCGGTTGCGGGTTCCGTGTACAGCCATCGCGCCGTCGGCGAGGAGGTAGCCGGCGTCAACGAACAGCGCGCAGCGATCCACGCGACACCGCCCCTTCCCAAGGTCCAGCCGCCCGGAGCGGCTGATGCGCACCGGGCCGCTCCGCGAAGTACCGGCCTGTGATCGGCTCCTGGCCGATGGACAGGCCGCCCACAGCCTAGCCAAGTCTGTGTCGGTTTGCGTGCGGGGTGCCACAGCCGATGCCCGCCGAGTGCGGGACGGCCGACACCGGCCCCCCTCACCAGGGGTCCTCCGGGACCGCGCGGCCCGTCAGGTGCGCAGCGGGGCCGTCACCGCCACCACCCCCGCCAGCACCGCGTCCCCTTCGGCCTCCAGGCGGATCTCGGGGTCGCGGGGCAGCCGGGCCGGGAACCGGACCACGTCGGTGCCGAAGGCCAGCGGCGGCCCGACGCCGCCCCGGGCATGGCTCGCGAAGGCGTTGTCCGGGTCGCGGTCGCCTCCGGACGGGGTGAGCGGCGACCCGTTCAGCAGGACCCGGTCGCCGGGCAGGTCGGCGTCGCCCTCCCAGGCGGCCACGTCCACGGTGCCGGAGACGGCGGCGGGCAGCAGTCCGGCGAGGGGGAAGCGCACCCCGTCGCCGTGGAAGACCGCCGCGGCGTCGTCGAGCACCATGGCCTGGTTGAACCGCTCGGAGGGGTCCTCCAGGACGACGACCAGGCTCCACCCGGCGTAGGTGCTCACGCCCTCCTCGCCGGGCACGTCGGCGACCCACCACTCGCCGCCTCCGCCCGCCCGCACTTGGGAGGTGACGTCGGCGAACGCGTGGTAGGAGGTGTAGCCGGGCAGCTCGGCGGTGCGCACGTCGGACGCGGCGACCCCGGTGTAGGAGGACGAGCCGGGCCCCTTGATGCGGGCGGAGGCGGCACCGGGGTCGCCGACACCGGAGAAGTACAGGCCGGCCCAGCGGACCGAGCCGCCGGAGGGCAGCGTCCAGCGGGCGGAGCTGGAGGTGCGGGTCCCGGGGTCGGAGTCCAGGTCGAGCGGGACCATGTCCCACAGGTCGTTGTCGCGCTGCTCGCCCTGGCGCTGCTGGGCCTCGGAGCAGGGGCCGGGGCCCGTCTCGGGGGGTTCGGGCTCCTCGGGGTACTCAGGGGGTTCGGGGGTCCCGGGCTTCTCGGGGGCGGGGGTCTCGGGCTTCTCCGGTTTCTCCGGGGAGGGCTTGTCGGGCGCTTCCGGCTTCTCGGGCTCCTCGGGGGGCGCGGGGGTCGGCGGGGAAGGGGCCTCGGGCGCCTCCGGCCCGCCGGGGTCGGCGGGGGACGTGGGCCCCTCCTGCCCTTCGGGGGCGTCCGAGAGGTCGGGGGCGGCGGGGGCCGGGCGCTCGTCGGCGGGGGGCGCGGCGGCCTGGTCGCCGTGATGGCGCCCGTGGCCGTGGTCGTGGCCGTGATCGTGGCCGCCTCCGACGACGCCCGGCCACCAGGGCCAGTCGCCGTGGTCGTGCCCGTGGTCGTGGTCCTCCTCCGGCGGCTCCGGGTCCTCGCACGTCAGCAGCGCGTTGCCGACGCTCTCGACGCGCACGCGCCCGGCGGTGGCGTACCGCGCGGGGGTCCCCTCCGGGTCGACGCCGTAGGTCCCGCCCGCCGAAACGCTCTCGCCGCCGGACGACACCCGGATCCGGGGCGGGTTCCCGGCCGGGGCGCCCCCGTCCACGTCGACGTCGAGGTACTCGGTGGTGCTCTCCCCCGCGTCCAGGCCCGAGCGCACGCAGCGCGCGCCCTGGTCGCTGGGCGTGCAGCTCCACCCGTCCTGACCGGGCGCGAACGGGACCGTGCTGCCGGGGCCGCCGCCCTCGCCGAAGGACACCCCCCGCGGAAGCAGGATGTCGGCGATCACGTCGTCCACGGCCGGGTCGCCCTCGTTGGCCACGCTCATCACCACGATGCCGGGGCGGCCCGGCACCAGCGACCCGACCGGGTCGACCCGGGCGGCGAACGCGGGCCGCCCCGGCTCCTCCGGGGCCGGGGGGTCCTCGGGGTCGGGCTCGTCCGGGGCGGGTTCGTCCGGGTCGGGCCCGTCCTCCGGCGGCGGGTCCTGCGGACGGTCCTCCTCGGCCGGGGGGTTCGCGGGCGGATCGGCCGGGGGATCGGCCGGCGGACCGGCCGGAGGGGCCTGCGGAGGGTCGGCCCCGGGCGGGGCCTCCTGCGGCGGGTCCTGCGCGGGCGGCGCCGCGGCCGGGGGCGGCGACCCGGGCGGCGGCAGCGGCTCGTCGGCGCCCACCAGGGCCAGGGCGACCGCCGCGGCGACGGCGGTCGCGGCCGTCCCGGCGGCGGTGGCCTGCTGCTGCCCCTTGGACATCCGGGTCCACCAGCCGCCCGCCAGGGCGCCGGAGGGCAGGCTCGCCAGGTACCCGGCGGCCGCGGGGCCCGCGATGAGCGGCAGCACCAGCCCGCGCAGCCCGACGTTGACGTCCATCAGCTCCGCGCAGACCTCCCGGCACTGCGCGCAGTCGTCCAGGTGGCGCTCGACCACCGCGGTGTCCCGCTTGGCCAGCCCGCCGCGCACGTAGCCGCCGAGCAGCTCCAGGGCCGGGCGGCAGCTCTCCGCCGGGGCGCCGCCCGCCAGGTGCATCTGGAGGTAGGCGCGGCGCAGCCCCTCGCGGGCCCGGTAGGCCATGGCGGCCACGCTGCCCGGGTCCTTGCCCAGGTATCCGGCGGCCTCGGCCGGGCCCAGCCCCTCGATCTCGGTGTACCAGAGCACCGACTGCCAGTCCGGGCGCAGCGACAGGAACGCCCGCGCGATCAGCGACCGCTCCAGCCCTTCCAGGGCCGGGTCGACGAACGGCTCGCCGCTGTCGAAGCGCTCCATGTCGTCGGTGACGACCTGCCGCTTGTCCTTGCGGCCCCGGTCGTAGACACAGTGCCGCAGCGCCGTGAGCAGGTAGGGCCGGAACCCGGCGGAGGGCCCGCCGCCGCGCTGCAGCACGTCCAGGACCCGGGCGAAGGCGTCGGCGACCGCGTCGTCCACCTCGGCCTCGCCCCGGACGAGCTGGCGCGCCAGACCGCGCGCGGCGTCGACGTGCCGCTCCCACAGTGTGCCGAAGGCGCCGGTATCGCCTGCTCGCACACGGTCCAGCAACTCGTCGTCCCCGGCCAGCAACTCGGTGTGCTCACCCCGAGCGTCCGCCATGCACCCGCCCCTCCCGCCGGTCTCCGGCGTCCGCGTATTCCGTGCATCGCCCGCGGGGCGGGCGGTCCGGTGCGGCCCCTCCGCCGCGCTCCCCGTCTCCCCGCGGACCGCCCCGCGAAAGAAAGCCGAAAAAAATATCCCGCAATCGCGTCATAGCCGCTACCCGAGTCCGTGATTAGGGGTGAAGGCGCACCGGTGGGGCCCACCGCAACGGGGGCGTGGGCCCTGCCGGAAGGCGCCCGAACGCGGACGACGACGGGAGCTTCAGCGATGGAGGCATGTGGACGGGACGGCCCCGAACGGGTGCGCGACGCGGCCGAGCGCCGCAGGCTGCGCACCCTGTGGAGCCGCAGGAGCCGGGAGAACGGCTGGGATCCGCCGGACGACTGGTGGACCCCGGTGGTGGACCAGATCTGCGAGGCGGCGGCGGGCGGGGACGACCTGGCGCCGGGCTGCTTCCGGTTCGGCCAGGCGCGGGCCCGCTCGGGGGTGGGCATCGGCGCGGCCATGGCCGACCTGGCGTCCCTGGGCGAGGTGCTCGGCTGGCACGGCGTGCCGCTGCCGCTGCTGCGGGCGCTGGCCGAGGGGTGGGTGGACGGCGGGCGGTCGCCCGACGACTGCCAGGACCCGCTGACCGGGCTGGCGACCGCCGCCTACCTGCACACCCGGATGGGGGAGCTGTACCGGGGCGCCGGCACGGGGGCCGGTGCCGCGGCGCGGCACCGGCTGGTGGTGGTCGCCTTGGAGCAGCGGGCCGACCCGTGGCGGCGCACCGCCCAGCTGATCGTGCTCGGCCACGAGCTGAGCCGGTCCTTCAGCTCGGGGGAGTCCCTGGCGCTGCTGAGCAGGACCCGGCTGGCGGTGCTGGCCCCGGACGGGCCGGAGCTGGCGGAGCACACCCGCCACCTGCGCGAGAACCTCTGCCGGGAGCACGGCGCGGAGTTGTGGACCGTGCCGCTCCCGGAGACCGAGCGCGAGGCGCGCGCCCTGTTGGACGACATCGGAAGGCCGCTCTCCACATGACCGCCCACACCGTCCCCGACCCCGTCCCCGCCCACCGGTCCGAGCCGGGCGCGCCGTGCGCCCTGTGCACGCGGTCGCGACTGCGCATGCGCACCAGGCCGCATGTGCGGCCCGCGTCCTCGGCGCCGTCCGGAACCGAGGCGAGGTGCGCCGTGGCCGCCGACTGACCCCCAGGCGCCGCCGGTGCACGCGGCCCCGCAGAGGGGGCGGGGCCCGGCACGGGCGGCAGGCCGGCCTGCGGCGCCCCGTTTGAGGGGGCGGGAGCGCGCGGACCGGCCGCCACCGGGTTCCGTCCCGGTGAAGGGTTGCCGGCTCGTCGAGCGGGAGGGTCCTCTGGCCCCCGGTGGGGGCGACCCCCCGAACCGACCGGTAACCGAGGGAACGCCCCACGGCGTTCCCCCAAAGGAGGCGCGTCCGCAAGGGGAGGCGGGCGCGCCTCCCCTTTTGTGTGTGCGGGCCGGTTCCCCGATCCCGCCGGGCGGCGGGCCCCGGGCGGCCTGGGGAGGGCCGAGGGCGGTGGTTCCACCGCCGCGGTCGGCTCCGGGGCGCCCTCCTCGCCGCGCTGGACGCCCGAACGGCCGATCGCGTGCCCGGTATGCCTGGAATGTACCCCGGGAGGCCCGGGGGCCCACCGCTACATCTCTTCGACCAGGGACAACAGCGCTTCGGCGAGGTCCGCCGGGCCTGCGGCTCCGGTGGCGTCCTTCACCGGCCAGCCCCGGAGGGCGGCCCGGCGGGCGCAGGGGGCGTGGCGGGCATCGGTGTACAGGTACCCGCACGGGGCGTCGGGCCAGTCCTGGACCGGCGGAAGGGGCTCGGAGCCGTAGCCGGGGGGAGCCTGTGCCGCGCCGGGGTCCGGCCCGAGGTCCGGGTTCTGGGCCCGCCGCAGGTCGGCGCGGCTGGGGGTGCCCGGCTGGGGCATGAGGCCGTCGGCGATCACGTACCCGGACGGCGGGCGGCGTGCCGCGCGCTGGGCGGCGCCGACGGCCGCGGCCAGCGGCGCCGCCTCGCCGACGGCGACGATCAGGGGCGCGGGCGGCGCCTGCGCGGCGGCGGCCAGGGAGGCGGCCGCCACGAAGGACGCCGCGTACGGCGGCCCCGCGGCGGGATCGGGGGCGGCGCTGACGGGCGCCAGGCCGTGGGCCTCCAGCGCTTCGGCGAGGCCGGGCCAGGCGCTCAGCAGGAGCGGGCGGCCGGGCCTCAACGGACGGGGCGGGTCTCGTCGGTGACCCACTCCAGGTAGTCGGCGGAGCCGCCCTGCACCGGGACGGCCACGATCTCGGGGACGTCGTAGGGGTGGACCTCGTTGAGGTGCGCGGTCAGGGCGTCGAGGCGGTCGGCGGCGGTCTTCATGACCACCGTCCACTCCTCCTCGGCCTGCACCGCCTCCTCCCACCGGAAGAAACTGGTGATCGGCCCGGACACCTGGGCGCAGGCGGCCAGCCTGTGCTCGACCACCGAGCGGGCCAGCTCCTCGGCCCCCTTCCGGTCGGCCGCGGTGGTCTCCACACGCACGTGCCCGGCGTCCCGCTCCATCGTTCCTCCGCTGCTCAGGGTGGTGATCCGGCCGGTCTAGGCTCATGAGGCATGAGCGACCGCGAAGAACTGCTGCGACACGTCAACGATAAGGCCGTGGTGCACGGCCGCGTCACCCTCTCCTCGGGCAAGGAGGCCGACTACTACGTCGACCTGCGCCGGGTGACCCTGGACGGGCGGAGCGCCCCGCTGGTCGGGCGGGCCATGCTGGAGGCCACCGCCGACCTGGACTACGAGGCCGTGGGCGGGCTGACCCTGGGGGCCGACCCGGTCGGCGCGGCGATGCTGCACGCGGCCGCCGCGCAGGGCCGGGCCCTGGACGCGTTCGTGGTGCGCAAGGCCGGGAAGGCGCACGGGCTGCAGCGGCGGATCGAGGGGCCGGACGTGGCCGGGCGGCGGGTGCTCGCGGTCGAGGACACCTCCACCACCGGCGGGTCGGTGCTGACCGCGGTGGAGGCGCTGCGCGAGGCCGGCGCGGAGGTGGCGGGCGTCGCGGTGATCGTGGACCGCGGGGCCCGGGAGAAGGTCGTCGGCGAGGGCCTGGAGTACCGCGCCGTGTTCGAGGCGTCCGACCTGGACGTGTGAGCGCGTTCCGCGGCCGCGGGGCTCGCGCCTCGCGGCCGCGGCCGGACTCCGCTTCCCGGTCAGGTGATCGGGTGCCATTCGGAGTGGTTGACGCCGGCCATGCTGAGCCGGAAGTGGTACGAGCGCGGCACGTCGTGGGTCGCCCCGTCGCCGTTGCAGCCCTCCGCGTCCCAGTACTCGGTGCCGGGCTCGGCGTCCACCTCGGCGTGCGGGCTGTAGGCGTCGCAGCGCTCGTCGTGGATGCGCAGCGTGTCCTGGTCGACCGCCTCGACGTAGCCGACGAGCTCCCCGTCGTCGTAGCCCTCGATCCTGTTCTCCAGGTAGACGTACTCGACCTCTTCGGCGTCGGCCGAGGCGGGCAGGGGGAGCAGCATCCCACCGGCGAGCCCGCCGATCAGCGCCGCGGCGCCGGCGTTGCGTGCAATGGACATGGGTGTCTCCTTGCGAGGTTCGTCGACCGTGGTGCGGGGACGCCCGACCACCGGACAATCACTCAGAGTAAGGAGATAGTGACTAAAAGCAATAACCGTCGCCGGGGCGCCGCCACCCGCCCCTCTCAGAAAAATCCCAGGCCACAGCGGGTTTCAGGGGGCGGCGAAGGGGCTGCGGGGGAGGGGGCCGGGGGCCGCGGTCAGGCCGCCTCGGCCACGAAGGAGTAGTCCTCCCCGGCGTCGGAGAGGTCCATCAGGTCGCCGTTGACGTACACCTCCACGGCCTCCGGGTCGCCCAGGGTCACGTCCAGCTCCGGGTGGTCGTAGCTGAGGAACTGCCCCTGGGTCATGGTGGCGTCGGTGAGCACCTCGCCGCCGGGAACGCGCACGAGGACGTCGCTGGCCTCGCCCACGACCTTGATGTAGAGCACGCTGTCGTCGGCCTCGCCCGCCTCCTCCGCGGCGGCCGGAGGGGTCGCCGTGGACGGCGCGGACGCCTGCCCCGGCAGGGAGTTGTACAGGAAGAACACCCCGAGGCCCACGAGCACGACGAAGACGGCGATCGCGGCGGCGATGCCCAGCACCTGCCCGATGCCCCGAGGGTCGTTGCGATGTCGTCCCACGGGGGTGAATGTAGCGTGAATCACGCGGGGCATTCGAGACCCGGGGGGACGCAGCGGCGAATATCGCCGGAATTCCTACGCACCGCCACCGCGGTCCTACCCAGGGTTCTGAATTCCCCCCTTCTGGCCGCATCCGGTCTCGACCCGGACACCAGGGCGGTCACCCGCCCATTCCGTACATTTGGTCTAGACCTTTCCGCGGGCTTTTCAGGTTCGCGATACTGGGGCGCAGGACCCCCGGGAGACCGGGGGCGCCGCAACCGGATCACTCCAGGCCAACCAGGGAGTCACACCATGCCCATCGCGACCCCGGAGGTCTACACGGAGATGCTGGGCCGCGCGAAGTCCCAGGGCTTCGCCTACCCCGCGATCAACGTGACCTCCAGCCAGACCCTGCACGCCGCCCTGCGCGGCTTCGCCGAGGCGGAGAGCGACGGCATCGTCCAGATCTCGACCGGGGGAGCCGAGTTCCTCTCCGGCGCGACCGTCAAGGACATGGTCACCGGTTCCGTGGCCTTCGCCGAGTACGCCCGCGTGGTCGCCGACAAGTACCCGGTGAACATCGCCCTGCACACCGACCACTGCCCCAAGGACAAGCTGGACGGGTTCGTCCGTCCGCTGCTCGCGCTGTCCGAGGAGCGGGTGGCCAAGGGGCAGCAGCCGCTCTTCCAGTCCCACATGTGGGACGGCTCGGCCGTGCCGCTGGAGGAGAACCTCGAGATCGCCGGGGAGCTGCTGGCCAAGTCCAACGCCGCGCGCACGATCCTGGAGATCGAGGTCGGCGTGGTCGGCGGCGAGGAGGACGGCATCGTCGGCGAGATCAACGAGAAGCTGTACACCACCCCCGAGGACGCCCTGCGCACCGCCGAGGCCCTGGGCCTGGGCGACGAGGGCTACTACATGACCGCCCTCACCTTCGGCAACGTGCACGGCGTCTACAAGCCGGGCCACGTCAAGCTGCGCCCCGAGGTCCTCAAGGAGGCCCAGGACGCGGTCGGCGAGAAGTACGGCCGCACCAAGCCGTTCGACTTCGTCTTCCACGGCGGCTCCGGCTCCACCCTGGAGGAGATCCACGCCGCCATCGACTACGGCGTGGTGAAGATGAACATCGACACCGACACGCAGTACGCCTTCACCCGCCCCATCGCCGACCACATGCTGCGCAACTACGAGGGCGTGCTCAAGGTCGACGGCGAGGTCGGCAACAAGAAGCAGTACGACCCGCGCTCCTACGGCAAGGCCGCCGAGGCCGGAATGGCCGAACGCGTGGTCGACGCGTGCCGCCAGTTGAAGTGCGCAGGGCAGAAGATGAACTAATCTGCCCGTGGGAGCGCACCCTGCGGGTGCGCCCCTGGGCCGGCCCCCGGTTCCCAGCGGATTCGGGGGCCGATGCGCGCCCGGCCGCCTGACATCCATGGGCGGACGCGTCGGCCGGGCGCGCGCCCCCTGGCAGGATGGGGCCATGGACCTGCATGCGAATCTCCTCGGGGAGCCGCCGGCCACCCGCCTCCCCGACCAGCCCGAGGCGCGCGAGGCGCTGGCCTCCGGCACCGACCCCTCCGAGGTCGCCGCGCGCAACCCGTCGTACTCGGCCGCCTGGGCCGCGCTCGCCGAGCGCGCGCTGGAGGCTGGGGACCCGGTGACCGCCTACGCCTACGCCCGCACCGGCTACCACCGCGGCCTGGACCAGCTCCGCCGCGCGGGCTGGAAGGGGCACGGCCCGGTCCCGTGGGACCACGGGCCCAACCAGGGCTTCCTGCGCGCCCTGAACGCGCTCGCCCGCGCCGCCGGGGAGATCGGGGAGAGCGAGGAGGAGGAGCGCTGCTCCACGTTCCTGCGGGAGAGCAGCGCCGAGGCCGCCGAGGCGCTGTCCTGAGCGGGGCGTGGGGCCGCCCGTCGGCCCCGGCCCGCACCCACCTGCGCCGAAGGGCACCGACCGGCACTGACCGGGCAATTCCGTGCTTAACGCGCGTGCCCTGGTCGTGTACGCTCTAGACGCAAGGGCCCCTGTCGCTTTCTTGCGCCAGGGGCTTACCCATGTCCGGGCAACGGTCCGAACGATTGAAGGGGTAGACCCGCATGCCGGCGATCACGCTCGTTGGGGCCCAGTGGGGCGACGAGGGCAAGGGCAAGGCCACCGACCTGGTGGGCGACCGCGTCGACTACGTGGTCCGCTACCAGGGCGGCAACAACGCCGGGCACACGGTCGTCATCGGCGACCAGAAGTACGCCCTGCACCTGCTGCCCTCGGGCATCCTCTCGCCGGACGTCGTCCCGGTCATCGCCAACGGCGTCGTCATCGACCCGGCGGTGCTCTTCGAGGAGCTGGGCGGCCTGCAGGAGCGCGGCGTGGACACCTCGCGCCTGCTGATCTCGGCCAACGCGCACCTGATCATGCCCTACCACCGAGAGCTCGACAAGGTCAGCGAGCGCTTCCTGGGCAAGGGCCGGATCGGCACCACCGGGCGCGGAATCGGCCCCACCTACGCCGACAAGATCTCCCGCCAGGGCGTGCGCGTGCAGGACATGTTCGACGCCAAGATCCTGCGCAAGAAGGTCGAGCTGGCGCTCAACGACAAGAACCAGGTCCTCACCAAGGTCTTCAACCGGCGCGGCCTGGACCCCGAGCGCGTCATCGACGAGTACCTGGGCTACGCCGAGCGGCTGCGCCCCTACGTCACCGACACCTCCCTGGAGCTCAACAAGGCGCTCGACGCGGGGAAGAACGTGTACCTGGAGGGCTCCCAGGGCACCCTGCTCGACATCGACCACGGCACCTACCCCTTCGTCACCTCCTCCTCGCCGACCTCCGGCGGGGCGTGCGCCGGGGCGGGCATCGGCCCCACCCGCATCACCAAGGTGGTGGGCATCCTGAAGGCCTACACCACCCGCGTGGGCTCGGGGCCCTTCCCCACCGAGCTGCACGACGAGTGGGGCGACTGGCTGCGCACCCAGGGCCACGAGTTCGGCGTGACCACCGGGCGCAACCGCCGCTGCGGATGGTTCGACGCACCCATCGCCCGCTACGCCACCCGGGTCAACGGCATCACCGACTTCTTCCTGACCAAGCTGGACGTGCTCACCGGCCTGGACCGCATCCCGGTCTGCGTCGGCTACGACGTCGACGGGGTCCGCCACGACGAGATCCCGATGACCCAGACCGACTTCCACCACGCCGTGCCGGTCTACGAGCACCTCGACGGGTGGAGCGAGGACATCACCGGGGCGCGCTCCTTCGGGGAACTTCCCAAGACCGCCCAGGACTACGTGCGTACCCTGGAGGAGATGTCCGGGGCCCCGATCTCGGCCATCGGCGTCGGTCCCGGGCGCGACCAGACGCTGGAGCTGCGCTCCCTGGTCTGACCCGCCCCGCACGCGTCCCTTCGATCCCCACGACACACAAAGGGTCCGTTACGTGAAAGCCCTGGTACTCGGCGGCGGAGGCCGCGAGCACGCCCTCGTCCGAGCCCTGTCCCTCGACCCGGGTGTCACCGAGCTGCACTGCGCTCCCGGCAACCCGGGCATCTCGGCCCTCGCCGACAACCACGTGATCAACCCGGTGGACGGCCTGGCCGTGACGGAGCTGGCCGCCCGCATCCGGGCCGAGCTGGTGGTCATCGGCCCGGAGGCGCCACTGGTGGCCGGGGTGGCCGACGCCCTGCGCGACCGCGGCATCCCCGTCTTCGGACCGGACCGCGAGGCCGCGCGGATCGAGGGCTCCAAGGCCTTCGCCAAGGAGGTCATGCAAGCCGCGGGGGTGCCCACCGCACGGGCGCGGATCTGCCGCACCCCCGCGCAGGCCGCCGAGGCGCTGGACGCCTTCGGCCCGCCCTACGTGGTCAAGGACGACGGACTGGCCGCGGGCAAGGGCGTGGTGGTCACCGAGGACCGGGCCGAGGCCGAGCGGCACGCCCGCGAGTGCGGGCGCGTCGTCGTCGAGGAGTACCTGGACGGCCCCGAGGTGTCGCTGTTCGTGCTCAGCGACGGGGTGCACGCCATCCCGCTGCCCGCCGCCCAGGACTTCAAGCGCGCCCACGAGGGCGGCACCGGCCCCAACACCGGCGGCATGGGCGCCTACGCCCCGCTGGGCTGGGCCCCGGACGGGCTCACCGAGCAGGTCATGAACGAGGTGGTCGGCCCCACCATCCGGGAGATGGCCAAGCGCGGCCACCGGTACCAGGGGCTGCTCTACGTCGGCCTGGCGCTGACCTCCGAGGGCCCCAAGGTGGTGGAGTTCAACGCCCGTTTCGGCGACCCCGAGGCGCAGGTGGTGCTGGACCGCCTGGCCACCCCGGTGGGGACGCTGCTGCAGGCCGCCGACACCGGCGGCCTGGGGAGCATCACGTCCCTGGAGTGGCGCAACGGCGCCGCGGTCACCGTGGTGGTGGCCTCCGAGGGCTACCCGGGCTCGCCCGCCAAGGGCGACACCGTCGGCGGCCTTCAGGAGGCGGAGGCGGTGGACGGCGCCTACGTCCTGCACGCCGGCACCGCCTGGGGGCCGGAGCGGACCATCGTGTCGAGCGGCGGCCGCGTCCTGAACGTGGTCGGCACCGGGGACACCCTGGCGACCGCGCGCGAGCGCGCCTACGAGGCGGTCTCCAGGATCGAGCTGCGCGGCTCCTTCCACCGCACCGACATCGCCGAGGAGGCCGCCGCCTTGGAGGGCAAGGCCTGACCGGCGTGTTCGTCGGATCAGGTCCTCCAGCGCGCAGGCCGGGCCACGGCCCTGGGCGCGTGGGAGGACCTGATCCCCGATTGCCCGCCCTACGCGCGTCCGAGCTCCCGGGGCCTGCGAAAATATAGCCGTGATCGAGCGCTACACCCTTCCGGAAATCGGGCGCGTCTTCAGCGACGCCCACAAGTACGAGCTCTGGTGCCGGGTCGAGACCCTGGTGATGGAGGCCCACGCGGATGCGGGCACCATCCCGGCCGACTCGGTCGAGCCGGTGCGCCAGGCGCCGCCGCCCACCCCGGAGCGGGTGGCCGAGATCGAGGCGGTGACCCAGCACGACGTCATCGCCTTCCTGACCGCCTGGGCCGACAACACCGAGCCCCGCGAGGCCGCCAAGTGGGTCCACTTCGGCATGACCTCCTCCGACCTGCTCGACACCGCGCTGGCCGCCCAGCTCGTCGAGGCCACCGACATCCTGCTCGCCAAGGCCGACGCCCTGGTGGCGGCGCTGCGCGACCACGCCCTGGCGCACCGGAGCACGCTGCGCGTGGGCCGGACGCACGGCATCCACGGCGAGCCGGACGTGTGGGGGCACCGCGTCGCCGACTTCGCCTTCGGCATGGCGCGCTCCCGGGACCGCCTGCGCCGCGCGCGCGAGGCGGTCGGGGTGATGGCGATCTCGGGCCCGGTGGGCACCTACTCCAACATCGACCCCGAGGTCGAGGCCTACGTCGCCGAAAAGCTGGGCCTGCGCCCGGCCGACGTGTCCACCCAGGTGGTGCTGCGCGACGGCATCTCCGAGTGGGTGTCCTGCCTGGCGATCATGGCGACCGTGTGCGAGGCCGTCGCCCTGGAGGTGCGGCACGGCCAGCGCACCGAGGTGCGCGAGCTGTGGGAGCCCTTCGGCAAGGGCCAGAAGGGCTCCAGCGCCATGCCGCACAAGAAGAACCCGATCATGTCGGAGCGGATCTGCGGCATGGCGCGCAACGTGCGCGCGCAGATCGTCCCGGTCATGGAGGGCATCCCGCTCTGGCACGAGCGCGACATCTCGCACTCCTCCACCGAGCGGATCAGCCTGCCGGACGCGGCCATCGCCACCGACTACCTGCTCAACCTGACCACGAAGCTGGTCACCGGGCTGGTCGTGGACGCCGACCGGATGCAGGCCAACCTGGACGCCACGCACGGGCTGATCTACTCCTCCACGGTGGTCTCCGAACTGATCGAGACCGGCCTGTCCCGCGAGGACGTCTACGCCGTCGTGCAGAGCGCCGCCATGCGCACCTGGGACACCGGCGCCCCGTTCCGGCGGACCCTGCGCGAGGAGGCCGACTCCCGCGGCATCGCGCTGGACGAGGCCCGGCTGGACGAGGTGTGCCGCCCCGAGCGCTTCACCCGGCGCCTGTCGGGCGTGTTCGAACGGCTGGAGAAGCTGGCGTGAGCGGCTTCACCGTGCGCCCCGTGCCCGCCGAGGTCCCGGGGCTGACGCACCTGCACACCGGCAAGGTGCGCGACCTGTATGCCACCTCCTCCGGCGACCTGGTGATGGTGGCCAGCGACCGGGTGTCGGCCTACGACTGGGTGCTGCCCACCGAGATCCCCGACAAGGGGCGGCTGCTGACCGCGCTGTCGCTGTGGTGGTTCGACCGGCTGGCCGACATCGCCCCCGCGCACGTGCTCTCGGACACGCCCCCGCCGGGCGCCCCCGGGGACTGGCGCGGCCGCACCCTGGTCTGCCGCCGCCTGGACATGGTCCCGGTGGAGTGCGTGGCCCGCGGCTACCTGACCGGGTCGGGCC
Organism: Nocardiopsis chromatogenes YIM 90109; assembly: GCF_000341185.1. Lineage (GTDB taxonomy): Bacteria > Actinomycetota > Actinomycetes > Streptosporangiales > Streptosporangiaceae > Nocardiopsis_A > Nocardiopsis_A chromatogenes. Next base: position 91,597 of record NZ_ANBH01000059.1, read on the forward strand.
TGGCCGAGTACCGGGCGGACGGGACGGTGTGCGGCGTGCCGCTGCCCGAGGGCCTGCGGGACGGGTCGCGCCTGGAGGAGCCGATCTTCACCCCGGCCACCAAGGCCGAGGTGGGCGAGCACGACGAGAACGTCTCGTTCGAGCGGGTGGCCGCCGTCCACGGCGCCGCGCTCGCCGAGGAGCTGCGCACCGCGACCCTGGCGCTGTACCGCCGCGGCCGCGAGCTGGCCGAGGAGCGCGGCATCCTGCTGGCCGACACCAAGTTCGAGTTCGGGCGGGACGCCGACGGGAGGCTGGTGCTGGCCGACGAGGTGTTCACCCCCGACTCCTCGCGGTTCTGGCCGGCCGACGGCTGGGAGCCGGGGCGGCCCCAGCCGTCGTTCGACAAGCAGATCATCCGCGACTGGCTGACCTCCCCCGCCTCCGGGTGGGACCGGGACTCCGAGGAGCCGCCCCCGCCGCTGCCCCGGGACGTGGTCTCCCGCACCCGCGACCGCTACCGCGAGGTCTACGAGCGGCTCACGGGCTCCCCCGCCCCGGTGGGCTGAGCACGGGCGGCGGGCCCCGGCGGCGCCGACACGCCGGGAGCCCGCCCCGCACCCGTGATCCCGCACACGATGGCACCGGCAGCCGCGTGGAGCGCTTACAGTGGAACGCGTCCTTCGCCGGGGCGCGGCCGCCGGCGCACGCATGGGACCTTCCCACATCCGCCGGTACGGCGGCCCATGCGGTCCCTCCGACCTGCACCGCGTTAGCCGTGCCGGGATCGCGGCATAACGGCGGGAACGAGCCGGGAAAAGAACGCGTCTCACCGCGTAGGCGCGTCGAAGTCGAGATCTTTCACATCCGCCTCACGAAGGAGCACATGAGCATGGGCCAGGAGGTTCGCTACCGCGTCCGCGGCGGCCGTCCCCTCAACGGGACGGCGTTCATCCAGGGCGCGAAGAACGCCGTGCTGCCGATGATCGGCGCCGCCCTGCTCGCGAGCAAGGGACGCACCGTCCTGCGCAACGTCCCCAACATCGAGGACGTGCGGCGCGCCCTGGAGCTGGCCGAGCACGTCGGCGCCAAGGTCGAGTTCCACGAGGCCGAGCGTACGGCTGTCATCGACGCCTCCCGCCTGGACGACCCCGAGCGCGCCGTCCTTCCGGCCGACATCGCCGCCCGCTTCCGCGGGTCGGTGCTGTTCGTCCCCGCCCTCATGCACCGCATGGGCCGCGCCCGCATCGAGGGCGTCGGCGGCTGCAACCTGGGCAGCCGCAAACTCGACTTCCACTACCGCGGCTTCGCCCGCCTGGGCGCCGAGGTGGTCGAGGACGAGGAGCGCAACCACATCAACATCACCTCCCCGTACCTGCGCGGCGGCCACCTTTACCTGGACACGCCCTCGCACACGGGGACCGAGAACCTCATCATGGCCGCCGTGCTCGCCCGCGGGACCACGGTCATCGAGCACGCGGCCCTGGAGCCCGAGGTCATCGACGTCATCCAGTTCCTGCGCGCGATGGGCGCCAAGATCAGCGGCGGCGGCACCGGGTTCATCACCGTGGAGGGCGTCGAGGAGCTCACCGCGGTCGAGCACACCATCATGAGCGACCGCATCGACGCCGGCGTGTTCGCCATGGCGACCGCGGCCGCCGGCGGCGACGTCAGCCTGGTCGGCGCCCACCTGGAGCACCTGGGCGTCGCGCGCTGGAAGCTCGACCAGATGGGCGTGGAGTTCGCCCAGCAGGGCGCGGTGCTGCACGTCCGCCGCGACCCGTCGGCGCCGCTGCGCCCGATCAACGCGGTCACCTCCCCCTACCCGGGCTTCGCCACCGACCTGCAGTCGCCGCTGATGGCGCTGGCCACCCTGGCGGAGGGCGAGAGCTACCTGCACGAGAACATCTACGACGGCCGCTTCGCGCTGGCCGACGAGCTCAACAAGATGGGCGCCAAGATCGAGGTGGAGGGCACCCGGGCGATCGTGCACGGCCCCACCGAGCTGCGCGGCGCCGAGGTGGTCGCGCACGACCTGCGCACCGGCGCCTCGCTGGTGCTGGCCGGGCTGGTGGCCGAGGGCGAGACCGTGGTGGCGCCGGGGTACCTGGTAGACCGGGGACACGCCCAGTTCGCGTCGCGCCTGGCCGCTTTGGGCGCGGACGTGGTGCGCGAGCCCACCGCCTGAGGCCGCGTCACCCCAGTTCAGGCCGGGGTGGGAGGCGCACGGCGACGGCGCTCCCGCCTCGGCTTTCGGTCTTCTGCGTGAAACGATCATCATTGGCCCCGCACAATGGGTACGATCGCGGCAATCATGCCGTGACAGAAACAGGTTCGGGAACCAGTGGGCGCACATAGTGAAGAACGTGGAATGGTAGCGGGGAGCAGCCCGAGGTGAGTGCGCAGCGTACTGGCGATTTGACTATTGGTGTCATCGGCCCGCATGAGGTCGTCGAGCGCGTCATGCTGATGGGCCCGGGGTCCACAGGCCCCCTCAACGCCAGACTCATCGCCGCCGCCTATCGAGACGAGCAAGAGGCGACCGACAAGGTCCTGCGCCTTGGGTCGGCGATCGACGCGTATCTGTTCGCCAGTCCCGTCCCCTACGAGTTCGCGCGCAAGGCGGGTGTGCTGACCATGCCCGCCACCTACGTGCCGCTCGGCGGGGCGAGCCTGCACGAGGCCCTGCTGCGGGGCACCCTGGACGACAGATACGACCCCACCCGGGCCAGCCTGGACGTGCTCAGCCGGGCCGATGTCGTGGAGGCCTACTCCGAGGTGGACCTGCCCGTCGACGGCATCCACGTGCACGAGGAGCTCACCAGCACCGCCCAGCTCACCTCCTTCCACGAGGGGCTGTGGCGGCGCAAGGCCACCCGGATGGCCATCACCTGCGTGCGCGGGGTGGCCGAGCGGCTGGAGGCCATCGGGGTCCCCGTGATGCGCCTGCGCCCCACCAACGCTGGGGTGCGCAGCGCCCTGCAGACCGCGGGCCTGCTCGGCGCCCACCACCGGCTGGAGGAGGCGCAGCTGGGGGTGGTGATCGTGGACGTGCCCACGCTCCGCGACTCCAGCCGCCGCTCCACCCCCCGGTACTGGCGCGACGAGCTCCGCCTGGCCCTGCACCGGCTGCTGCTGCAGGAGGCCCACCGGATCAACGCCACCGCCCACCCGGTGGACGACCACACCTTCATGGTGACCGCCACGCGCGGCTCGCTCGTCTCGGCGACCGAGGGGTTCCGCCAGCCCCCGTTCGTCGAGCGGATCAAGGCCGAGCTGGGCATCGCCATCGAGGTGGGCATCGGCATGGGGCGCACCACCCAGGACGCCGAGACGCACGCGCGCGCGGCGCTCAGCCGCGCACAGGCGACCCGGCAGAGTTTCGCGGTGGACCGGGAGGGCCGGTCGCTGGTGCCCGCTCAGCGCGCGCCCCAGCGCCAGCAGACGCCCGAACCCCTGCGCACCAAGGGCCGCGAGACCCTGATGCGGCTGTCGGAGCGGATCGCCGAGGAGGACGGGCCGCTGGTCGTCGACGCCGAGAACGCCGGACGGATGCTGGGGGTCACCCCGCGCACCGCCCGGCGGCTGCTGCGCACCCTGGTCGAGGAGGGGCTGGCCTGGCCCCTGCCGCCGAACCGGACGCTGCAGCCCGGGCGCCCGCGCCAGCTGTACCGGCTCATCGTGGAAAAGCTCGACAAGGACAAGGCGGGCAAGTAGCCCCCGCGCGATGGGCCCCGCGGTGCGGGGCCCATCGGCGTGTCCGGGGTGCGGGCGTCAGCCGGCGTTGCGGCGGGGGAAGGCGTGCGCGGCGGCCAGCAGCGCGTCGTTCTCCTCCGGGGCGCCGATGCTGATCCGCGCGCCCTCGCCGGAGAAGGGCCGCACCGCCACGCCCTCGGCGGCGCAGGCCTCGGCAAAGGCGTCGGTGTCCCCGCCCAGGCGCAGCCACACGAAGTTGGCCTCGGTCGGCGGGACCTCCCAGCCGTCGGCGAGCAGCGCGTCGCGCACCCGGGTGCGCTCCTTGACGGTGCGCTCGACCCGCTCGGCCAGCTCGTCCTCGGCGGCCAGCGACGCGGTGGCGGCGGCCTGGGCGAGGTGGTTCACGGCGAAGGGCACCAGGGTCTTGCGCACCGCCGAGGCCACGTGCGGGTGGCCGATGAGGAAGCCCACGCGCAGCGCGGCCAGGCCGTAGGCCTTGGAGAAGGTGCGCAGCACCGCCACGTTCGGGCGGTCGCGGTACAGGCCCAGGCCGTCGGGGACGGCGGGGTCGCGGACGTACTCGCGGTAGGCCTCGTCCAGCACGACCAGCACGTGGTCGGGCACGCGGTCGAGGAAGGCGGCCAGCTCCTCCTCGCGCACCGTGGTGCCGGTGGGGTTGTTCGGGTTGCACACCAGCAGCATGCGGGTGCGGTCGGTGACCGCGCCGAGCATGGCGTCCAGGTCGTGCGCCTCACCGGTGAGCGGCACGGTCACCGCGCTCGCCCCGGACAGGGCGGTCAGCAGCGGGTAGGCCTCGAACGAGCGCCAGGCGTAGACCACCTCGGCCCCCGGCTCGGCCACCGCCTGCAGCAGCTGCTGGAGCACCCCGACCGACCCGGCCCCGGTGGCGACGTGGTCGGCGGGCACCCCGAAGCGGCGCGCCAGGGCCTCGGTGAGGCCGGTGACCCCGGCGTCCGGGTAGCGGTTGGCCTCCGCGGCGGCCGCCGAGATCGCGGAGACGACCGAGGGCAGCGGGTCGTAGGGGTTCTCGTTGGACGAGAGCTTGAACGAGCGCCCGTCGGGGCCCACGACCTTGCGTCCGGGCCGGTAGCCGGGGACCTGGTCGAGGACAGCCCGGAAATATGGCGAATTCCGCTCCGACACCATTGTCCTTCCTCGATACTCTGTGCAAGGTCAAGGCTACCCAGCGTGGAAACCCCTCACCGGGGAGGCCGAGGACCTCAGCGGCAATATCGCACAGAACAGGAAAAGGCACCATGGAGCACCCCCGAGCAGCGCGCACGGCGGCGGTCGCGGCCCCCGCCGCGGCGGTCCTGGTCGCGGCGCTCGCCGCCTGCGGGGGCGGCGGAGGCGGCGCGGACGGCGAGGACCGGGAGCAGGGCCCCGGAGCCGAGGCCGCCGCGAAGCTGGGCGAGGCGCAGCTGGTCCAGTACGAGGACGCCAAGGTCGTCCCCGAGGCCGGCGAGCGCGGAACCTACGGCAGGCTGGCGGGCGTCGAGCGCACGGAGGAGCTGCGCGCCTCCACCGATCTGGACAAACCCGAGTGCATGGACGCGGCCACCTCCTGGGGCAGCCTTCCGGAGGTGCGCAAGGCCCCCGCGTCGGTCGCGGTCTTCGCGCGCGGGGACGACACGGTCTCGCACACCCTTGTGGAGGTGCCCGAGGGCGTGGCGGACGAGGCGCTGGAGACCGTCGCTCCGGAGAAGGAGTGCTCTTCGTACGAGGCGACGATGGAGGACGGCTCCACGTCCTCCTACACCGTCTCGGAGGTCGACATGGACCCGGTGGGCGACGCCTCGCGGGCGTTCGCCGTCAAGACCGAGACCGGGGGCGACACGGTGTGGATGTACAGCGTCGTCTACCGGCACGGCGGCCACCTGGGGGCGGCCACCGTCCTGGGCCCGGACGAGGAGGGGGACTACGCCGAACTCCTCTCCGGATTCGCCGCGTCGGCGGTGGAGCGCGAGGAGAAGGTGCTGTAGGATCGAGCCCGGATCGAACAGGTGTTCGAGAGGGTATGGGGGCGGGGGACGATGTCGAGGGCAGCGCACAACCTGGAACGTCGCACGCACCGGCGCACGGCCGGTGCCCCCCGCCCTCCTCAGCACCGCCCCGCTCGGCCCGCTCCCCCGTCCGGCGACCGGCACCTGCTGCGCCGGGTCGACTGGGCGGCCCCGTCGGCGGCGGACTTCTACCGGTCGCTTGAGGAGGCCCTGGAGGCTCCGGCCCCGTTCCCGCCGGAGATCCCCGCGGACGTCCCGGACGCCTGAGCCCCGGCTCTGGCCCGGGGGACGCGCGGACCGCCGCGGTCCTCCCCGTCCTCGGGATCCTCCCCGTCCTCCCCGGCGCCCTGCGCCGGAGCCGGAGCGGCCGGGGGCACGGTCGGCACCACGGTGCCGGTCGCCTGGGGCGCCCCGCCGGTGGTGCGCGGAAGCGGCGCGCCGCCCTCCTCGGCCACCTCGCCGAGAACGGCCAGCGTCACCATGGTCTCGGCGTCGCTCACCGCGGCGCGCACCCGCGGACGGCGCCCCCGCAGCTCGACCGCGAACACCGCGTCCACCGGGCGGCCGTTGCGGCGGCCGGTGAAACGCATCAGCCGCCAGCACCCGTGGCGCCACACGTCCACCGGCTCGGTGCCGTCGACCACCACCTGGTTGGCCCGCCACACATCGCTGGTGCGCAGCCGGGACAGGGTGCGCCGCACCGGCACCCGGCGCACCGCGCACGACTCGCGGCCCAAGGTGCGCAGCGCCGCCTCCCGCAGCTCCGGGGAGAGCGCCGCGAGCACGCCCAGCTCCGCCGCGCCGACCACCGCCTGCGCCCCGGTCAGGCCCACGAGCGCCTGCAGGCCGGAGCCGCCCGCCACCGCCGCCCCCACCGCGGCGACGGCCAGCACGGCGGCGCGCGCGATGGTGCGCCACCCCACCGGCTCGGTACTCAGGCCGCCGAAGCAGCCGCAGCTCATCTTCGGGTCGCGCCGCCGGACCACGGCCAGCAGCGCCGCCGAGGCCGCGAAGAGCGCGGCGGCCGCCCACCCCGCGGCCGCGCCGACGGGCGCGGCGGCCACCAGCAGGGCCACCGCCAGCACCGCCTCCAGCAGGGCGGTCGCCACCGCCGCGGGCCGCTGCAGGACATCGGGCAGCAGCGACACCGGCCCCCCGCCGCCGGTCCGGTCGACCGCCTTGGCGGCGGCGCCCAGGAGCAGCAGCAGGGCGACGAGCGGCGGCTGGATCTGGATCAGTTCGGCCGGGGTCATCCCGCCTCCATCGTCGCGGTGAAGCAGCCGGCCTCCGGGCGCCCGCCCAGGGCGGTGAAGGCCGGCAGGGTCAGCTCGGCCAGGCGGCCGCCCGCGCCACCGGAGCCCTCCCGGCAGCGGTCGCAGAAGCGGCTCGCGGCCGAGGCGCAGTTCAGGACCGGGAAGACCCCGCCGACGCCGGTGTCGTCGTTGCGCACCGCCACCGTCGCCCCCAGGGACAGCAGCGGGAGCGGCAGGCAGGGGTCGGACCGGTCGCAGGCCGGTCCGCAGTCCGAGCCGGGGTCGAGGGCGGGGTAGGCGGCCCCGGCGGCGTGCGCACGCGGGTCGGTGTGCGCCGCGCGGCCGAACGCCGGGTCGTACCAGGTGACGATGCCCGACTGCGCCTCCGGGACGCGGCGCGCGGGCGGGCGGCGGGCCGTGCGGACGGCGGGGTGGGGAGGCTGCGTGGTGACCGGGACCGTGGTGTGCACGGTGCCGCCCTCGCGCACGCCCACGGCGTCGAACAGGTAGCCCGGTTCGAGGACGGGGTGGCGCACCGCCATGCGGCCCGACGAGCGGTAGGGGATCACCGCGGCGGCCCGGGGCCGCCCGTGCCCGGGGTCGACCACCACCGTGCCGCCGTCGGCCGAGACGATGGTCCCGGTGACCCGGCCGAGCTGCGCCCAGAGCCGGTCGACCACCCAGCGGCCGCCCCCGCCGCAGCGGACCAGGACGTCGTCGCCGACGCGGACGTCCTCGGGGCCGACGTCGCGGCCGCGCCAGAAGGACGTGGTGCGCTCGAAGAGGAACCGCTCCTCGCCCTTGAGCGTGGCGACGGTGAGCATGTGCGCGGTGATGTGCAGGGCCACGCCCCGCACCACCTGGGGCGACGGGTCGCTCGGCGGCGGGGCCGCGTTCTCCCCCAGCAGCGCGGCGGTGAACCTCCGCCGCTCCTGGACATCTACTGACATCGCCCCTCCTCGCCCCGTGTGCCCGCAGCGCCCGTTTCCATTCTCACCGTCTGCTGCGCGACGGCGCGGTCGACACGCGCGGCCTTCGTGCGCTCACACGGTGCTTCCGAACCGCGATCCCCAGCGTGGCAGGCGATCCCGGCGGCCGGGGGCGATCCGGTTTGCCAGATCATGCCGGTGGCATTTGCTGCGGATTGCCCCGACCGTGGAAAAGTGGTGATCAAGGCGCAGATGTGACACAACGCACGTACAGGAACGAATGGGCCGGTGATCCTATGGCCGAGACGGTGCGGCGAACGCGATACGAGGAGTTCACCGCCTACGTCACCGACCGGGGTCCGGCCCTGCTGCGGATGGCGCGCTCGCTGACACCGGGGCACGCCGACGCCGAGGACCTGCTCCAGGCGGCCCTGCTGAAGACGTTCTTCGCCTGGGACCGCATCTCCACGCCTAAGGCGCGCGACGGCTACGTGCGGCGCGCGATGGTGAACACCCAGATCTCGGAGTGGCGGCGGAACCGGCTGGAGGTGTTCCCGACCGACGAGATCCCCGAGCAGCGGGTGGACGACCCGACCGGGCGCTCGGACCTGGCGGACACGGTGAACAGGGCGATCGAACGGCTGCCGGACCGGCAGCGGCAGATCGTGCGGCTGCGGTACTACGACGACCTGACCGAGGCGCAGATCGCCGACCGGCTGGGGGTGACGATCGGCACGGTGAAGAGCACGGTGTCGCGGGCCGTCCGGAAGCTGCGGGAGGACGCGGACCTGACGATCGCCCGCGCCACGACGTGAACGCGCACGGGCGGCCGCCCACACGCGCTTCAGCGCCGGGGACCACCCGGCACGCTCTCCTCCGATTCGTTTTGCACGTCTGTCGTCGGAGTCTGTAGTCTTGGTCCGCCGAGGAGGATTCGCCTAGAGGCCTAGGGCGCCGCACTGCTAATGCGGTTGGGGGGCAACCCCCTCATGGGTTCAAATCCCATATCCTCCGCAGGTCAGGCGGGGTCTCGCACAGAGTGCGAGGCCCCGCCTTCGTGTTGGGGCCGCAATTCGGGTCGCATTTCACTGCGCCCGGTCACGGAACGGCGCGCACCACGTCCACGCACGGCAGCCCCGCCGCGTCGGCGAGCGACAGGACCCGGTGCAGATGGTGCACCCCGGGTTCCAGGCCGGCGGCCACTTCGGCGGCGAGCGCCGTCACACCCGCCGTCCCCCGCGACTGGCCCCGGCCGGAGGCGTGCACCGAGCCGTGCTCCGCCTGGGCCGACAACGTCCACACATCAGAGCCCGGGAGGGGCAGCCCCGCCGGGATCCGGGGGCGCAGCGCGGCGGGAACGCGCGTGAGGGCCGCGAGCGCGACGGTCGCGGCCCGCGAGTCGAGTCCGAACCAGGTGCGCACCGGCACCCCGAGATCGCGGGTGAGGGTGTGCTGGTCGGAGAAGTCCGCCCGGTACAGGCGGCGGCGCCCCAGGCCGGGAAGCCGGAATGCCTGCGACCCGGTGAAGTTGCGTACCGGGGCGCCGGAGACCGGGTCGGGGAAGTCCGCGCCGATCAGGCCGGACGACCACTCCTGTGCCGCCTTCCCGTGCGCCTCCCCGGCACCCAGCAGCACGGCGAGGTCGATCGGCGCCGGCCGTCGGGCCGACGCCGCCAGGTCGGCGGCGAGCAGGTTGGTCAGTCCCGGAGCCAGACCGACGCTGAGCAGGACCGGTGCCGCCGGATCGAGCCGCTCCGCCTCGGCGGCGTAGGACGCGGTGGCGGTGGCGTCGACGAAGGCCGCGCCCCGCCCGGTGGCGGCGGCGATGAGCACGGGGTCCTCGGCACCGGCGGCGTTCACCACCACGTCGACGCCGTCCAGCGCCTCCCGGTAGCCGCGCAGGCCGTTCTCGCGCAGGTCGATGCGCACGTCGGCGCGCGCGGCGTCGCGCCCGGCCGCGACCGCCGTGTGGCCGTGTTCGCGCAGAAAGCGGACGACCGGGCCACCCACGGCGCCGTACCCGCCGAGCACCAGGGCCTTCATCGCCGACCTCCCGCCGGGGCCGCGGGGTGTGCCGGGACGGCTCCGGGTGCCCGCCCCGGGAATGTTTTTGTAGTCATACTCCAAAAATGTATTTAGAGTGGCGCTATAGTCAAGTCATGAGTCCGCGATCACGCCCGGCCGCCGAGGACGGCCGAACGGCCCGCTCCCGCGCCACGCGCACCCGTATCGCCCGCGCCGCCGCCGACCTGTTCGTCGAGGCGGGCTACGCCGCCACGAGCGTGCAGGCCATCGCCGCGCGTGCGGGGGTCGCCGCGCAGACCGTCTACTACACGTTCACGACGAAGTCGGCGGTGCTCACGGCCGCACTGGACCTGGCGGTCGCCGGAGACGACGAGCCCGTGCCCACCCTCGACCGCCCCTGGGTGCACGAGGCGTTGGCCGCCGCCCCCGGTGAACAGCTCCGACGGCAGGCCGAAGGAGCCGCCGCCGTCTTCGCCCGGGTGGCACCCCTGCTGGAGGTGGTGCGCAGCGCCGCCCCCGCAGATCCGGACCTGGAGGCGGTGTGGCGGGCCAACACCGAGCAGCGGCTGGCCGTGCAGCGGGTCTTCACCGGCGCCTTGGCCGACAAGGGCGCCCTTCGCGAGGACCTCACCCCGGACCGGGCCGCCGACATCGCCCTGGCGCTACTGAGCCCCGAGGTCTACACCCTGCTCACCGGCGCACGCGGATGGACGCCGGACGAATGGACGGCCTGGGCCGCCGACGCGCTCCGCAGGGAACTCACCGACCTGCCGCCGGGGCCCGGGGACTGAGCGGCGGCCGCACCGTCGGCGGCCCCGCCGCCCGGGGAAGCGGTCAGCGCCGGGCCTCCTGGACGGCCCCGTCCCCCTCGGCGATGCGCACCGCCATCGACACCAGGTCCTCCCCCGTCAGGCCGGGCCAGCCGTGCACGGCGCCGCGGAAGTGCGCCGGGACGGCCGAGGCGCCCCACCGCGCGCCGAGCAGGCCTCCCGCGATGGCCGCGACGGTGTCGGTGTCGTTGCCCGCCCGCACGGCCTCCTCCAGGGCGAGCCGGAAGTGCTCCTCCGGTCGCGCCTCGGGCGCCTTCGTGCGGACGACCGCGGACCACGCGGCCTGGAGCGCCGCCACGACGAACCCGTTGTTCTCGAAGGCGTACGGCGGCCGGGACTCCGCCTCGTCCAGCCACTCGCCCCACCGTGCACGGTGCTCTTCGGGCAGGAGCCGCAGGCCCTCCCGCACACCCTCGAAGCCGCCGTGGACGACGGCGTGGCGGATGCCCTCGCACCACAGCACGCACGCCTCCTCGGCGAGCGGGTCGGCGTGGGTGATGTCGCTGTACAGCGCCGCGGCGGCGGCCAGCCCTTCGGGGTCGTCCAGGTAGGACAGCGCGAGCGGGGCCGTCCTCATCAGCGAGCCGTTGCCCGCGCTCGGCACCCCGGACTCGTAGCGCCGCCTCGCGGCGGCGAACATCGCCTCGGCCACCTTGGGCGTGCCGCCCGCCGGAGCGGCCGCATCGAGCACGGCGGAGGTCTGCATGCCGATGTCGGAGGCGCCCTCGCGCCGCCAGAGCAGGAACGCCTCGGCGACGCTGCGGCGGGCCGCCTCGGCTGTCATGTCGGCGTGCTCCAGGGCCGCTTCGGCCAGGCAGACGGCCATCTGGGTATCGTCGGAGTACTCCCCCGGCGCATAGGGGCCGAGTCCGCCGCCGACCATCTCGGGCGTCCGCGACTCATCGAGCCGCGCCGCGAACTCGTAGGGGACGCCCAGGGCGTCACCGCAGGCCGCACCGAGCAGCACACCGGCGGCACGGTCGAGGCGGGATCCGGAAGAGGGTGCGCCGGCGTCATCGGGCATCGGGACTCCTCGTCGTCTTCGGGCAGCGGGAAAACGTAGCGCCCGCCGCACCGCCGCTTCAAGCCCTCGACTCTGCGGGGCTCCGGGCGGAGGGCCCCTCCGCATGAAGACTCCCTCATCTGCGTTTCACGTCCACGGGGGCCGTCCGGGAGGAGGATCGGGGACATGAGACCCCTGTACCGCAACCTCGTCATCGGGGTGGTGGCGCTGATCGTCCTCGGCATGGCCGCGGTGGCGTGGGGCACCGGGCGCGGGGAGCCCGATCCGCGCCCGGCGCGCGACGTCACCGTGGGCGAGTCGCACAGCCCGTCCGAACCGACCGAGCCGACCGCGTCGCCGTCGCCCTCCCCGTCCCCGAGCGGCGACGACGATGGCGATGACGGCGATAGCGAGATCCTCGCGCCGCCCCCCGCCGTCACCGGCGACGACGATGGCGATGACGACGATGATGACGACTGGGACGACGATGACGACTGACCGCACGGCCCCCCTCGGCGCCGCGGACCCGGGCCCGGCCTCCTCCCCGCAGGAGGGGTCGGGGCCCGCGCCCGAAGCCGACGGGCGGCTGCGCGGCCGCGTCCCCGCGCGGGCCCGCATCACCGCGTGGGTGGTGCTCCTGATGACCGCCACGCTCGCGATGGTCAACATCGTCACCTGGCAGGCGCTGCGCACCGGGGTCGACGAGCGCATCGACCGCGCCCTGTCCCAGGAGATCAACGAGTTCCTGGAGGTCGCCCGGGACGGCACCGACCCCACGACCGGGCGGCGCTTCCCCGACGTCGACGCCCTGCTCCGGGCGCACGTGGGCGGACAGCACCCGGACCGGCACGAGATCATCTTCGGCCATGTCGACGAGACCGCCGGGGCCGCCGTGTCCACCGGCCGGGTCCGGCAGGGCCAGAGCCCCCTCTTCGACGCCTCCGCCGACGGGCCGGTGCGCGAGGCCATCCTCGGCAGCCCGAACGCCCGCGGTGTCACCGACACCCCCGAGGGGCCGCTGCGCTGGGAGAAGGTCCGGGTGAACCCGCCCGGCGGCGCCACGGAGGCCAACCCCGGCGGCTGGTTCGTCATCGGCTACTTCGCCGACGCCGACATGGCCGGGACCGACCGCACCGCCCGGACCCTGGTGCTGGTCAGCCTCACCGGCCTGATCCTGGCCGGCGCCGCAGCCTGGTGGGTGGCGGGGCAGATCCTGGCCCCGATCCGGCTGGTGCGCCAGACCGCCGCACAGATCACCGAGGAGGACCTGACCCGGCGCATCGACGTGTCCGGCAAGGACGACGTGGCGGCGCTGGCCGAGCAGTTCAACGGGATGCTCGACCGCCTGGAGGAGGCCTTCTCCATCCAGCGGCGCTTCGTCGACGACGCCGGGCACGAGCTGCGCACCCCCATCACCATCGTCCGGGGCCACTTGGAGGTGATGGGCGACGACCCCGAGGAGCGGCGCGAGGTGCTGCGGCTGGTCACCGACGAGCTGGACCGCATGGCGCGGATCGTGGAGGACCTGCTGCTGCTCGCCAAGGCGCAGCGGCCGGACTTCCTGCACCCGGTCTCCGTCCCGGTGGAGGAGCTGACCAGCGACATCGACGCCAAGGTGCGCACGCTCGGCGACCGCTCCTGGCGCCTGGAGGGCATCGGCGAGGGGCCGGTGCGCCTGGACCCGCAGCGGGTCACCCAGGCCATGGTGCAGCTGGCGTCGAACGCGGTGCGGCACACGGGGCCGGGCGACGAGATCCGCGTCGGGTCGTCGGTCTCCGAGGACGGCCGGACGGTGGAGTTCTGGGTGGGCGACACCGGACCGGGGATCGCCTTCGAGGAGCAGGAGCGCATCTTCGACCGGTTCGCCCGGGGGTCCGGGGGCGGCGGCTCCCGCGGCGGCGCCGGGCTGGGGCTGGCGATCGTGCGCGCGATCACCGACGCCCACCACGGGACCGTGGAGGTGCGCTCGTCGCCGGGAGCGGGGGCCCGGTTCACCCTGACCTTCCCGACCGATGTGCGGAGCCCGATGCACTGACCGCCCAGCCGGGCGGTCGGGCCCGGCCCCCCCGACCCCCGAATCGTCTTCCACGGTCGGGCGGGGGCACCGGGCGCGCAGGGACGGCGCGGATCGGCGGCGGCACAGCGGGGACCCCCGCTCCGGGCCTCGTGCCGACCGGCAGGCCTCCGGGGGAGAGGGCGGACGGACCAGCGCCCACCCCTTTCACGGGCCCCGGCCGAGCGCCGGGGAGCGAGGGGCGCCGAACGGAGGGCGGCGACGACGAAGGTCGGCGGCCCTCACCGCGGCGCTGTCGACCGCGCGGCGTGCGCGTGGTGACCGTGTCGGGCGGCGACGGCGGCAGCGGGGCGGTTCCCCGGGCCTGCCCACCGGGCGGCGGGCCCCTCGCGGTCGGGGGAGGCGGCGACACGGGCGGGGCCGGGCAGCCCTGTGGAGCGCTGATGGTGGTGGTTCCACCACCTGATCCGGCCTCAAGCGACCTTTCCGCCACACTGGATGCGGTGAGTTCTCGTTTGTGTTGCAACGCTGTCGGTCGAGGTGAAAGCGGTGCAACGTGCCGGGCAAGCGGCTGACGATCGCTGAGCGCGAGGAGATCGCGATCCTGCTCGCGCAGGGCGAGGAGGACTCCCGCATCGCCGAGCTCCTGGGACGCGACCGCACCACGATCTGGCGCGAGAAGAGGCGAAACCTGTCCCCCTCGCCCCGCGCCTACCCCGCCCGGATCCAGGCCACCGCACGCGCCCGGCGCCCCCGGGCCCGCAAACTCCAAGCCAACCCCGAACTGCGCGCACAGGTCGCCGCCGACCTGGCCCAGGGCTGGTCGCCCCAGCAGGTCGCAGGCAGACCGGCCGACACGGACCAGCCCGGCATGCGCATCAGCCACGAGACCATCTACCAGGCCCTCTACGTCCAGGCCAAAGGAGGCCTGCACGAACGGTCGACCCGTGCCCGACGCGTCGGGAATGTTCCTTTATCGGCGCCCCCTCGGGGGCGTACGAGCCCGCGAGGGCGGGCGACCGGGCGCGTTCGCGGCGGCGGTCGGGCCGTGCACGACCCCGGAGCCCCGCCGGGCGCCGCGTTCCGCGCGTACCGGGCTCGAATGGGGGCTTCGGCGGTCCTACGCGGCGGAATCGACAACCGACCAGCGATTTCGTGGCGATTCCGCCACGCAGGACGGCCTCGGGGTGCCCGAGGGGCCCAGCGAGCGGTCCCGGAGCGGGGCACCGGCCGCCGCCACCCCCGTGACCGGCATGAAGGTTTCCTCATGGCCTGCTCAGGGGGGACTCATCCCCACACCGGAGGATTTCCAGTGGTTCGGACGCGGACCACCGGAACCACCGACGATCGGGAGACGTACACCTCATGCCCGCTTCCTCCCTCACCGAGCTCGCCCCCTCCCGGCGCGCCGCCCTGAAGGTCTCCTACACGGCGCGCGCCCTCGACGCGCAGCGGCCCACGCACGTGCTCGGCGGCCCGGGCGTGCGCCCCCGCCCGGGCGACCTGGTCGTCGCCGCCGTCACCCGGATCGGCCGGCACACCCGCCTGGAGTCGGCGCAGGGGCGCCGCCGCCACCTCTTCACCGGTGACGAGGTGCTGGTGGCCTACGGCGCCCGCTACGCCCCCGACCAGTTCGAGGCCGAGGCGCCGGCGGACCTGGGGCCGTGCGACCTGGTCGCCGCGGGCGGAATCGCGGGCCTGGTCTCCAGCGCCCACGAGAACGTCCCCGAGCCGACCCGCCTGCTCCCGGTCGGGCTGGCCGCCGACGCCGGGGGCCGCCGCACCACCATGGCCGACCTCGCCGCCGCGGCCCCGCCCGCCCCGCTGCACGGCGTCCCCACCCTCGCGGTCGTGGGGACGTCCATGAACGCCGGGAAGACCACCACCGCCGCCCACCTGGTCCGCGGCCTGGCCGCGGCGGGCTACAGGGTCGGCGCCGCCAAGGTCACCGGCACCGGCGCCGGAGGCGACCGGTGGATGTTCCACGACGCGGGCGCCGACGCCGTGCTCGACTTCACCGACGACGGCCTGGCCACCACCTACCGGGTTCCCGCCGAGCGTGTGGCGCGCGGGGCCGCCGCGCTGCACGACCGGCTCACCGCCGCCGGGGCGCAGGCCGTGGTGCTGGAGGTCGCCGACGGGCTCATGCAGCCCGAGACGGCGGCGCTGCTCCACGACGGCGCCCTGCGCTCGCGGGTGGACGGCTGGGTGTTCGCCGCCGGGGACGCCGCCGGGGCCCTGTACGGCCGCGAGCGGCTGCGCACCGCCGGGCTCCCGGTGGTGGGGGTCGCCGGACGGTTCACCGCCGCCCCGCTGGCCGCGCGCGAGGCCGCCGGCCTTCTGGACGTCCCGGTCCTGGGCCGCGACGAGCTCGCCGACCCCGCGGTCGCCGCCGGGCTGACCGCGCACCCCCTGGTCGGGACCGTGCACGGGCGGACGGCGTGACCACCGCCGTACACCCGAGGGCGCCCGCCGACGGCGGGACCGCGGGGGGCACCGGGAGCGCCACCGGCACGACCGCCCTGGACACGCGCCCCGAGGAGCCGCCGCGCCTGCTGGCCGGGCGCCGCCGGTGGCTCTTCGCCGCGCTGGTCGCCGTCGGGTTCGCGCAGGCGGGCGCGGCGGTCGCCTGGGCCGCGCTGGTCGCACGGCTCGCCGGGGGCACGAGCCCTCTCGCCGCTCTGCTGCCGTGGGCGGCCGGTCTGGTCGCCGCCACCGCCGCCCTGGTCTTCGGCGAGCGGGTGCTGGCCGAGCGCATGGGGCAGTCGTGGGTGGCCGACGTGCGCACCGCCCTGTTCCGCCGGGCCTCCGCCGCCCCCGCCCGCCAGGGGGGCCGGGGCCGCTCCACCGGCGGCGCGTCGCTGCGCATGATGGGCAACCTGAGCGCGCTGCGCCGCTGGGCGGGCCTGGGGCTGGCCCGCCTCGCGGTCGCGCTGCCGCTGCTTGCGGGCTGCCTGGTGGCGTTCACGGTCATCGCCCCTCCGGTCGCCGCCGCCGTGGGAGCGGTCGCCGGTGCGGGGCTCGCGGCCACCGCGGCGCTGTCGCCGTGGCTGCGGTCGGCGCACCGGGCGGCCCGGCGGCGCCAGGCCCGGGTCGCCGCGCACGTGGTGGAGCGGATCGGTAAGACACCGGTGGTGCAGGCCTTCGGCCGGGAGCGGGCCGAGCGGCGGGTGCTGGCGCGGCGCTCGGCGAACCTGGCCCGGGAGCAGGTGCGGCGCGCCCGCGCGGTGGGCGCTGTGCGCGCCGTCGGGGAGGCGACCACGCTGGCGGCCACCGCCGCGGCGCTGGTGGCGGCCGCCGCCGCGGGGACGGGACCGGCCCAGGCGACGGCGGCGATCGCGGTCGTCGGCATCATGGTCACCCCGCTGCGCGACCTGAGCAGGGTGAGCGAGTACCGCTCGGGGTGCGCGGTCGCGATGCGCCAGATCCGCACCGAGCTGGCGCGCCCCAAGCGGCGCCGTCCGGGGGCGAGCGCGCCGCGGCTGCCGGACGGCGGCGGCGCCCTGGACCTGGAGGAGGTGCGGGTGGACGGCGTCTTCGCGCCGGTCGCCGCCCACGTGCCCGCCGGGTCGGTGGTGGCCGTGACGGGCCCCAACGGCAGCGGCAAGTCCACCCTGATGGCGGTGCTGGCGGGGCTGCTGCCGCCCGACGGGGGCAGGGTGCTGCTGGACGGGGGCGATGTGAACGCGTGCCGGGCGTCGTCGGTGCGCCGGGCCGTCGGCGTGGTCGGCCCGGACCTGCCGCTGCTGCGCGGGACCGTCGGGTCCAACGTGCGCTACGCCGACCCGCGGGTGGGCGGGGCGCGCTTCCGCGCGGCGGTGGCCTCCGGCGGCCTGGATCCGCTGATCGCCGAGCTGCCGATGGGCCTGCAGACGCCGGTACGGGAGGACGGGGGCGGCCTGTCCGCGGGTCAGCGCCAGCGTGTGGCGCTGGCCCGGGCGCTGTTGAACCGGCCCCGGCTGCTGCTGCTCGACGAGGCCGACGCGCACCTGGACACGGAGGCGGCCGGGGTGATCGACGAGGTGGTCGCCGACTTTCCGGGCACGGTCGTGATCGTCACCCACCGCCCGGAACGACTGGCCTCCGCCGACACGGTCTGGCGCCTGGGCGGAGGACTCCTGCGCACCGGTGCCGCCGGATCCGGGGGGCGCGGCTGACCGCTCCTCCTGTTGACGTCCGACGGTTGTAGCGCTCACTGGCCGATCCGGAAGGGGCCGACGCCCCAACGCAGAAGCGCTCATGCACGCCTCGCAGGCGCGTGCGGCCGCTGTCGCCATCGCCGCCTGCGAGAAGGACACGGTCGGGGCCGCCCTCTACGGGACCACGGCGCCCGTCCCCCGCGCTCCCCTGACGGCGGACATCTCCAGAGGCGCGCGGACGTTCGCGATCGGGTGCGCGATCGCCGCCGGATCCCGCAGCGCGCTGGACTTCCTGTCGGGTCCTTCCGATTGAGTCCTTCTGTCGCGGAGGTCACGCCGAACAGCGATGGGCGCGGTCCGACCGTGTTCGGCACCCCGATCGTTGATGGGACATTTCTGAACCTGCTGAGGACACGGCGATGGGCACCCGCGGCCGGTGTGTTCGGGCCGGGTGCGCCAGAGGACCGGACCGGTGGTCCGGGCGCTGAAGGGGCGGTTGGGGCCGGGGTGTGCCGGAGGGGCCGCGCGCTCTACGCCGCGATCCGGCACGACCGGCTGGNCCCGCCGGTGGTCTTCGGCCACTGGTCGGGGAACACATCTCCCATCGACGATCGGGGCCGACGCGCTCCTCGCCTTCCTCGCGGAGCAAGCAGAGTTCGGCGCCGTAGGAACCGCCTCCGAGGTAGGCGCGCGCCGCTGTGGGTCAGGGCGGCCGACGTCGCCTGGACGGATGCGTCGACATCCGGTTGCCCGCCTTGGCCTGCCCGGCCCGAGCACGCGGTTGGGACATCGCCGTGGACAGCGAGTACCTTCCGCACCTCGCCATCGACCACGCGGCCGCACGCCTCACGTCCGGGTGAACCACCGCCCCTCAGCGCAGGGGCGCCCGGATCAGCGGTCCAGTCCGTTCCGGTGCGCGTAGGCGGCGGCCTCGGTGCGGTTCCGCAGGCCGGTCTTGGCGAAGGCGTTGTTCACGTGCGTCTTCACCGTCGACTCCGCGATGAACAGGGTCCGGCCGATCTCGGCGTTGCTCAGGCCGCGGGCGATCAGGCCGATCACTTCGGCCTCACGCCGGGTGAGCCCGTCCGGCGGCTCCTGCGCGGGGTCCGGCTCCCCCGGCTCCTCCCGCCCGGCCATCGCCGCGGCGAGCCGACGCGACACCCCGGGCGCGAACGCCGACTGCCCCGCCGCGGCCGCCCGGACCGCCGCCTCGATGCCGTCCCGTCCGGTGTCCTTCGTCAGGTACCCGCACGCCCCCGCCCGCAGGGCCGCCGCGATGGAGTCGTCATCGTCGTAGGTGGTCAGCACCAGAACCGCGACACCGGGGTGATCCCTGCCGATCCGCTCGGTCGCCGCCACGCCGTCCACGCCCGGCATGCGCAGGTCCATCAGCACCACGTCCGGGTGCCGGTCCGCGGTGGCGCGCACGGCCTCTTCGCCGTCACCGGCGTCGCCCACCACGTCGATGCCGTCGACGAGCCCCAGGAGCGCCACCAGGCCCTCGCGCATGACCTGCTGGTCGTCGGCGACCACCACCCGGATCGGGCCGCTCACTCGGGCACCTCCGCCACCACCCGCCACACGTGCGGGCCATCACCGTCCGAACCGTCCCCCTCGGGACCGGCCCGTAGCGTACCGCCGACCGAGGCGAGCCGCTCGGCCATCCCGGCCAGGCCGAACCCCCCGCCGCCGCCCGCGGACCCCGGCCGCTCGGCGGGGCCGTTGCACACGGCCAGCCGGGCACCGGCGTCCGTGTAGTCGAGGACGACACGGGTCGGCGCCCCCGGAGCGTGCCGGGCCGCGTTGGTCAGCGCCTCGCGCGCCGTACCGCTGAGTGCGAGCTCCGCCGCAGGCCGCAGCGGACGCGGCGTCCCCGTGACGTCCACGTCGACACGCACGCCGTGCCCGCCCCGGTGGGCCGCGGCGATCGCCCCGATCGACTCGGGGAGCGACGCGGGCGGGTCGGCCCGCAGCGCCGCGATGACGGCGCGCGCCTCCCGCAGCCCTTCCGCCGCCATCGCCCTGGACCGGCGCACCCGCTCCACGGCGTCCTCCACGTCCTGCCCGTCCCGGCCACGCACCAGCAGCGACTCGGCGACGTCCAGCTGGACGCCGAGCGCGCCCAGCGAATGCGCGAGCACGTCGTGCAGGTCGCGGGCGATGCGGGCGCGCTCGTCCAGGGCCGCCGCGCGCTCGCGCTCCTGCTGGGCGGCCCGGGTCTGCTCCAGCAGCCGCTCCGTCTGCCGGGCCTGCAACCGGTACTGCCGCCGGCGCAGTCCGAACAGCAGCACGACGGTCTGCAGCGCCACGTGCAGCAGAAGCGGCTCGACACGCTGCTCGACCGGCCACATGCTCGCCAGCGTGACGGCGAGTTCGACCGCGAACACCGTCAGGACGCTCCGCACGGAGGGGCGCAGGTGCAGCGCGTACGTGCCCATGCCGACGAAGACCGGCACGGTCGCGGCGCTGCCCGCCGGTCCGGCCGCGGCCGCCGCCAGGACCGTGGACAGGGCGAGGCAGGCCATCGCGGTGCGCGGCACGGCCCTGTCGCCGACCGCGAACACCAGCCAACAGGTCAGACTCGCCCCCAGCGCGGCCCACACCCACACCGCCGCGTGCTCGGGCGCACCGGTGAGCAGCCCCCACAGGATGATCCCGGTCGCCCCGACCCGGATCACCTTGCCGGTCTCCGGGTCGTCGGAGACCCACAGGCCCACCGCGGCCCGCCGCAGCCGGCCGACGCCTTCCGTGGTCCGGATCGGCACCACCACCTCAGTTTCCGGTCATCCCCATGATCATCTGCATCATGAGCATGCGGTACGCGAGCAACCCCAGCACGACGAGGACACCGATCCCCGCGATCGCCAAAATGGTCTTCCCGTTCACCCTGCCTCCGTTTCGGTCGATGACCGCGCTGATCACGAAACGCACAAGCCCGGTCCGGCCCCCCGGCCGCCCCCGAAGGGCGCCGATGAGAAGCGGGAGCAGGCCGTCCGTCCGGCCATTCCGTTCGTCCATGGAGGCGATCCTGGCTCCACGGCCCCCGTCGACGGCACCGACGAAGGGTGGAGAGCACGGTGGAGACCGGGTGGAGGACGCCAGGGGGCTCCTGAGCGCCGAGGCGGGGCCGCCCGGAACCGGCGGCTTCACAAGGGCGGACCACCCGCGAGCCACGGGTGCACCTCTCGCTCGGCCCCCAACGTGGTGGCGCCCCCATGGCCGGGAAGGACCGGGGTGGAGTCCGGAAGACCCGCACAGTGGCGGGTCAGGGATTCCTGGAGCCGCCGCCGGTCCCCGCCCGGTCCGTCCGTCCGCCCGAGTTCGCCGCGGAGGAGGGTGTCACCGGTGAACAGGGCGGTCTCCCCCGTGCCCTTGTCGCGCACATGGACGAGCATCGAGCCCGGTGTGTGCCCGCCGGTGTGCAGTGCCTCGACGGCCAGCCTCCCGACGTGAAGAGTGTTCCGGTCGCCGTGGAGCTCCCGGAGGTCGGCGGGCTCGGCACGGGGGTGGCCGTCGAGAAGGTGCGCGGGGAAGTCGTCGGGGAGCCCGCGGGCCGGTGCGCCGACCATGAAGCGGTCGGCGGCATGCACGTACACGGAGACGCCGTAGTGCTCCGCGACCGGGACCGCATCCCAGGTGTGGTCCATGTGCCCGTGGGTGAGGACGACGGCCCCCGGGACCAGCCGGTGCCGCCCGATCAGGGCGGCCAGCCCCGCGAACGCCTCCTTTCCCGGGTCGATGAGGAGGCAGCCCGCCCCGGGCCCGGCCGCCACGGCATGGGTGTTGGTCGCGAATCCCCCCGCGGGGAAGCCGAGGATCAGCACGGCACCTCCTAGTAGCGGGTGCCGACCGGGGACGGCACCCCGTCCAGCAGCGCGAGGTGCTCCTCCGACAGCACGAGGTCGGCCGCGGCCGCGTTCTCCCGGAGGTAGCGGGGCCTCTTGGTCCCCGGGATGGCGACGATGTGCTCGCCCTGGGCCAGGACCCAGGCCAGGGACACCTGGGCGACGGTCGCGCCCGTGTCGGCGGCGACGTCCCGGACCCGGTCGACGATCGGCCGGTTCGCAGAGATCGCGTCGGGGTGGAAGCGCGGTGTGCGGTGGCGTCCGTCCACCTCGGGCAGGTCGGCCGAGGAGGAGATCCCTCCGGCCAGAAAACCGCGCCCCAGCGGGGAATAGGCGATGAACGCGATCCCCTCCCGGGCACAGCACTCCAGGACTCCGTCGGACAGCGGCTCCCTGCTCCACAGCGAGAGTTCGGACTGGACGGTGGAGACGGGGTGGAGGGCGTGGGCGGTGCGGATCTGCTCCGCGCTCGCCTCGGACAGCCCGAGGGCTCCGACCTTGCCCTCCTCGACCAGGGCGGCGAGGGCGCCCCAGCTCTCCTCCAGGGGCACGTCGGGATCGATCCGGTGCAGTTGGTAGAGGTCGATGCGGTCCACCCCGAGCCGCCGGAGACTGCCGTCGACGGCGGCGCGCAGATGCTCGGGCCGCCCGTCCCGGTGGCTGGCGAAGGTGGCGGGGTCGTCGACGACGAGGCCGCCCTTGGTCGCCAGGAAGGCGTGCTCGCGGACGCCGCGCAGGGCCCGCCCGACCAGTTCCTCATTGGTGAACGGCCCGTACTGGTCGGCGGTGTCGATCAGGTCGGCACCGAGTTCCAGCGCCTCGCGGATGACCCTGACCGACTCCCCCTCGTCCCGGCCGAGCGGGTCGTATCCCCATGACATGCCCATGCAGCCGAGTCCGATGGCCCCGACCCGCCGTCCCGCCCCGCCGATCCGCCGTGTCCGCACGGTGGTCCCCTCTCCGCTCGCTCTAATAACAGAGCTCTGTCATTTGCCAGAGTTCTGTATATCAGAGCCCGCGCCGGTCCACCACCAGGGCGGCGGACCGGGCGGCGGACCGGGATAATCGGTGCCGACGGGGCCCACGGGCTGGGGCCATGACCAGGGCCGAACACAGGGAGCGGTGGCGGACATGACGGGCGGCACCCCGGGCGAGGCGGATCCGGCCGGCGCGGTCGGCGCCGGGCGGCTCGGGCACACCATCAAACGGGCCGAACAGGCGCTGATCGCCCGCAAGACCCGGGCTCTCAGGGAGTTCGGCCTCACCGTCCCCCAGTACGCCGTGCTCCTGCTGCTCTCGACCTCCGAGGGGATGTCGGCGGCCCAGCTCGCACGCGCGTGCATGGTCACCCCGCAGACCATGGCCACGGTGCTGGCCAACCTGGCCCGGTCCGCACTGATCGAGCGGGTCCCCTCGACACTCCATCAGCGCGTCACGGTCAACCGGATCTCCGAATCCGGCCGCGAGCTCGTCACCCGGGCCGACCGGGCGGCGCTGGCCGTCGAGGGCGCCCTGGCCGCCGAGTTCGGCGACCATGAGCTGAGCGCGTTCGAGTCCTACCTGGAACGCGCCATCGCCGCGCTCGACACCGAGGAGTGAGCCCATCGGCCGGACAGCGGCCGACGACACCGCCGAAGACGCGGCCGCGCCGACCGGAACCCCGGACTACGAGTGGGGTCCGCCCGCTCTGAGCATGCGGGCCGACACCGCCCCCAGCGCCTCCCGGAACGCGCGCACCGGCGGGGCCTCCGCACCCTCGCGCCAGATGGCGGTGATGTCGCGTGCCAGCCCCGGTTCGGCCGGAACGAACCGCACCCCCGGCGTCTCCGGGTACCTCCCCAGGTCAGGAACCAGGGCGACCGCCAGCCCCGCGCGCACCAGTGCCAGCTGAGTGGGCATCTCGGTGAGCGTGTGCGGGATGCGGGGGTCGAATCCGCACGCGCGCGCCACCTGCACCAGGCTCTCGTACGGCTCCGTCCCCGGCGCACAGCTCGCCCATGCCTCGTCGGCCAGCTCCTCCAGGCCCACGCGGTCCCGCCCCGCGAGCGGGTGGTCCTCCGCCAGCCCCACGCGGACCTCCTCGCGCACCAGGCGCTCGACGCCCGCCCCGGCGGGAAGCGCCAGCGGCCGCGGCGACCAACTCTCCACCACCAGCACGTCCAGGTCGCCGCGCATCAGCAGGGGGAGCAGCTCCACCGCCTCCCCGTCGCGCGACGACGGCTCCACCCGGGGGTGCAGCGCGAGCAGCGACGCCAGCGCGGCCGGGACGAGCGTGCGCAGCGCCGACCCGACACCGCCCACCCGCAGCGGCCCCAGCACCTCCTCCCCCAGGTCGTCCAGGTCGGCGCGGGCGCGCCGGAGCTGTTCGGCCACCCGTGCCGCGTGCCCGGCCAGCACCCGCCCGGCCTGGGTCAGCCGCACCGTCCGGCCGTCGGGTTCGAGGAGGGGGCGGCCCGCCTCCCGCTCCAGCTTGGCCAACTGCTGGGACACCCCCGACGGGGTCACGTGCAGGGCGCGCGCGGCCGCCGCCACCGAGCCGTGCTCGGCGACCGCGGCCAAGGCGCGGAGGCGATCGGTACTGAACACGACAGCAACGCTACCGAATCATGTCCACGAATCATCGCTTTTATTTCCGGCTCCGCGGCACCAGAGTGGGGGCATGCTCCTCCGCCGCATCGACCCGGTGCTGCTCGCCCTCGCCGGGGCGGCCTGCACCTCCCTGTCGGCCCCCTTCGTCAAGGCCTCGGGCGCCGACGCCGGGACCGCCGCCTTCCTGCGGTGCGCCCTCGCCCTGCCGCCCCTGGCCCTGCTCACCGCCGCCGAGCTGCGCCGTGTGGGCCCACGCCCCCGGCGGTTCGTGGGCACCGACGCGGCGGCCGGGCTGCTCCTCGGCGCCGACTTCGTCCTGTGGGCGGCGAGCATCGAAGCGCTCGGCGCGGGCGTGGCGACCGTCCTGCTGAACGTGCAGATCATCGTGTTCCCCCTGCTGGCCCGGGCGGCCTCGGGCGAGCGCACACCGCGCGGCTTCGGGTTCGCCGCCGCGGCGATGCTGGCCGGGCTCGCCCTCGCCTCGGGGGCGCTCGCCCCGTCCGGGGGCGCCGACGCCGCCCTCGGGGCCCTGTTCGGCGCGGGGGCGGGCACCGCCTACGCCGGGTACCTCTTCCTGTCCCGGCTCGGCGGGGGCCGGGGCCACACCGCGACGCCGGTCTGCACCTCCACGGCGGCCGCCGCCGTGTCCGCCGCCCCCGTCGGCGGACTGTGGACCGGGCTGAACCCCGGCGCACTCGACGGTCCGGGGTGGGCGTGGCTGACGGCGGTGGCGCTGCTCGGGCAGGTACTGACCTGGCTGCTGGTCGGTGCGGCGCTGCCGCGCCTGGCCCCCGGCGTCGGGGCGGCGGTGATGGTGCTGCCGCCGGTCATGGCGCTCGCGGTCGGCGCCGTCTTCCTCGGCGAGCGGCTGTCGCCGCTTCAGCTCGCGGGATGCGCCGTGGTGGTCGGGGCGGTCTGGGCCGTCGAACGTGCGGGGAGGCGGGGCGCGGCGTCGAAGGGGACACCGGGGACACCGCAGAGCCGGACGGAGGAGGAGCGGCCGGGACCGCCCGGGGAGGGGCCCGCGGAGGTCCGTCAGGAACCGTAGAGGGGCAGGGCGTCGGTACCGACCGGAGAGGGAAGCGGGGACGGCAGTTCGATCTCCTCCCCGTACACGCCGTGGACCCGGCCCCGGTACTCCCCGTCCTTGGGGCGGGTGAACAGGCTCCACCGGCCGGAACGGGGGTCGAGGACGAGAAGGGCCCCAACGCCCGATCGCGCGTACCAGTCGTTCTTCCCGCTGATGCTCCTGGACGTCTCCGACTGCGAGATCACCTCCACCGCCAGAGCAACGTCCCGGGGGTCGGCGAGCCAGGAATCGTCCTCGTCCCAATCGACGGGAAGGACCGTCAGATCGGGTGTGGCGTAATCGTCCTCGTCATCGGGGAGCGCGATCGACGAGACCTCATACGGAGCGAGGTCCGGCGGCAGAAGCGGCTCGATCTGAACCCGCAGACGTCGGATCGTCCCGGCATGTTTCCCTCGAGGCGTGGGCGACATGACGAGACTGCCTCCGATGATCTCAACCTGCAGGCCGGTGGACGCCTCGATACTTTCGGCGACCTCTCTCAGGTTGCCCGGACGCGGATGCAACGTGGGAAGCGCCATGGTCACCCACCTCCTCATCAGCGGTCAGTAACCAGCGTAGTCGCTGGGTCCGCGCAGCTCTGGCGGTCCGCCTCTGAGAATACAAAAGAGGGGATCCTCGCGGATCCCCTCTTCGGAAGGATGTCCGGCGGCAACCTACTCTCCCACCCCGCACCATGGAGGCAGTACCATCGGCGAATGGAGGCTTAACGACCGGGTTCGGAATGAGACCGGGTGTTTCCCTCCACCTATGACCGCCGAAACTCTAGACCGCCACCCCCGGAGGGGCGCGGAAGTCTCGAACGGGACCAGAGTAGCACCGCCCGCGCGCACCCGCCAACTCGGCGCCGGTGAACCCCCAGGTGGCCGGACCGGCGCCGATCCTGAGGTAGTGTCGGCGGGCAACGCATTCCCCCGCCGGACACCCCGGCCGGGACGGACACGACGCGTCGGAGGAGGTGAGCCCCGTACTCGCAGCACACGCCCGGGCGCTCCTCCCCGGTGAGCACGGCGGACGGCGACCGTCCCGCCCTGCCTAGGCGAGCGCCCACGCTCCCTGGAAGGTGTTCGTGTCCTCGACACTCCCCTCCCCCGTCGTCGCCGACGCCGTGCGACGGCTCCGCGCCGCCGGCTGCGTCTTCGCCGAAGACGAGGCCGACCTGCTGACCGAGGCCGCCTCGGACCCCGGTGACCTCTCCCGCCTCGTCGACCGCCGCTGTGACGGCATCCCCCTGGAGCACCTGCTCGGCTGGGCCGAGTTCGTCGGCCTGCGGGTCGCCGTCGGCCCCGGGGTGTTCGTCCCGCGCCCCCGTTCGATGTTCCTCGTGGAACGCGCCGCCGAGCACGCCCCCCGGTCGCACCCGCCGGTCGTCGTGGACCTGTGCTGCGGCGCCGGAGGCATCGGGGCCGCCCTGGCGTCACGGCTCCCCGGCGCCGAACTGCATGCGGCCGACTCCGACCCCGTCGCGGTCGCCTACGCACGCCGGAACACCTCCCCCTACGGGGGGCGGGCGTACACCGGCGACCTCTACTCCGCGCTCCCCGACGGCCTCCGGGGACGGGTGGACCTCCTCGTGGTCAACGCCCCGTACGTCCCGTCGTCGGAGATTCCCCTGCTGCCGCCGGAGGCCCGGCTGCACGAGCCCCTGCCCACGCTCGACGGCGGCCCCGACGGCGTCGACGTCCAGCGCCGCGTCGCCCATGGCGCGCCGCGCTGGCTCGCACCCGGAGGGCACCTGCTGATCGAGACCAGCGAGCGCCAGGCGGAGACGACGGCCGCCGCAGTCTCCGCCGCGGGGCTGGAGGCCACCGTGGAGTCCTGCGAGGAGTGGGACTGCACCGTCGTCGCGGGCTCCGCCCCCGACGATCCGCGAATCGTCACGTCGGCCGGGTAGAGCCGCCTTCGGCCATACGCCCCAAGACCGTCCGGAGCGGGCCGTCCGGTCCGCTCCGGACCCCGTCCTCGTCCACGGGAGGGTCCATGCCTCCCTGTGTCCGGACCGGGGTGTATCGGACCCGCCACCGGTCCCCGTCACTGCACGCAGAACTCGTTTCCCTCGGGGTCGGCCATCGTCACATGGGTCCCCTCGGGCTCCTCGACACGGGCGAGCACCGTCGCCCCGATGCCCTCCAGCCGCTTCACCTCGGCCTCGCGGCGCTCCGGTCCGACGGACAGGTCCATGTGCAGCCGGTTCTTCACCTGCTTGGACTCGGGCACCCGCATGAAGAGGATCCGGCGCTTGGGCGCCCCGCGCTCCGGCGGGTCCGCAGGGTGGCGGATCCCCTCTCCCTTACAGAAGACGCGCCGACCGTTCCTCACCTTGTAGTCGGGCTCGGTCACCAGGCCCTGCTCGATCAGGTTGCCGATGAACGCGTCGTGGTCCTCCACCACGTACCCCAGCGCCTCCGCCCAGAAGTCCGCCTGCGCGTGCGGGTCCGCGCTGTCCACCGTGAGCTGCCAGTTGATCGCCGTCGCGGCGTCCATGTCCGTCTCCCTCGGCCTGTATTCACGCGGGCGGTCCGGCCGCCCCCGGTGACACCAGTTATAGTGGTTACGTGAACGACGGCACAAGCCAGGACGCGACCGGCATCACCCTCACCCCCCGCGACGGGCACGCCTTCCGGTTCGACCCCGGGGCCCTCTGTCTGGACTTCATGTTGTCCGGCGGCCCAGGCCCCATCTCCCACTGGGAAGCCCTGTACTCGACGGACGACCTCCGCTCCTGGTTCTCTCGCACGCGCCTGGGCCTGGACCCGGACGGCATCCGTGCGGACGAGGCCGACGTCGAGGAGGCGCGGCGCATGCGCGACGCCCTGTGGCGACTGGTCCACGAACGCCTGGGACGCGGGGGCGCCGAGGCCGGGGATCTGGAAGTCGTCAATCGCGCAGCAGCCCGGCCGCCGCTCATTCCCCGCATGACCCCCCACGTCGAGGACACCTCAGAGCACACCGCGAGCGCCGAAGGCCGGGACGCGGTGCACGCGGCCTGGGCGACGCCCATCGAGGCCGCGCAGGTCACCTCGCATATCGCTCGAAACGCGATCGACCTGCTCACCGGCCCGTGGGCGGAGAGAATCAGGGAGTGCGAGGCTGGCGACTGCATGCTCGTGTTCGTCGACATGTCCCGGCCGGGGAAACGGCGCTGGTGCTCGATGCAGAGATGCGGAAACAGGAGCAAGGTGCGCGCCCTGCGCACCCGGAAGACCGCCGACGGCACCAGGTCCTGATCGGAGTGCGAGGGAGCTGGCGGCCATCTGGCGGCGCATCCCAGCCCTTGCCCTCGCAAAGAGCGACCAATTCACATGTTCACAAGTTCGGGCACGGAAAAAGGGCGGGCCCCCGACCAA
>NZ_ANBH01000060.1 GCF_000341185.1 Nocardiopsis chromatogenes YIM 90109
CACTGACAGCCGTACAAGGAATCACTCGTCTAGTGGTGATGTTCCGGGACGTCGGCGACGCCCGACACGCCTGCAACAGCGGTTGAACGAAGAGGGTGCCTTCTGGTTCCGGTGGGGATGCGAAGTCTGCACCGAAGTTCCAGGAGGCCCTCGTGCCCCGCCGTAGCTCCCCCTGACCCCGACCGGGCGCCTGCGGCTCGCCCGCCGCATCGTTAGGGACGGATGGACCTGCCGCCAGGCCGCCGAACGCTTCGCCGTCGCCCCCAGGACCGCCTGCAAACGGGCCCGCCGCTATCGGAGCCGGGGCGAGGCCGGCATGGCCGCCCCCTCCTGCTTTCCGGGATCACAGCGGCCTTGCGGTGGACATGACACCGCCGGCGCCTTCTACGGACCCGACCCGAGACGCGCTGGGGCCTGACCCGGGAAGCACGTCCCGGACCCGCCCCGGGAGCCACGCCCGCCCCTCGGGCCGGTGTCCGTGGGGCGTGCCACGGGCCGCGGGCAATACCCTGGGATACCGAAGCCTGCGGCCGCCGGTGCCCCCGGCGGCTCCGGGCCGGTGCTCCCAGTGGAAACCTAGTGGGGATCATGAGCGAACTTCCCTTGCGTGCCCAGCTCGCGTCCGTCCTGGGCAAAAGCGCGGCGTCGCTGTCCCGGGCCACCGGCCGCGGCGACGGCTCGGTCATCGGCGGGCGCGTGGCCCTCAAGGTCGAGCCCGACCTGCTCGGCAAGCTCGCCCGGGGCCGGAGGCTGACGCTGGTCAGCGCCACCAACGGCAAGACCACCACGACGCGGCTGATCGCCGCGGCGCTGCGCGAGCTCGGCGACATCGCCACCAACGAGCAGGGCGCCAACATGCCCACCGGGCACATCACCGCCCTGGCCAACAGCCCCGACGCGCGCAACGGCGTGCTGGAGGTCGACGAGAAGTACCTCCCGCAGGTGATCAGGGCGACCAACCCGGCGGTCACCGTGCTGATGAACCTCAGCCGGGACCAGATGGACCGCGCCTCGGAGATCAACCTGCTGGCCAAGAAGTGGCGGGACGCGCTGCGCACCAGCGAGACCCACGTGGTGGCCAACGCCGACGACCCGCTGGTCGCCTGGGCGGGCCTGGGCGCGCGGCACGCCACCTGGGTGTCGGCCGGGCAGCGCTGGAAGGAGGACTCCTGGTGCTGCCCCGAGTGCGGCGGCCACCTCAAGCGCGACCCCGACCCCCACTGGGAGTGCCCCGAGTGCGGGCTCGCCCGCCCCGACGCCTCCTGGGCGGTGGACAACGACGACGACGTCGTCGTGGACCCCAACGGCGTCCGCTTCGGCATGCGGCTGAACCTGCCGGGCGACGCCAACCGCTCCAACGCGGCCGTCGCCATGGCGGTCGGCGCCGCCTACGGCATCCACCCCAAGCAGTCGCTGCCGCGCCTGCGCGAGATCCACTCGGTGGCCGGGCGGTACACCTCGGTCGTCACCCACGGCACCGAGGTGCGGCTGCTTCTGGCCAAGAACCCGGCCGGGTGGCTGGAGTCGTTCGCGGTGCTCGGCCCGCCCGACGTCCCGGTGCTGCTGTCGGTCAACGCCCAGGTCCCCGACGGCAAGGACACCTCCTGGCTGTGGGACGTGGACTACACCGTGCTGGCCGACCGGAGGGTGTTCGTCCTCGGCGAGCGCCGCACCGACCTGGCGCTGCGGCTGGAGACCGACGGGGTGCCCTTCGAGGTCGCCGACCGGGTGGACGACGTGGTCGCGCGGCTCAAGGCCGAGCGCCCCGACCTGCCCAAGGTCGACGTCATCGCCAACTACACGGCCTTCCAGCAGATCCGCGCGGCCTACGGCCGCGTCCAGTAGGCGACGAGGACAGGTGAGATGACCGACACGAGCAGCGCCCTGCGCATCGTCTGGATCTACCCGGACCTGCTCAGCACCTACGGCGACCAGGGCAACGTGCTGGTCCTCAAGCGCCGCGCCGAGCTGCGGGGCATCCCCACCGAGACGGTGCGGGTGCTCTCCAGCGACCCGGTGCCCGAGCAGGGCGACGTGTACCTGCTCGGCGGCGGCGAGGACCGCCCGCAGATCCTGGCCGCCCAGCGGCTGCGCTCCGACGGCGGGCTGAAGCGCGCCGCCGAGGCGGGCGCCGCGGTGCTCGCGGTGTGCGCCGGGTACCAGATCGTCGGCGAGAGCTTCGGCGACGACGACGACAACCCGCTGCCGGGGGTGGGCATCCTCGACGTGCGCAGCGGCCGGGGGGAGACCCGCGCGGTCGGCGAGATCGTCGCCGACGTGGACCCGGCGCTGGGGGCCGGACGGATCACCGGCTTCGAGAACCACCAGGGCCGCACGGCGGTGGGCGCGTCGGCGCGGCCGCTGTCGACCACGGTGGCGGGCATCGGCAACGGCAGCGGCACCGAGGGCGCCGTCCAGGGGCAGGTGGTCGGCACCTACCTGCACGGCCCGGCCCTGCCGCGCAACCCCGCCCTGGCCGACATGCTGCTGAGCTGGCGGGTGGGCGAGCTGGCCCCGCTGCCCCCGGCCTGGGGCGAGCGCCTGCACGAGGAGCGCTTGGCGGCCGCGCTGCAGTAGGGGGGTTCTGTTCGTGAGTGTGGACAGCGTTCGTCGATGGGATTCGACAGCGCCTCCGTTCGTCGCAGGGTCGTGTCGATGAGTCCTGACAGCGCCGCGTGCGACGGGGCGCACCTAGCCCTTCCCCGGCAGTCGCTCCCATCGCCGTCTGCGAAGCCGCGGGTCGAGGCGGAGCGCCCGCGGCGAAGCGGGGACGGGCGGACACGCGCTCTCACTTCTCGCAGGCACACCTACTAGGACGCGCAAGCACCGCGTACACGACAAGGGCGGGGCCGACCGGCCCCGCCCTTGTCATGCGCGCCGGGGTCAGTCCAGTTCGAGCAGCAGCAACAGCCCCGCCAGCAGGGCCACCGCCGCCGGGAGGACCGTGTACCCCAGCGCCTCGCGGTTGCGGTCGGCGCGCACCAGCTCCCGGTGGGTGCGGGTGGACAGGGGGAGCGGGGNTCGCAGGGTCGTGTCGATGAGTCCTGACAGCGCCGCGTGCGACGGGGCGCACCTAGCCCTTCCCCGGCAGTCGCTCCCATCGCCGTCTGCGAAGCCGCGGGTCGAGGCGGAGCGCCCGCGGCGAAGCGGGGACGGGCGGACACGCGCTCTCACTTCTCGCAGGCACACCTACTAGGACGCGCAAGCACCGCGTACACGACAAGGGCGGGGCCGACCGGCCCCGCCCTTGTCATGCGCGCCGGGGTCAGTCCAGTTCGAGCAGCAGCAACAGCCCCGCCAGCAGGGCCACCGCCGCCGGGAGGACCGTGTACCCCAGCGCCTCGCGGTTGCGGTCGGCGCGCACCAGCTCCCGGTGGGTGCGGGTGGACAGGGTGAGCGGGGTCTGCGGCGACGACGCCAGGTGCACCTCGCCGTCCTGCCCGCGCACCGGGGCCCCGCGCACGAACAGGGTCTGGCCGGGCAGCACCGCCCACTCCCGGTAGGTCACCCCGGGGGTGAGCCCGCTGGGGGCGGCGGCGTCCAGCGTCGCCGTCGCCGACGGCGGCCGTGTGGGCACGTCCTCGCACCCGTGCGCGGCCGCCGACGGCACGAACCGGTCGTAGTGCGGCTCGGCGTCCTCCACGTCGGCCCCGGAGGGCACGCAGTGCAGGGAGCCGCGGCCGTCGCGGAGCCCGAACCCGGCCTCCGACTGCTCCAGCAGCAGCCGGTCGGGCTGCAGCCGGTCCCCGGCCGTCGTGCGGTAGTGGTGGTGCACCGCCTCGATCCGGTACCACACGCACGGCGTCCCGGAGTAGGGCGCCGTCAGCGGCCCGTCCGGCCCCGGCTCGGCGGTGGCGGTCACCTCCACCGCCGGGGGCGGGTCCGTCAGGTTCCGCAGCTCCTCGGTGGTCAGCAGCGGGGTGTTCTGCAGTCTGATGCGGTGCCGTCGGGCCTTGAGCGCCCGCAGCAGCAGATAGGCGCCGAGCCCGATCAGGGCCAGAGCGATCAGGTGCAGGGTCGCCGCGATTGAGTCCACCGTCGCCTCCGTGGGCAGGTCCAGGTCGCACGGCCCGTCGGCGATGGCGGGCCCACACCCATGCGTATACCCGCGGCGCGTGAAGAGGCAATGACCGTCGGTGTACAGGTTTCGCTAAGACGGCGGAAGGGTAGGGAGGCGCCCTTTCCTATCGCGGTGAGCGGCGCAGGCCGATGTTCGCGTTCGCCCCGGTGTCCGGCGGGACCACCACCTCCTGGGCGGCGGCGACCCCGTCCACGGTGAACTCGGCGTCCACCGGCACGTTCCGCTTCACCATGCCCAGCGCGACCGGCCCGAGCTCGTGGTGGCGGGCCGAGGTGCCGACGAACCCCACCGATCGGCCGTCCAGCTCCACGGCGGCGCCGCGCGCGGGCAGCCGCTCTGCGGTGCCGTCCAAGTGGAGCATGACCAGGCGGCGCGGAGGGCGCCCCAGGTTGTGCACGCGGGCCACCGTCTCCTGGCCGGGGTAGCACCCCTTGTCCAGGTGGACCGCGCCGCCGACCCAGCCCGCCTCGTGCGGGATGGTCCGCTCGTCGGTGTCCAGGCCCTGGCGCGGGCGGTGGGCGGCGATGCGGGCGGCCTCGTAGGCCCACAGCCCGGCCGGGCGGGCCCCGGCGTCCGTCAGGGCGGCGGCCGCCGCCGACAGCGCCTCCCGCTCCACCAGCACGTCGGTCTCGTCGTCGGCGCGGCGCACCGGGGCGTCCCCGAGCGCGCCGCCCGCGGCCTCGAGGGCGGCGTCCCGGCCGGGGCCGGTGAGGGTGAGCACGGCCCGCCCCTCGGTCACGTCCTCCACCTCGACGCGCATCATGAAGCGCATCCGGTGCAGGAAGCCGGCCAGGTCCGCGCCCTGGCCGGGCTCGGTGTGCAGCCACACCGCCGCGCCGTCCTCCAGCACCGCCATGTGGTGCCGGATGCGGCCGTTGGCGTCCATCAGCAGGGCCTCGGAGGCCGTCCCCGGGGCCATGCCCTCCATCGCCTGGCTGGTGAGGCTGTGCAGCAGGGTCAGCCGGTCCGGGCCCGACACGCGCACGACCGCGCGGTCGGAGCGGTCGGTCCAGGCGCAGGCGCGCTCCATGGCGCGGCCCTCCTGGACGGGTTCGCCGTAGTGCGCGGCGACGTCGGCGTCGGGGGCTTCGGCGGGGACCGCCCCGGGGCGGGCCAGCAGCGGAGAGCTCATACCCCTGAGCCTATGCGCTCGCGCCCGATCCGGCCGTTCCGGCTCCGGCCGCGTCCGGCTCCTCCGCCGCGCAGTCCCGGCACAGCCCGTAGACGGTCAGGTGGCGCGCGTCGGCCCGGAAGCCGGACGCGGCGGCCAGGCCGCGCACCAGGCCGTCGGCGAGCTCCAGCGGGGCGTCGGAGGCGGTGCCGCAGCCCCGGCACACCACGTGCAGGTGGTCGGCGTCCTCGGTGAGGTGGTAGGAGGGCGCGCCGTGCCCCAGGTGGGTGTGGGTGACCAGGCCGACCCGCTCCAGCAGGTCCAGGGTGCGGTAGACGGTCGAGGTGTTCAGCCCTTCGGCGGTCTCGCGCACGCGGTTGCCGATGGCCTCGGGGGTGGCGTGCTCCAGCTCGCGCACCGCCTCCAGCACCAGCTGCCGCTGGGGCGTGACGCGGTAGCCGCGGGAGCGGAGCTCTTCCCGCCAGGTGCGGTGGGACATGTCACCGAGTCTACGGCTCCGCGGGGGCGCGGGGACGTAGAGGCGGGAGGGGCGGGACGGGCCGCTGAAAAAACCCTTTGCCCCTCCGTGAACCCCGGACGTAGTGTCGGTCCCACGCGAGAAAGGAGGTGGTCCTGAAGATGGTTTCTCTTAGGACTTGCGAGGTGGCCGCCCGCTAGGGCGTCCGTTGGCTCGGATCGCCACTGGCGAATCCAAAGCGGACCACCGAGGCCCCTGGGAGGCCGGACATTGTCCAGCCGGCCCCGCCGCGAGGCGGAGGAACCCCGGGGGCCTTTTCACGTCCTCCTACCGGCCGGGACGGCGCCGCGCCCCCCGCGGCCGGCGCGGGCGGGTCATTCCTTCGCGCCGCCCGCCTGCTTGAGCTGGGCGGACATGTACGAGCGCAGGTCGTGCCCCTGGGCGGCCATGTCCCACGCGTAGCCGAGGATCTCCCGGTCGTCCCCGAAGAGTCCGTAGAGGCGGTGCCCCGCGGTCACCTCCAGGCCGGTCTCGGTGCGCAGCACCGCGTCAGTGGACATCTCCACGCGGTTGGCGAACACGTTGCCCAGGTAGACCTCGTTGAAGCCCTCCGGGTGCGCGATCAGCGCCTCCACGTGGACCGGCGGCACGTCCTCGCCCGCGCCCTCGGGGCGCTCGGTGCCCGGCGGGCGCGCCCGCCAGTAGCCGCTCTCGGAGGTGACGTACTCGCCGAGCGTGCCGTCCGGGTTCATCCGCCAGGCCTGCGCGCTGTAGGCCAGGAACGGGCCGCCCTCGTAGGAGAACTCGACCCGCTGGCCGAACTGGAACTCCTCGGTGCCCTCGTAGCCTGCGACGCCCACGCCCTCCCAGCGGCCGATCAGGAAGGACAGCTTTTCGAGATCGGGGTGTAGATCGGGCTGCATAATGTCCGAGAGTAGCGGCGCCGGAGCGGTGCCCCGGTCACCTCGGCCCCGGGCGCGCCCCTTCCCCCGGCGCCGGGGAGGGCTATGGGGCGCCCCACAGCGGCTCCCGGGGCGCGGCCGCGCCCGGAGCTGGTAAAGAAGAGGGGCACGACAGCGGGACGACGAGCGGAGGACGGGGACCTGACGATGGTGGTGATCGGGGCGGTCCTCATCGCCGCCGCGGCGGTTCTGGCCGTCCTGGCGGTGCGGGCCGTGCGCCGGTACGCGGACCAGCGGGGGATCGAGCGGGTCCGCCCGCGCGCGTTGGCGGCGATGCAGGGCCGGACCGTGTCCCTCACCGGGGAGGCGGTGGCCGGTCCCGACGGCGCGGCCGAATCGCGCCTGGCCCGGCTGCCCTGCGTCTGGCACGGGCACGAGGTGCTGCGGCACTACTGGCCGGTGGAGTCCGACCCGGGGGCCGGGGACGGCGACCGGCGTGCCGACTCCATCGCCGAGTACGCCTGCGAGGAGCCGTTCGCCCTGGTCGCCCCGGGTGAGGAGGGCGCGGGCGCGCCGGTGCTGGTGGACACCGCCGGGGCCGAGGTCGTCGGTGCGGACCTGGCGCTGCAGCGGGTCGTCGGCCGCCCGGAGAAGGGCGTGAAGGCGCCCGCGGACGACCTGCTGCCCCGGGTCAAGGGGCGCATCTGGGGGCTGTTCCGCGGCGAGACCATCGAGTTCGAGTACCGCGAGTGGGTGCTGCGGCCCGGGGACGCGGTGGCGGTGTCCGGGCGGGTGGAGCTGCGCGGCGGCCGCCCCGTGGTCGCCGCCCCGCCGGACGGGCGGGTGCGCATCGAGCGGCTGGGCGCGGCGTCCGGCGGTCCGCGGGCCGCACGGTGCCGCCGCCAGGCGCTGCTGCTCGGCGGCGGCACACTGGCCTCGGGCTTCGCCGGGCTGCTGATGGTCCTCGGCGCGGTCTGACGGCCCCCGCCGCTAGGGTGGCCCCCATGACGCGGACGATGGTGATCAAGGTCACGGCGGGCGAAGAGGCCGCCGAACGGTGCAACCAGGGGTTCACGGTGGCCGCGGCGGCGGCCGCGGCGGGGGTGCGGGTCTCGCTCTGGCTGACCGGGGAGGCCGCATGGCTCGCGGTCCCGGGCCGTGCGGAGGCGTTCGACCTGCCGCACGCCGCCCCGCTGGCCGACCTGCTGGAGGGCGTGCTGGCGGCCGGGACGGTGACCGTGTGCACCCAGTGCGCGGCCCGGCGGGACCTGACCGAGGACGACCTGCGCCCGGGGGTGCGCATCGCGGGGGCCCCCACCTTCGTCGAGGAGGCCGTCGCCGAGGGCGCCCAGGCGCTCGTGTACTGAGCCGCCCGCGAGGCACTGAACCGCCCGTGGAACGACGGGGCCCGCCGTGCGGGGCACGGCGGGCCGGGCGGTCCTCAGGCGGGCGCTCCTACTTCCCCTGGTTCTTCACGGCCTCGATGGCATCCTTGGCGGCCTCGGGGTCGAGGTACTCGCCGCCGGCCTTGCGCGGGGTGAAGTCGTCGTTCAGCTCGTACACCAGCGGAATGCCGGTGGGGATGTTCAGCCCGGCGATGGCCTCATCGGAGACCCCGTCCAGGTGCTTGACCAGCGCCCGCAGCGAGTTGCCGTGCGCCGCCACCAGCACCGTGCCCCCGGCGGCCAGCTCCGGCACGATCGCGTCGTACCAGTACGGCAGCATCCGGTCCACCACGTCGGCCAGGCACTCGGTGCGCGGCATCAGCTCCGGCGGCAGGTCGGCGTAGCGGGGGTCGCCGTGCTGGGAGTAGGGGTCGCCGTCGTCGATCGGCGGCGGGGGCGTGTCGTAGGAGCGGCGCCAGACCATGAACTGCTCTTCGCCGTACTCCTCGCGCGTCTGCGCCTTGTTCTTGCCCTGGAGGGCCCCGTAGTGGCGCTCGTTCAGCCGCCAGCTCCGCTCCACGGGGAGCCAGTGCAGGTCCGCGGCGTCGAGCGCGATGTTCGCGGTGCGGATCGCCCGCTTGAGGACCGAGGTGTGCACCACCTTCGGACGGATGCCCGCCTCGGCGAGGAGCTCGCCGCCCTTGCGGGCCTCGGCCTCACCGGTCGGGGAAAGGTCGACGTCCACCCAGCCGGTGAACAGTCCTTCGGCATTCCAGACACTCTCGCCGTGTCGCAGCAGAACCAGCTTGCCCATGCCGCCAGCCTAGCGAGTCGCCGGGCCGGTCGGCCCGTCGCCGTTCACGGAGGCCCCCGCCCCCTCCCCGGAGACCAGGTGCCGGAAGGCCTCCAGGTTCTTCAGGCTGTGCCCACCCTTGACGCGCCAGGCCCACTCCTTGCGGATGGACGTGGCGAAGCCCAGCTCCAGCGCCGTGTTGAAGTTCTCGTCGGAGTAGGTGAGCACGCACCCCAGCAGCCGGTCCACCTCGTCGGGGGTGATCGCCGACAGCGGCAGGCGCCCGGTGATGTAGACGTCCCCGGCCTCGTCGGCCGAGAACGCCATCCCGTAGGTGTCCTCGTTGCGCTGCAGCAGCCACCGGTAGAAGCCGTCGGCGTTCTCGTCGGGGCGGCGGCAGAAGAACGACTTGACCAGCAGGCTGTGCGCGCCCACGTCCAGCCAGACCAGCGTCTTGAGCTTGCGCCTGCCGGGCAGCGTGACCAGGAAGGCGCCCGGCCGCGGCCGCTCGCACTCCAGCTCGGCCTCGCGCACCGCGGCGTCGACGGCCTCGGCGGCCGCCGCCCGGGTTCTGCTCGGGGTGTCCATGCCCTCCATGGTGCCCGCCCCCGCGTGCGCCCCGGTCATCCGGCCCTCGCCTCGGCCGCGGCGCCCGCCCCGGCCGGGCCCGCTGCCGCCGCGGCGGCAGCCGCCCGNAGCAGGCCGTCGGCCGTGGCCGACCAGCTCAGCCCGGCGGCGTGCGCCACCCCGGCCTCGCCCATCGCCGCGCGCAGCCCCGGGCGGTCGGCCAGCGCCTGCAGCGCCCGCGCGTAGTCCTCGGGGTCGTGCCCGTCGATGAGCACCCCGGAGGCGCCGTCGGCCACCGCGGTGGGCAGTCCGCCCACCCGGGCCGCCACCACCGGGGTGCCGCAGGCCTGCGACTCCACCGCGACCAGCCCGAAGGACTCCGAGTAGGAGGGGACCACGGTGGCCGTGGCCGCCCGGTAGAACTCGGCCAGCTCGGGGCGGCCGCGCGGCGGCTCCAGCCGGACCGCGTCGGCGATGCCCAGCGAGCGGGCCAGGTCGGCCAGGCGGCGCGGCTCGGCGGTGCCGCTGCCGGACAGGCCGCCGACCACCGCCACCACCAGGCGGCGGCGCAGCGAGGGGTCGCGCTCCAGCAGCCGGGCGGCGGCGCGCAGCAGCACGTCGGGGGCCTTGAGCCGCTGCACCCGGCCGACGAACAGCAGCAGCACGGCGTCGGCGGGCAGGCCCAGGCGGCGCAGGGCGGCGGCGCGGTCCCCCGGGGTGAACACGTCCAGGTCCACACCGGGCGGAACGACCGCCACCCGGCCCGGGTCGGCGCCGTAGTGCTCGGTGAGCTGCCCGGCCTCGTCCCCGGTGTTGGCCACGAGCAGGTCCGCGTGGCGGGCGAGCTGGTCCTCGCCGCGTACCCGCAGCTCCGGCTCGGGGGCGTCGCCGTCGGCCAGCGACAGGTTCTTGACCCGGGCCAGGGTGTGCATGGACTGCACCAGCGGAACCCCCCACCGGTGGGCGACGGCCAGCCCGGCGCGGCCGGAGAGCCAGTAGTGGCCGTGCACCGCGTCGTAGTGGCCCATGCCCTGCCCGGCCTCGGCCCGCAGCACCCCGAAGGTGAACGGGCACAGGTGCCGGGCCAGGTCGAGCTTGTCGAGCGGGCCGAAGGGCCCGGCGGCCACGTGCCGCACGGACGCGCCCGGCGCCAGGTGCGCCACGGGAGGCAGGCCGGGCCGGGTGGCGCGGGTGAACACGTCCACCTGGACGCCGCGCTCGGCCAGCCGCTTGGCGACCTCGACGATGTAGACGTTCATGCCCCCGGCATCGCCGGTGCCGGGCTGGTCGAGAGGTGAGGTGTGCATGCTCAGCATGGCCACGCGCATGCGGCCGCCGGTGTCGGCGCGGGCCGGGGCGCCCGGTCTGTCCGGCTCCACTGTCCTGTCGTCCCCCTTCTCCATGCGGCACCGGCGGTGCCGCGCCCCGCCGGTGCGGGCCCTTCCGCACAACAGGGCGGGCCGGTGCGGTGTTCCCATGATGGACAGGGAGCGGGTGCGGACGGGCACGCGGGGTCGGGGGACGGGCGGTGCGGGGCCCGGGGCGGGAGGCGGGCGCGGGGCGCCGGAGCCCTCAGTCCCCGGGAGCGGGGGCGGCCCGGCCCGCCCAGCCCTCTGTGAGGAAGTCCACGGCCTGCGGGAAGGTGGGCAGCCAGGCGTCGTAGGTGTGGCCGCCCTCGGGGAAGAGCGTCTCCACCGCCATGCCGCGCTCTTCGAGGAGGCCGGAGAAGCGCTCGGCCTCGCCGTGGATACTGCCCTCCTGGAGCGGGGTGCGGTCCTGCTCGCCCTCGACCAGCATGAAGCGGATGTCCTGCACCTCGGGGTCGTCCAGCAGCCGGTCCGGCGCGTGCTCCTCGGCCCGGTCGCCGAAGGTGCCGCTGGGGTCGTCGACCTTGAAGTACCCGGCCCAGCTCACGGCCTGGGAGTACAGGTCCGGGTGGCGCAGCGGGAGCGCGGCTGCCCCGTAGCCGCCCATGGAGAACCCGCCGATGGCGCGCAGCTCGCGCGGGCGGCGCAGGTCGCCCTCGACGGCCTCGACCGCCTTGCGGGTCACGAACGTCTCGATCCGGTAGTCGTCGTCGACCGCGTCGCCCCACTCGGTGTCGGCGCCCCCGGCCTCCTGCCCGAAGGGCGCGGCGATGACGAACTCGATCCCGGCGCGGCACATCTGCTCGTCCATCGCGGGGCCGATGCCGGCGTCCTTGAGGTCGGTGTGGGTGCCGGTGGAGCCGTGCAGCAGGTACAGCACCGGCAGGTCGGCGCTGTCCGGGCCGGGCGGGCGGCGCACCCAGATGGGGCGGCCCTCCTCGGGGGCGGCGGGGTCGGGCACCCGGACGATCTCGTCGGTGCCGGGCTCGTCGCAGACCGCCACCGACCCGGGGCGCGGGTG
Source organism: Nocardiopsis chromatogenes YIM 90109 (assembly GCF_000341185.1). Classification (GTDB taxonomy): domain Bacteria; phylum Actinomycetota; class Actinomycetes; order Streptosporangiales; family Streptosporangiaceae; genus Nocardiopsis_A; species Nocardiopsis_A chromatogenes. Next base: position 11,706 of record NZ_ANBH01000060.1, read on the forward strand.
GACGGCGGCGCCGTCCGGCGCGGGGGCGGGTGCGGCGGCCCCGGCCGCCGTCCGGGCGTCCTGCGCGGGGACCGGGCCCTGCCCGCCCTGAACGGCGGCGAGCATGGCGGCGGTCGCCACCACGAGGGAAGAGGCCGCGAGCGCGGTCGCTCTGCGGGACAGCGAGCTGAACACAACCGCGATCCTAGGGCCCACACGGCGAAGTGCGGGCAGGGCGCGGCAAGCCGCGTGCGAAATGTCGGTACATGTGACGACCGGGGCTCCGGTGGCCGACGCGCCGCCGGGGTCCGCGATCCCCTGGGACGAACGGTGAGGCGTGCCTTACCGGGGGGTGCCACGCAGGGTAGTACTACCCGCCGTAGACTCAACGGTATGAATCGGCTCGGCGACCTTGAACGCGCGGTTATGGAGGTACTGTGGCAGCGGAGCGAAGCCATGACGGTACGCGAGGTGGGGCGCGCTCTGGCTGAGCGGGACCTGGCCCACACGACCGTCATGACGGTCCTGGACCGCCTGGCGAAGAAGGGGGTCGTGGACCGCGCCCGGGAGGGCCGCGCGTGGCGCTACCGCCCGGCCGCCAGCCGGGAGGACTACGTCTCGGAACTGATGTTCGACGCGCTCGGCCAGACCGGGGACCGCGACGCGGCGCTCGCCGCCTTCGTGCGCTCGATGAGCGACAAGGAGGCCGAGGCCCTGCGCCGCGCACTCGAGGGAAACGACGAGCAGAGGACGTAGCCCGATGGTCAGTGCCGCACTCCTCTCCGCGATCGCGGTCGGCTGCCTGGCAGCCGCGGCACGACTCCGGCGGTCCCAGTGGCCCTTCCGCGGCCCCTACGTCGCGGTCATCGCCTGGCAGGCGCTCGGCCTGGCCTGGGGCGTGTCCACCATCGGCGCGCTGCTCGCGTTCGGCCTGGCCCCCTACGGGCGGGGCGTCACCGGCGGGCTCGCGGCCCTGGCCGCCGACGCCGCCGCGCACGGGCTGTCCCTCACGGCCACCGCCGCCAGCCCGTTCGGTCCGGCCCAGGTCGCGGCGGTCCTGCTGGCCTTCGGGCTGACCCTGCTGCTCTTCTGCTGCCTGGTGGCCTCCTTCGTGCAGGTCGTGCGGACCCGCCGCCGCCACCGGGCGCTGCTGCACCTGGTGGGCCGGGACGACCCGGCCCTGCCCGGCGCGCGCATCCTGGACCACCCCGCGGCCGCCGCCTACTGCCTGCCCGGCGTTCTGCGCTCGGAGGTGGTGATCAGCGCCGGGGCCCTGGAGGTGCTGGACTCCGAGGAGCTGGCCGCGGTCATCGCGCACGAGCACGCCCACCTGCGCCAGCGCCACGACCTGGTGCTGCTGCCCTTCTCCTCGCTCAAACGCGCCTTCCCCCGGCTGGGGACGATGCGCGAGTACTACCGCACCGTCTCGCTGCTGATCGAGATGTGCGCCGACGACCAGGCCCGCCGCGAGCGCTCCGCCCGGGAGCTGGCCACCGCGCTGATGCGGTTCGGCGAGCGCGGCGCCACCGCCCCCGCCGGGGCGCTGGCCGCCACCGCCGACCACACCGACGTGCTCGCCCGGGTGCGCCGCCTGCTCCAGCCGGGCCGGGGGCTGACCCGCGTGCAGAGCGCCGCCGTGCTCGGCTCGGCCGCGCTGCTGATGGCCACCACGCTGTCCCTGTGGCACCTGCCCATGTGAGCCGTCCCGCCCCGTGCGGGGCGCCCCGCCGTGTGACGTGTGCCGCGGCCGCGCCGGGCACGATCGCGGCGGCCCCGCCGTTTACCCTGAGACGAGCAGGACGCGACCAAGACGGGCGGGGACACCAATGGTGCTGATGGGCTACCTGTACCAGGTCATCTACATCGCCATCTTCGTGACGACGCTGTACGCCCTGATCGAGGCCCTGCGCACGCCCGCGGAGGCCTACACGGCCATGGACAAGCAGACCAAGACCATCTGGGTGGCGATCCTGGGCGTGGGCACCGGGCTGTCGCTGCTGGCGGCGCTGGGCACCGGCGGATTCTTGACCTTCCTATCCCTGGTCGCCGCCCTGATCTTCATCCTCGACGTCCGCCCCGCCGTGCGCGGCGTCGGGCGCGGCGGCGGGAACGGGCCCTACGGTCCCTGGTAGCAGCAGCGCGGCCGCGTCCTGCACGGCCGCGGCGTAGGCCGGGTCGCGCACGTAGAACGAGTGCCCGAGGATCTGCGGGTACAGCGCCTCACCGGCCGGGATGTCGTACTCGCGCGGATCGGGCAGCGGCCGGTCGTCGGGCAGGGTGCGCCCGCCCGCCGGGGCGGTGTGCACCGGCCCGCCGATCGGGTCGGTGGTCCGCCACAGGTTGCGCCACCGGGCCACCCGCGCCGCGGCGTCGGCCAGCGCCGCCGGGCCGAAGTAGGCGGGGAAGTAGCGGGTGTACAGGCGGTACAGCGGGGACCCGTGCGTCACCACGGCCACCGCGGTGCGCACGTGCGGCGGGAGCTGCCACACCGTGGCCGCCGCCAGCACCGACCCCTGGGAGTGCCCGGAGAGCACGACCCCCTGCCCGCCCTCGGCCGCGGCGGTCACCCGAGCCACCAGTTGGGGCACCGTCCGCTCGGCGTAGGAGGGCGGCGCCAGCGGGTGCGCCACGCGGGGCCAGAACGTGCCGATATCCCACAGCACGCCGACCGCCTGGCGGGCGGGGCGCCGCCGGTAGGGGCCG
>NZ_ANBH01000061.1 GCF_000341185.1 Nocardiopsis chromatogenes YIM 90109
GCATCAGCGCGCCCAGCCACGAGCCCACCGTCACCAGCACCCCCACCGCCTCCTGCAGCCCGCCGCCGGTGCCCGGGGCGGCCTGGGCCGCGGGGGCGGCGGGCTCCGCGCCGCCGGGCGCGGCGCTCAGCCGCCCGGTCCCCACCGCGACGGCCACCAGCGCCACCAGGGCGATGCCGGGCACCAGCACGGCGCCCAGCGCCACCGGCAGCGCCTCGGTCATCCGCCCCATGGCACGCGCCCGGGCGATCGTGCGCGTGCGGAAGACGCCGCGCCGCCGCCCGTACTCGGCGGCGGCCAGCGACTCCTCCTCCGCGGTGCGGCGGCGCAGGAGCAGCCAGAACCACAGGGCCACCGACGCGGCGATCACCGCCTCCAGGGAGAAGGCGAGCTGGAGCCAGGAGAAGGCGGCGGGGGCGTGCAGCGGCAGGCACCCGGCCTCCTCGGCGCCCGGGTAGTGGCACCCGCCGAGGAACCCGGCGCTCTGGTAGACCACGGCGGCCGAGAACACCCCGCCGAGCAGCACCCCGACCGCGGCGGCGGCCGGACCGGCCAGGCCGCGCATCGCGGTGTCGCGCTTGAGGGGCGTGCGCGCGTACATGGCGGCGGCGGCCGCGAACTGCACCGCCACCAGCACGCACTGGAGCGCGAAGAGCGTGTTCAGGCCTTCGGCGAAGCCGGGCAGCCGCCCCTCGGCCGACCACCCCGGCCGCGGCCAGGCGGTGTAGAGCAGGCAGGGG
>NZ_ANBH01000062.1 GCF_000341185.1 Nocardiopsis chromatogenes YIM 90109
CGCGCAGCCGGGCGCAGATCCGGTCGGCGCTGCGGTTCCAGGTGTGGGCGGTGCCCGGCACCAGGGCCATCATCGAGGCCCCGGCGACGACGACGGCGAGCAGCCCGAGCAGCACCGTGCCCGCCGGGGCCGCCCCTTCGGCGCGGTCGTACAGCGCGGGCGGGACCGCCGCCAGCAGCCCCACCGTTCCGGCGGCGACCGCGATGTGCACCGACCGCAGCCGCCCCATGATCATGCTGTTCCGCCAGAAGTGCGGGCGGCTCAGCGGCGCGTCGGCGGACGGGGAGGGCGCGGTGCCCTGGGCGGCCGCCTCGTACACGCTGGTGGTGCGCCGGGACAGCCGCCACAGCAGGGCCGTCGCGGCCAGCGGCAGGCGCNCGGCCGCCAGCGACAGGCCGGGGCGGGCCAGCAGGCCGCCGGGGGCCGACAGCTCGCCCAGCAGCGGCCGCAGTTCGGCGCAGCGCTCCCCGTAGGCGGGGCACTGCCAGCCGACCAGGTCCATGCCGATGCCCGCGGCGGCCATCACCAGCAGCACCGTCAGGCTGAGCGCGAGCAGCCGGGAGGCCGACCCGTAGGCGATGTCGGCCAGGCGGTGCAGGCGCGAGCGGCCGGTGCCGCCGGTGGCCCCGGCGCGGCCGGTGCCCGAGGAGCCCTGGGCGAGGGCGGCGTTCCCGTCGGGAGGCGCCGGGCGCATCCAGTAGGCGATGTTGGCCAGGATGAACGGTAGCAACAGCAGCCACAGCGCGCGGGAGGCCCGCCCGGAGGTGAGGTTGCCCCAGGCGAAGATCTCCCGGGGCACCCCCGGCACGGTCTCGGTGTCGCGGGCGCGCCGCCAGCGGAAGAACCCGGCGAGCCGGTCGCCCCCCACCCGGACCACGGGCTCCACGTCCAGCAGCTCCTCGGCCTGCCCGCCGCTGACCCCGTGGATCCGGAGTTCGACGATGCGCGGATCGGAGGGGGAGGGGGTACGGTCCTCGGGCATGCTCGGATTGTCCCACGCAGGCCACGGCCCGTAGGGGGCGGCGGGCGGCCGCACCCGGCCGCGCCCGGTTGCGCCGACCGGTTCAGGACACCAGCGCGTTGTCGGCGGTCCAGGTGTTGCAGGCGCCGGGGGTCTGCTCGTCCAGTCCGTGCCGCACCCACCGGCGGCTGTTCTCCGCCGAGCCGTGCGTGCGGTCCTCGGCGGGCCCGTCCGGGCGGTCGGCGGTGGCCTCGGAGTCGTCCAGCACCGCCCGCACGTCCTCCTCCTCCAGCGGGTACGACACCGCCACCGCGCCCAGGAACACCCCGGCCAGGCAGTTGGCCTGCAGCTCGGACCGGCGCGTCCAGGCGTTCTGCGCGATGCGGCCCTCCTCCTGCCCGCGCCGCTCGTGGTAGTACTCCAGCACCCCGGCCTCGCCCTGCACGTGGTGGCCGTACTCGTGGGCGAGCAGGGAGGCGTACACCGCCCCGTTCGGCTCGCCCTGCCACTTGCGCACCACGTCCTCGGTGCCGATGTAGATGCTCTGGCTGGTGCGGCAGTAGAAGGCCCCCGCCTCGGAGGGGTAGTCCCGGCACGGGCTGCTGCCCGGCTCGGTCCAGAACACCCGCGACGGCGGGTCGAAGGCCAGCCCCGCCCTGGCGAACTGGGTGGACCAGGCCTGGTCGAGGCAGTCGGCGACCCCGTTCAGGAACCGCTCCACGGAGGCGGGGTCGTCCACGTCGGGATCGGGCGAGGGGCAGGGGAGCGGCGCCAGCCGCCCGGTGCCGTACAGCGGGTTGTCCACCAGGGCCTCCCGGCCCGAGGGCGCCCCGCCGTCCGGGCCCGGGGCGGCGGCCTCGTCAGGGGCGGCGGATCCGCGCCCGCCCCCGGGCTCGGACGAGCCGCCCGTCGCCGACCACAGCAGCACCGCGAGCGCCACCGCGGCCGCGCCCAGGGCCGCGTACAGCGCGTTGCGCCCGCCGGGGCGCCCCCGGCCGCCGTACCCCTCGGCCACGGTCCTCCTCGCTCACTCGACCAGGTCCCCGTCCGCGCTCCAGGTGTCGCACGCGGCGGGGTCCCGGCGGTCCATCCCGTGCTCGGTCCACAGGGCGCCGTTCTCGCCGGTCCCGTGCGTGCGGTCCGCCGAGTCGTAGTCGCCCCGGCGGCGGGCGTCTTCGAGGATATGCTCCCGTTCCTCATCTCCGACCGGGAGGCTCGTCTCCACCGCCCCCAGGAACGTCCCGCCCAGGCAGTTGGCCTGCAGCTCGCTGCGGCGGGTGAGCCGGTCGCGCTCGGCGGCGCTGGAGGCGGCGCTCCGGTCGGCGTGGAAGCGGGCCAGGATCCCGGCCTCGCCCTGCACGTGGTGCGCGTACTCGTGGCCGAGCACGAACGTGTAGGTCTCCGGGTGCCCCCCGTCCCAGGAGTCGGCGACGATGTCCTCCACGCCCAGGTACAGCCCCTTGTTGGCCTGGCAGTAGAAGGCAGCCGTGCCCTCGGCGGGGAAGTTGCCGCACGGGCTCTGCCCGGAGGCGTACCAGAACACCCGGCTGGGCGGCTCGAAGTCCATGCCGCCCTCGGCGAACCGCTCCTTCCACGCCGTGTCCAGGCAGTCGGTGATCTCGTGCAGGAACGCCTCCATGGACTCCCGGTCCTCGGGGTCCACCTCCGGCGCCGGGCACTCCACCTCGGTCATCTCCCCGGTGGCCCGCAGCGGGTCGCCGACCGCGCCGCCGGATCCGGACACGGACCCCGAGCCGGTCCCGGCGGAGGCCTCCTGCGCCGACGCGGGCCGCGCCTGCGCCGCCCCGGCCGGCGCCGCCAGCTCCGACACGGTGAGGAATCCGGCCAGCCCCACCGCCGTGAGCCCGGTGAGCAGCACCAGCCCCACCGCCGGACCCATCGGCGGGCGCGGCGGCCGGTCGGGCAGCGGCGATGGCGCCCCCGCGCCGCCTGCCCGGCCCGCGCGCGCGAAGCGCGTCCCCCTCGCGGCCATGCGCCGCCTCACCTCCTGGAGCCCGACCCCGGCGGCGTCGGCCCCTGGGCGCCGACGCGTCACGACGCCGTCGATTATGACGGGTTTCCGAGGTTCGTCCGGCACAGACCCCGGAGGGGGAACCGCTAAGCTCGCTTCCCGATGTCCAAGGCCGCATCCCCGGGACGGGGCGCCCGCGCGGCCGCGGCGGTGTGCGCCGCGGCCCTCGCCGTGCTGCCCTGGGCCGCACCGGCCGGGGCCGCCCCCGCGCCCGCCCCGCGCGAGGAGGCGGAGACCCCCGAGGCCCACACCGTGCCCGAGGGCGCCGACGCCGACGCCACCACCGTCGACATCAGGCTGCGCATCGACGCCGAGGGGGTCGTGCACGCCGAGGAGACCCTGGTCTTCGGCTCCGGCGCGGGCGCCGCCTTCACGCGCGGCCTGGGCGTCCGCGAGGACTACGACGCCGACCGCGACCGCGTCTTCCCGGTGGAGGGCGTGCGGGCCGAGGACGGCTCGGGGGCGGAGCTTCCGGTGCGCACCGAGGAGAACGGCGACGTCCTCGACCTGGTCGTCGAGCGCGGGGAGGCCGACTCGGCGGTGCTCGCCTACACCGTGCGCGGCGCGCTGGAGGACACCGGCGACAGCGTCGAGCTGGAGTGGACGCCGGTGGCCGGGTACAGCGCCCCCGTCGCCGAGACCAACGTGCGGGTGGACGCCCCGATGCCGCCGCGCGCCCTGTCCTGCACCGCCGGGGACCCGCGCAGCTCCATCTACTGCACCTCCTCCGACATGGGCGGCCACGAGGCGCTCACCGCGCGCTTCCTGCAGGCCCGCATGGAGCCCGGGCAGCGGCTCTCCATCGCGGTGGCCTACCCGCCCGGCACCGCGCCCGCAGCGCCGGTCCTCGACCGCACCTGGTCGCTCACCTCCGCCTTCGCCGTCACCCCGTTCACCGGCTCGGTGTTCGGGCTGCTGCTGGTGGGCCTGCTGGGCGGGCTGGCGGCGCTCATCCGCATCCGCGGCCAGGACGAGCGGGCCCTGCGCACCGAGTCCGGCGCCGCCGACAACGTCCCGCTGGCGCCGGTGCCCGGCCTGCCCGGCGGCATCCGCTTCCGCCCGCCCGACGGGGTGCACCCGGGCCAGATCGGCACCCTCATCGACGAGCAGGCCGACGTGGTGGACATCGCCGCCACCGTGGTCGACCTGGCGGTGCGCGGCCACTACACGATCGAGGAGCTGCCGCACGACCACCCCGCCTCGGTCGACTGGGTGCTCAGCAAGCGGGTCCCCCCGGCCGACGAGGGGCTGCTGCCCTACGAGCGGATGCTCATGGACGCCCTCTTCGAGCGGAGGGTCAAGGTGCGCCTGTCCCAGCTGCGCCGCGGCGCCTTCGGCGCCCGCCTGGGGGCCGTGCGCGACGAGCTCTACCGGGACATGGTGCGGCTCAAGTGGTTCGCCCGCCGCCCCAATGTCACCCGGAACCGGTGGGCCACCGCCGGGATCGGGCTCACCGCCGCCGGGGTCGGCCTCACCGTGGTGCTGGCCGCCTTCACCCACGCCGCCTTCACCGGGCTGGCCGTGGTGATCGCCGGGGCCGCGATGACGCTCGGCGCCCAGTACATGCCGGCCAAGACCGCCAAGGGCAGCAGCGTGCTCGCGCACGCCATGGGCTTCCGCGCGTTCCTGATGAGCGCCGAGGCCGAGCACGTGCCCGAGGGGAGCCGGGTGGAGCTGTTCTCCCGCTACCTGCCCTACGCCCTGATCTTCGACAACGTGGACCGCTGGGCCAGCGTGCTGGCGGCCGCCGGGGAGCGGGAGGAGAGCGCCAACAAGCGCCTGCCGTGGTACGAAGGGCCCGAGGAGTGGCACGTGGGCGACTTCGCCGAGTCCATCCGGGCGTTCGTGGTCACCCTGTCCGGAGTCGTCTCCAGCGCCCGCCACTTCCGGGCGCTCGGCTGAGGAAGCAGCGGGAGGGAGCGCGCATGCGCGCGGTTCTGCAGCGTGTCGACGGGGCGCATGTCGACGTCGGCGGGCGAACGGTCGGTTCGGTGCCCGGGGAGGGTCTGCTGGCCCTGGTCGGGGCCACCCACACCGACACCGGGGAGCAGGCGCGCGCGATGGCCCGCAAGATCTGGAACCTGCGCATCCTGGAGGGTGAGCGGTCCTGCTCCGACGCCGGGGCGCCGGTCCTGGTGGTCAGCCAGTTCACCCTCTACGGCGACGCGCGCAAGGGGCGGCGGCCCACCTGGCAGGCGGCGGCGCCCGGCCCGGTCGCCGAGCCGCTCGTCGACGCGGTCGTCAAGGAGCTGCGCGACCTGGGCGCGCACGTGGAGACCGGCGCGTTCGGGGCGCACATGCGGGTCGGGCTGACCAACGACGGCCCGTTCACGGTGGTCGTCGAGGTGTGAGCGCGTGTCGGCGGCCCGCCGCGCGGCGGG
>NZ_ANBH01000063.1 GCF_000341185.1 Nocardiopsis chromatogenes YIM 90109
CCAGCCCGCGCACGGTGACGATGTGGCTGGGGGCGCCCGGATCGGTCTCGATCTTCGCGCGCAGCCGCTTGACGTGCACGTCCAGCGTCTTGGTGTCGCCCACGTAGTCGGCGCCCCAGACCCGGTCGATGAGCTGCATCCGGGTCAGCACCCGCCCGGCGTTGCGCAGCAGCACCTCCAGCAGCTCGAACTCCTTGAGCGGCAGCTGCACGTTCTCCCCGCGCACCGTCACCACGTGCCGCTCCACGTCCATCCGGACCGGACCGGCCTCCAAGGCGGCGGGCTCGACCGGCTCCTCCTCGCCCTGGCGGCGCAGCACCGCGCGGATCCGGGCCACCAGCTCCCGGGAGGAGAAGGGCTTGGTGACGTAGTCGTCGGCGCCCAGCTCCAGGCCGACGACCTTGTCGATCTCGCTGTCCTTGGCGGTCAGCATGATCACCGGGACGTTGGACTTCTGGCGCAGCGTCCGGCACACCTCGGTGCCGGGGAGCCCGGGCAGCATGAGGTCGAGCAGCACGAGGTCGGCGCCGCTGCGGTCGAACTGCTCCAGCGCCACGGTCCCGGTCTCCGCGACGGCGACCTCGAACCCCTCCTTGCGCAGCATGTACGACAGGGCATCGCTGTAGGATTCCTCGTCCTCAACGACGAGTACACGCGTCACTTTCGCTGCCTCCCAATCGCATTGGGTCGATGCGGCCCGGCGGTCATCCGGCGTGCGCCGGGGACCGGTCCGCGTCCTCGGTCCGGGGGAGACGAAGGGTGAACGTCGACCCCGAACCCTCCTTGCTCCACACGGTCACTTCACCGCGGTGGTGGGTCATGATGTGCTTGACGATGGCCAGGCCCAGTCCGGTCCCCCCGGTCTCCCTGCTGCGGGCGGCGTCCACCCGGTAGAAGCGCTCGAAGATGCGCTCCAGGTCCTGCGGGGGAATGCCGATCCCCTGGTCGGCGACGCTGATCTCGACGGCGCTCTCGGTCTCCTCGGCCGTGACCGAGATGCGGGTCTGCTTGGGACTGTAGGCCACGGCGTTGGAGACCAGGTTGCGCAGGGCGGTGGCGAGCAGACCCTCGTCGCCGAGGACCTTCAGGTCGTCGGAGCCGCCGGAGGCCAGCTCGATCCGCTTTGCGTCGGCGGCGGTGCGCACGGTGTCCAGCGCCTCCTCGATCACCGCGTCGACCTCCACCTCGGCGGGCTCGGCCATCGGCTCGGCGCCCTGGATCCGGGAGAGGGTGATCAGGTCCTGGATGACGTGGGTGAGGCGGCCGGCCTCCTGCTGCATGCGCCCGGTGAAGCGGCGCACCGCCTCGGGGTCGTCGCTGGCGTCCGAGATGGTCTCGGCCAGCAGGGACAGCGCGCCCACCGGCGTCTTGAGCTCGTGGCTGATGTTGGCGACGAAGTCGCGGCGCACCGCCTCCACCCGCAGCCGCTCGGTCTGGTCCTCGGCCAGGACCAGCACCAGGCCGGTGCCGCCGAGCGGCGCGACGCGCACCGCGAAGGAGGTGGAGTCGGGGCCGAACTTGCGGACCGCGACCTCGATCTCGGTCTCCCGGATCACCCCGTCCCGGCGCACCCGGCGGGCGAGCGCCAGCAGGTCGCCGATGACCAGCTCGTCGCCGCGGACGATGCCGTAGGCGCGCGCGGCCGAGCTGGCCCGCAGCACCCGGTCGGCCGGGTCGAGCACGACCGCGGAGGAGGGCAGCGCGGCCAGCACCTCGGCGATTCCGGGCGGCAGGTCGGTGGGTTGCGGGGGATCGGGGGACGGGGGCGTGCGGCCCCGGCCGAACGGGATCGCCAGGCCGGCGCCGAGCCCGACCGCGAGCCCGACGAGGGCCGCGATCGCGGTCACGAGTTCGCCTTGCACACTTCGATCGTAAGCGGACAGACCGGCGCTTTACCCGTCTGACCATGTGTTACAACCGAGGTTTCGTCAATATTCACCGATGCTTACGGTGACCTTCAACTAGCGGCTGGGACGATTGAGACCATGCGCGACACTTACCACGACGAGCTGGATGCGCTCGGCGGACGCCTCGTCGAGATGACGCGGCTCGCCCGGCACGCCATCGCCCGTGCGACCACCGCCCTGCTGGACGCCGACCTGACCGCGGCCCAGGAGGTGATCTCCGGGGACGAGGAGCTGAACCGCCTCGACGACGAGATCGAGGCGAGCGTGTTCGACCTGATGGCGCGCCAGCAGCCGGTGGCCACCGACCTGCGGACCATCATCACCGCACTGCACATGTCCGGGGACCTGGAGCGGATGGGCGACCACGCGGTGCACATCGCCAAGATCGCCCGGCGCCGCCACCCCGACTCGGCGATCCCGTCCGAACTGCGCTCCATCGTCCTGGAGATGGGGCACCAGGCCGAGCTGCTGGTGATCAAGGCGGGCGAGGTCGTGGAGAACCGCGACGTGGAGAGCGCCCTGGAGCTGGACAGCGACGACGACCGGATGGACAAGCTGCGCCGCAAGCTGCTGCGCCGGATCCTGGCTCCGGAGTGGAAGCACGGCGTGGAGTCGACCATGGACGTCACCCTGGCGGGCCGGTTCTACGAGCGGTTCGGCGACCACGCGGTGCACGTCGCCGACAACCTGGTCTACATGGTCACGGGGGAGAAGCCCAAGGACTTCGAGCCGGAGGCCTGACGGTGCGCCGGGGCCGGTGGAGGGCCCCGTGCACAGGCGTGCCCGAGGGGGCGGAACGCGGGGCCGCGGCGGCCGCGCAGAAAAAGTGGCGTATATCACTCCCGGATCGGGCTTCGATCGGACGTCGTCCGGCGTTGGACATGTACGCAGGGCGTTCCCTCCCGTCAGAGGCGGGGCCGCGGCGGCGGACCGCAAGGGGGTCCGAAGGCGGTCCGCAACTCGTCGCGGGGCGTGACCGAGCGCGCCCGGCCCCGGGCCTCCGACCGGCCGGAACCCGCGCGGGCAGGGGGGCGCGGGGCCCGGACGAGCACCGGCCGGGAGCTTTGTCAAGACCTAAAATCCGGCGCTGACCTGCGTTGACGTAAACGGAATAGGTACGTTAAGTCACGGATTCGTGGTACCCTTGTGGTAGCGGAAGGGGTACTTGTCACATGGCTTTCAAGGTCGGCGACACCGTTGTCTATCCCCACCATGGGGCTGCTCGTATTGAGGCGATCGAGACCAGGACCATTAAGGGCGAGGAAAGGACCTACCTCGTTCTCCGGGTCGACAAGGGTGATCTAACGGTACGCGTGCCCGCCGAGAACGCTGAAGAGGTCGGCGTTCGCGACGTGGTGGGCCAGGACGGTCTGGACCGGGTCTTCGAGGTGCTGCGCGCCCCGCACACCGAGGAGCCCACCAACTGGTCCCGCCGGTACAAGGCGAACGTGGAGAAGCTCGCCTCCGGTGACGTGAACAAGGTCGCGGAGGTCGTCCGGGACCTGTGGCGGCGCGACAGGGAGCGCGGCCTGTCCGCGGGAGAGAAGCGGATGCTCGCCAAGGCGCGGCAGATTCTGGTGAGCGAACTCGCCCTCGCGGAAAAGACCAACGAGGACAAGGCCGAGGCCCTTCTCGACGAAGTCCTCACGAACTGAAACGGGTCACAGGGAACGACACGCGTCAATGGTGAGAATCCCGAGGGTGGGCGTCGGAACCGACGTCCACCCTTTCATGTCCGGAAGAATTCTGTTCCTGGCCGGCCTGGAATGGCCCGGTGAGACGGGCGTCAGCGGCCATTCCGACGGCGACGTCGCCGCGCACGCGGCCTGCGACGCGCTGTTCTCCGCGTGCGGCCTGGGCGACCTGGGGGCGCAGTTCGGCACGGCCGACGAGCGCTGGAAGGGCGCCTCGGGGACCGCCCTGCTGGCCGAGGCGGCGGCGCGGGTGCGCGCCGCCGGATTCGAGATCGGCAACGTGGCGGTGCAGGTGGTCGGGAACCGGCCCCGGTTCGCGCCGCGCCGGGGCGAGGCCGAGAAGGCGCTCTCCGAGGCCGTGGGCGCGCCGGTGTCGGTGTCGGCCACCACCACCGACGGCCTGGGGCTGACCGGCCGGGGCGAGGGCATCGCCGCGGTGGCCACGGCCCTGTGCCTGCCGCCGGAGGACTGAGCCCGCGCGGGCGGCACGAGACGGCATGCGACGGCACGCGGGGGCGCTCCAGGGGGATCTGGGGCGCCCCGCGTCCGTGTTCTATCCGCAGTCCTATCCGCACCCCGCCCGTGCCGAGCAGGGGCGTCTCCGCTGTGTGACGGCACAGGCCGGTATACGGGCAGCGGGTTCGCCCGTATTTCGGACGGATGTCAGGCGTCCTTGGGGGCGTCCGGCGGGGTGGGGCCGCTGCGGACCCGGCTCGCCGGGGGCTCCGCGGGGGGCGCGGGGAAGTCCGCCATCGGGGTGCGGCGGGGCTTGAGCACCATCGGGCGCTTGGGCATCGGCTCGGCCCCCGGCGGCGTGCCGTACACGCGGGTGTCGGCGTCCGGCGGAGGCGCCCCGGTGGGCCCCTCCTCGTCCAGGGCGATCGCCTCGTCGCTGGTGGGGTCGTCGGCGGGGAGGCCGTCCATGAAGCCGTCGTCGTCCCCGTCGGTCCTCCCGGCGCCCCCGTCCGGGAGGCCGCCGCCGGACAGCGGCCCGGGGCCCGCGTCGATGGACGGCGCCTCCTCGGCGGCGCGCTTGATCGGATTGCCGCTCTCGGGGTCGCGCCGGGGGAGCTCCGGGCGGTCGTCCCCGGCCGGGTCGGCGGGGTCGGCCGGTTCGTCCCCGTCGTCGTCGAACAGGGAGCGCAGGGGGACGGTCGGCGAGGTGATGACCGACGGTGCGGCGGAGGGGGCGGCGGTGTCCTCTGCGTCCTCCGGGGCCTCCGTCGTGTCCTCCGGTGCCTCCGTACCCTCCGCACCGTCCTCGTCGGCGTCGGGGGCGGGCACCTCGCGGAGGGCGGCCGGCTCCTCGGCGTCCGCGGTCCCTTCGGCGCCCCCGGTGTCCCCGGTGACCCCGTCCCCCGACTCCTCCTCCGCCCGGCCGGCCGCCTCGGGGGCGCGGAGCACGCGCACCGACGAGACGGGGTCGGTGTCCTCGTCGTTCGCCGACAGGGCGGCGGAATCGGAGCCGGAGGCGGCGGGTTCGGCCGCGGCGGTCCGGCGCGATCCCGCGCGCGGCCACAGCAGGGTGGGCGCGGAGGAGCCGGAGGTCTTCTCCTCCGGCTGCTCCGCCTCGGCCTCGCCGTCCTCGGGGCCCTCGCCGGAGACGGCGCCCGAGAGGGCGCCCACCGGGGGCTCCTCGTCCTCCCGGTCCTCCTCTTCCTCTCCGTCGTCCCCGTCGCGGGGTCCGGGCCGCTCGTCGGCGGCCGGGTTCGGCCGACGCCGGGCCCGGCGGTCGGGCAGCTCGCCGTTCAGGTACCGCCACACCCGGATGAACAGCACGAACGCCACCAGCAGGGCCAGCCACGGCGCCGCCGCGGCCAGCACCACCGCCAGCGCGTCCGAGGGCCGCTGCTCGCTCGCCGACAGCGCGCTCGCCCCGGCCGCGACCAGGATGAGCAGCAGGATCAGGCCGTCGACCTGGAGCCGTTGGGGGCGCGGCGCGGCCCGCAGCAGGAAGCTGGCCCAGAACGCCAGCAGGAGCAGCAGGGTGAAGACGCCGGGGTACAGGTGCGCCCGGTCCGGCGGGACGTTGCCCTGGAGGGCGAGCTGGTAGATGCCGCTGTAGGAGAGCACCACGGCGCAGGCGGCGATGAGCAGCACGCCCGCGGCGGTCAGCAGTACGGCGGCGGTGCGCGGGCCGCGCGGGCCCTGCGGCCCGCCGGTGGGGGCGGGACGGGTCCCGGGGCGCCTCCGCGCCGCAGAGGCAGGGGAAGAGGAGGATTTCACGGCCATCGTGGGCAGAGACTAGCCCAGCGGCGGCGGCGAACACGAGGATCCGCCCGAAAGTGGCCGAAAGGCCCGGCGCGTTGGGAAATGGGCGTGCTTCGCGGGGGCGGGCGGGATGCCGCCAGGGGCCCCGCGCGGAGGGTGGGAGCGGCTACCCTGGGGACCGTGAGTCTGCGCTTCTATGACACCCGAGCCCGTCAGGTCCGCGAATTCACCCCCCTGAACGAGGGGTGTGCCGCGCTGTACCTGTGTGGTGCCACGGTGCAGGCGCCTCCGCACATCGGCCACATCCGTTCCGGGGTCACCTTCGACATCCTCCGGCGGTGGATGGCCTACCGCGGGTACAGCGTCACGCTGTGCCGCAACGTCACCGACATCGACGACAAGATCCTGCGCGTGGCCGCCGACGAGGGCGTGGCCTGGTGGGCGGTGAGCGAGCGCAACCAGCGCGCCTTCACCGCCGCCTACGACGCGCTGGGCTGCCTGCCGCCGACGGTCGAGCCGCGCGCCACCGGCCACGTGCCGGAGATGATCGCGCTCATGCGGCGCCTGATCGACCGCGGCCACGCCTACGCGGCCGAGGACGGCTCGGGCGACGTCTACTTCGACGTGGTGTCCTACCCCGAGTACGGGGCCCTGTCCGGGCAGCGCGTCGACCACATGCGCGGCGCCGGGGACACCGACTCGGACTCCGCCAAGCGGGACCCGCGCGACTTCGCCCTGTGGAAGGGCGCCAAGCCGGGCGAGCCGAGCTGGGAGACGCCGTGGGGCGACGGGCGCCCCGGGTGGCACCTGGAGTGCTCGGCGATGTCCACCAAGTACCTGGGGCCCACCTTCGACGTCCACGGCGGCGGGCTGGACCTGGTCTTCCCGCACCACGAGAACGAGCTGGCCCAGTCCCGGGCGGCGGGCGACGGCTTCGCCCGCTACTGGATGCACAACGGGCTGCTCACCGTCGGCGGCGAGAAGATGAGCAAGTCGCTGGGGAACTCCCTGCTGATCAGCGAGATGGTGCGCCGCGTCCGCCCGGTGGAGCTGCGCTACTACCTGGGGCAGGCACACTACCGCTCGCTGCTGGACTACTCCGAGGAGGCCCTGGGCGAGGCGGCCGCCGCCTACCAGCGGGTGGAGGGGTTCCTCACCCGGGCCGCGGAGCTGGCCGGGCCGGTGGAGCCCGCCGCGCGGGTCCCCGACGCCTTCGCCTCGGCGCTCGACGACGACCTGGGCACCGCACAGGCGCTCGCGGTCGTCCACGGGCACGTGCGGGAGGGCAACGGCGCCCTGGGCGAGGGGCGCAAGGAGCGGGCCGCCGAGCTCGCCGCCGAGCTGCGCACGATGCTCGGGGTGCTGGGCCTGGACCCGGCCTCGGAGCAGTGGGCCTCCGGCGAGGGCCGGGGGCTGCGCGAGGTCGTGGACGCCCTGGTGTCGGTGGCGCTGGAGCAGCGGCAGGCGGCGCGGCAGCGCAAGGACTACGCCGCGGCCGACGCCATCCGGGACCGGCTCGCCGAGGCGGGCGTCGCGGTGGAGGACACGCCGCAGGGTCCGCGCTGGGAGCTGCGCCGCGGCTGACCGCATACGGGCGGGGCACCCGCCCGGAGCGCCTATCATCACAGGTCGGACAGGTCGGCGGGGGTCCGCGCCCCGGGGCGGCCGCGCGCGAGCACACCCGACATCGAGCAGGGAAGACGGTCCACCATGCCGGCGAAGAAGAACAAGAAGGGCCCCACCAAGGGCAGCGGCGGCAAGAACCGGCGCTCGCTGGAGGGCAAGAAGACGACCCTGCCCAAGGAGGAGCGGCACTGGTACCCGGGGAAGAAGCCCCGCGGTGCCAAGGGCGCGCCCTCCGGCGGGGCGCACGTGGCCCAGGGCGGGCGCCCGGACGCGGGCGACGCGCCGCGCCAGGCGCCCGGGGGCGAACTGCTCATCGGGCGCAATCCGGTGGTGGAGGCGCTGCGGGCGGGGATGCCCGCGGTGCGCCTGTTCGTCGCCAACAGCCTCGACCCGGACGCCCGGGTGAACGAGGCGACCCGGTTGGCCGGGGACCTGGGGCTGGAGATCCACGAGGTCACCCGGGGCGAGCTGGACCGGCGCTGCGAGAGCAACGGCCTGCCCGGCGCGGCGCACCAGGGGATCGCGATGCAGGTGCGCCCCTACCGGTACGCGGCGCCCGAGGACCTGTCGGAGGCGGCCCGCGCGGCCGGCCGGGCGCCGCTGATCGTGGCGCTGGACGGGGTGACCGACCCGCACAACCTGGGCGCGATCGCCCGCTCGGCGGCGGCGTTCGGCGCCCACGGGCTGCTCGTGCAGGAGCGCAGGGCCGCGGGCGTGACGATGGCGGCCTGGAAGACGTCGGCGGGAACGCTGGCGAAGCTGCCGGTGGCCCAGGCGGTGAACCTGACCCGGGCGCTGGAGGGGTACAAGCGCGAGGGCCTGTTCGTGGTGGGCCTGGACGCCGGGGGCGACACCCGCCTGGACACGATCACCCTGGCGGAGGACCCGCTGGTGGTCGTGGTCGGCTCGGAGGGCAAGGGCCTGTCCCGCCTGGTCCGGGAGGCCTGCGACACGGTCGCGGGCATCCCGATCACCGGAGCGGAGTCGCTGAACGCCTCCGTCGCCGCCGGCGTGGCCCTGTACGAGGTGGCCCGCCGCAGGACGCCCGCGCAGTAGGCGCGAACCGGTACCATTCGACTGGGTGTCGGCGGCCCGGCCGCCGCACACCGGCCGGCGTAGCTCAATCGGCAGAGCAATCGCCTTGTAAGCGATAGGTTAGGGGTTCGATTCCCCTCGCCGGCTCTTGGCATTTTCGACCTGGGAAGACGCTCTGGTGGCAGACGGAATCCGTTGGACGGAACCCGTTGACTGGAGCGCCGCCAGAGGTATCGCCTATGCCGTTTCGAGGAATTCGCAGGGGCCCCGCGTCGATACGACGCGGGGCCCCTGACTCTTTTCCTCGACTCGTCCCCCTCGAACGCCGTGAACTCCGTGCTCGCAGCCTTTCGGGCCGCACGGTCGCCGCAGTCGACACGGTCGCCGCGGTCGCCGTGGTTACGACGCCCCGCGAAACGGTGACGTGTGAGCTGGGCGGTTCCCATGGCCTGCTTGCCGTTTTGGCAGCGCTTTCGTCGAGATCATCGCGGAGGGGGGCCGAGCGGGGGCGCAGACCGGGCATACCGGGCGCGGCGGGGAGGGGTCGGCGATCCCGCGTGGCGGAATGGACGCTTCCCGCGTGATCGGGTGGCGGATCCGCCACGCGGGATGGCCCCGGGCCGCCCGTGGCGTCCGGAAGGCGGGTTCCGGCCCGGCCCCTACCCACCCGGCGTCCGGTTCGCCCGGTTCACGGGGCGCCGAGGCTCCTCCGTCGCCCTGTTCGACGCCCGGGGCGGCGGCGCGGGCGGCGGGCGTGCGCGGTCATCGCGCTTCCAGAACACGTTCTGCCTCCAGAAGGGCCCCAAACGGCACCCTGGGACCGTTTGCCGCCCCTGTTGTCACTGTGGGTAGCCGATATCGGCCCCGAGTGGGCCCTGGGTGCCCGGCGGGGGCAGTCGGGCGCCCCTGGGCTTGCTCCAGCACCTGAGGCGAACACCCCATACAGGCACGAACCGGGCATTCCGTTTCCAGAACGTGTTCTGGAATCGTCGACATCGTACGCCCAGGGCCCGCGCGGGTGTCGTTGAGCGCGCTTCCCGGCCCTCCCGACCCTTAACGCGGAGTGTTCGCCCAGGTCGTGGCGCTGCCGGGTTCGGTGTGGGCCCGGCAGGAGTGCGGCCGGGCGTCGAAGAGCGCGACTCCCGACCCTGCGTCTCACCATGCGGGAGGATCTCACCGGAGGGGTGCACGTTGGTTGAGAGCGGCCGTGGATCCGGCCCGCCGGGCGTATCCCGGAGAACCGGAACCCGCCTTACGGGCACCATGCATCCTCTTGGGGCATCCCGCGTGGCGAAAGAGACGCTTCTCGTGTGATCGGGTGGCGAATCCGCCACACGGGATCGCCGCCCCCTCCCCGTCGCGCCCGGTATCCCCGGCATGCGCCACCCAGTCGGCCTCCTCCGCGATGATCTCGACGAAAACGACGCTAAAACCGCGCCGGTAGCGTCGTTTTCCTCGAGATCAACACGGGCGGCCCGCCGGACGGCCGGGGTCCGTCAGTGGGGTACCAGCCGAGCCGCCGCCCTCCCGGACCGCGAGGAGCCCGGCGGACGGCGAGCAGGCCCGGGGAACCGGCTCGCTTCCGTCGTTGCCGCCATATCCCTTGGACCCCGGCGACCTGTCACCCGGCCGGGGCCCGTCAGCGGGGTACCGGCCGAGCCGCCCTCCGGCACCCCGGTGACCCGTCGCCCGGCCGGGGCCCGTCAGCGGGGTACCCGCCGTGTCGCCCGTCGCTTCCGCGCGCGGGCGCGCCGGTGCCCGCCTGATACCGGCTCCGGTAATTGCGGAGCCGTTCCCGGGGAGGCCCGAGTGGGAATTCCTTGTGGGCGGCGCCACGGCATTTCCGGGGCGGGCTTCTCTGGTGGATCGTGTCTTCGCAGGTGAGAGTAGGTGACGGGCCGGTTCGCGGGTCGGAGGGCGGTACGATCGGTGCATGGCCGACCTGGAAACGATCACGAGTAAATCCGACCCCGCGGTGCAGCGGATCGTCGACGTCACCAAGAGCTCGCGGTCGAATATCAAGACCACGCTCATCGAAGACGTCGAACCCCTCATGCAGAGCATCCGCGCCGGGGTCGAATTCATCGAGATCTACAGCAGCGACGCCGCGCCCTTCCCGCCGGAGCTGCTGGAGCTGTGCGAGCGCGGGGGCATCCCCGTGCGCCTGATGGAGAGCGGCGTCGTCAACCAGCTCTTCAAGGGCGAGCGCAAGGCCAAGACCTTCGGCATCGCGCGCGTCCCGCGCCCGGCGAGGTTCGGTGACATCGCCGAGCGGGGCGGGGACGTGGTGATCCTCGACGGCGTGAAGATCGTCGGCAACATCGGCGCCATCGTGCGCACGTCGCTGGCGCTCGGCGCGGCCGGGATCGTCCTGGTCGACAGCGACCTGTCCACCATCGCCGACCGGCGCCTGCTGCGCGCCAGCCGCGGGTACGTCTTCTCGCTGCCGGTCGTCCTGGCCGAGCGGGAGCAGGCGGTCGACTTCGTGCGCGGCGCGGACATGTCGCTGGCGGTGATGGACGCCCACGGCGACCTGCCGGTCCGCGGCCTCGGCGACCTGCGGGACCGGCTGGCGCTGCTGTTCGGGAGCGAGAAGGGCGGCCCCTCCGACCCGTTCCGGGAGATCGCCGCGGCGGCGGTGACCATCCCGATGTTCAGCTCGACCGAATCGCTCAACGTGTCGGTGTCGGTCGGCATCGCCCTGCACGAGCGCACCCAGCGGAATTTCGCGGTCGGCGGCTGAACCGGTCCCGGTCGGCGGCCGGGGCGTGTCGATCGGATCATGACCCGTTGCGCGGCGCCCGGGCGCGTCCCTCGCCGCGTTCTCACCGGTCGACGGCGCGGCCGGGCCGACCTCCCTGCTTCTGGGGGACACGGCGGCCCTGCGATGGACAGGACACCGCCGGCGCCTTCTACGGAACTGGTCCGAGCGGCACACCCGAGGGGCGTCCCGCCGCCCGGGGGACCGCCCCGCACGGCGGAACGGCGCGGGGCGGGTCCGGGATGATTGACTGGAATCGTGGAATTCGCCGCGTCTGACTCAGAGCACCGCGAACCGCGGCCCGGCGCCGAGGACGGGGACACCGCGCGGGAGGCGTTCGCGCCGCCCGAGGGGACCGAGTGGACCCGCGTCGGCCGGCGGGTCGANCCGCCGTCGCCCTGCCCTGCGCGGTCGTCGGTGCGGTGGCCGCCTGGCTGTGGCTCGGCCCGCAGGCGGCCGCGGTGCCCGTCATCGCGGTCGCCGCCGCCTTCGCGGCCGCGTGGCTGTCGGCCGGACCGGCCCGCCGCTCGTGGGGCTACGCCGAGGGCCCCACCGACCTGTACCTGACCTACGGCACGGCCGTCCGCCAGCTCGTCGTCGTGCCCTACGGGCGCATGCAGGTGGTGGACGTGACCGCCGACCTGCTGGAGCAGGCCCTGGGGATCGCCACGGTGCGCGTGCGCACGGCCGCCACCACCGCCGACACCCGCATCCCCGGGCTGCCCCTGGACGACGCGGTGGTACTGCGCGACCGCCTGGCCGCGCGGAGCGAGACCTTCTCGACGGGACTGTGACGCGTGAACGACGCCGAAGCCGAAGAGGGCGCCCGGACCCCGCCGAGCCCGGAGGCGCCGGAGCCGCCGCCGCTGCGGGAGATCACCGGCCCCACCGAGACCAACGCGGTCGAGCAGGTGGCGCCGCCGCCGGTCGACCCCGAGCGGCTGGGC
>NZ_ANBH01000064.1 GCF_000341185.1 Nocardiopsis chromatogenes YIM 90109
CACGCCCCTGTGGGCGCCGCACCCGTCCGCCCCGCACGCCCCCGCCCCGCACGCGGCCGCCCCCCGGCCGCCGCACGCCTCCGCCCCGCCTCCGCCGCCCGGCCCGCCTCCCCACGGCCCCCCTCCGCCCGGGCCGCCGCCCCCGCCCGGCCCGACGCAGGGGCCCGGCCAGACGCCGTTCGGCGGCGGCAACGTCCGGTTCCTGCCGCCGGGCGCCCCCGGCGGACCGGGCGGACCGCCGGGGCCGCCCCCGCCGCCGCCCGGGCCCCCGCCCCGGCCCGGCGACGACGTCGTGCACGGCCCGCAGCGTCCGCACTGGGCCACCGCCGCCTTCCGCACCGCCGTGGCCACCGTGGTCTTCCTGGCCGTGCTGGGGCCGGTGCTGGCCCCCTTCGGCATGGCCTGGACCGCGCTGATGACCCTGGCCGTGGCCTGCGGCTCCGCCGCCCACGCCATGATGTCCTGGTGGAACAGCGGCTTCGAGCTGCGCGGCGACCACCTCGTCGTGCACGAGGGCCTGCTGCGGCGGATGTCCCGCGAAGTGCCGCTGAGCCGCCTGCAGGCGGTGGACGTGGTCCGGCCGATCCTGGCCCAGGTGTTCGGCCTGGCCGAGCTGCGGGTCGAGCTGGCGGGGGGCGACACCGGCGAGGTGCGGCTGCGCTACCTGTCCCGCCCGCGCGCGGAGCGGCTGCGCGCCGCCCTGCTCGCGCACGCCGCGGGCCTGGCCGGGAACGCCCCCGAGGCCCCCGAGCGGCCGCTGTACAAGCTCCCGTTCCCGCTGCTGCTGGGGGCCCTGGCCTTCCGGCTGCCGGTGCTGCTGGCCTTCCTGGCGTTCATGGTGCTCATGGTCGCCGGGTTCGCCTTCGCCGAGCCGGGCGTGCTGGGCGGGGCGGTGCCGCTGATGCTCGGTCTGGTGCGGGGCTTCCTGGGCCCGCTCATCCGGTACACGGACTTCTACTCCTCACTGTCCCCGGACGGGCTGCGGCTGCGCTACGGGGCGTTCCAGGCGCGGATGCAGACCGTGCCGCCCGGCCGGGTGCAGGCGGTGCGCGTGGTCGAGCCGGTGCTGTGGCGGTCGCTGGGCGTGGTCCGGGTCGAGGCGAACGTCGCCGGGTACGTGGGCGAGCGCCAGATGGACTCTTCGACGCTGCTCCCGGTGGCGCCGCGGAACCTGGCGTTCGCGCTGATCGACGAGGTGTTCCCGGGGGCGCGGTCGGCCGGGGTGCCGCTCCGCCCGGTGCGGGGGAGCCGCCCCGACGGCCCGGCGCTCGGCGTGGACGACCGCCTGTTCGTCACCCGGCGCGGGGTGCTGTGCAAGGTCACCGAGTTCGTGCCGCACGCGCGGATGCAGAGCGTGCGGATGGCGGTCGGCCCCCTGGCCCGGCGCCGGGGGCGGGCCACGGTGGCGGTGGACACCCCGCCGGGGCCGGTGCGGGCGTGGGCGGCGGCCCGCGGCGCCGCCGAGGCGCGCCGCACGGTGGACGCCCTGGCCCGGCTGGGCCATGAGGCCCGGTCCCGCACGGGCGGCCCCGAGCGGTGGGCCACCCGCAGCGACCCGTCCTGAACACCCCTGATCCGTGCGTCGTCCGGGGCGCGAACGGCCCGATGGTGCGTCGTGTCCGCGCCCGTTCCGGTGGATCGGCGGTTCTCTCTCCGTTCTGTTCGTACCGGTGCGTACGGGCCCGCTGAATGGGAGCGGAAAGCACCGGAAACGTCCGAGCCGGAACCGGGTCGGAACTCTTCGCGCCGAAACGCCCCGGTAGGTGGGCGCGAAACCGCCCCGAATCGGTGTGCCCTGGATCACATCACCCCGGAGTACCGCCGGGGTAAGTCCGGAAAAGTCGCCTTACAGTGTGTCCGCACTCGGGTGCCCACCGTGATCGATGCAGGTCGACAGGTATGAACGGCGGGGCGGGTGTGGGTAGATGGTGCTCGAGCCTGCGCGGGACTCACGGACGTACCAACCCTCTCGCCGGCCGGAGACCCCCCGTCCGGCACGCAAAGGAGACAGCCAGTGCTGAAGAAGACCATCGCCACCGGTGCCGTCGTCGCCGCCTCCGCCGCCGTCCTGGCCGCCGGTGCGCCCGCCTTCGCCGACGTGAACAGCGGCTCGTCCGGCAACGGCTCGGTCGTCAGCGGCAACACCGCCCACATCGACGCCAACGTGGGCTCCAACGGCTGCGGCAACGCCACGGCCATCCTCGGCCAGGCCAACGGCAACTGCTGGAACTCCGGGGTCATGGTCATCAAGGGGTGACCCCGCGCCCGCCTCGCGCGGGCCCCAGACCCCCCTCCCCGCGGCGGCGCCCCGCGGGGCGGATCCGGCGCCGGCCCCCAGCGGGCCGGCGCCGGCCCCGTGTACTGGGCCTGCCCGCCCGTCCGGCCCACACGGCGAAGTAAGCTTGGCCGACAGCGTCCGGTACCCGTCAGGGACCGGAACCGAGCAGGCCACCGTTGTGAGGACCGACATGGGCGCAAGCGATGACACGCGGGACCGCCCGGCCCGGCTCGCCGTCGGCGTCATCGGCCCCGGGCGGGTCGGATCGGCGGTGGGCGCGGCGCTGGAGCGCGCCGGGCACCGGGTCGAGGCGGCCACCGCCGTCTCCGAGGCCTCCCGGCGGCGGGTGGCCGAGCGGCTCCCCGGCGCCGAGGTGATGGAGGCCGCCGAGGTGGTCGCCGCCAGCGAGCTGGTGCTGCTGACCGTCCCCGACGACGCGCTCGCCCCCCTGGTGGGCGGCCTGGCCGAGACCGGCGCCCCGCTGGGGGGCAGGCTGCTGGCGCACACCAGCGGCAGCCACGGCCACGGTGTGCTGGCCCCCGCCACCGCGGCGGGCGCCCTGCCCATGGCGCTGCACCCGGTGATGACCTTCACCGGCCGCCCCGAGGACCTGGACCGCCTGGCGAGCTGCAGCTTCGGCGTCACCGCACCCGAGCCGCTGCGCCCCATCGCCGAGGCCCTGGTGGTGGAGATGGGCGCCGAACCGGTCTGGATCGACGAGGACCGCCGCGCCCTCTACCACGCCGCTCTCGCCGGGGGCGCCAACCACCTGGTCACCCTGGTCGCCGAGAGCCGCGAGCAGCTGCGCGCCGCCGGGGTGGCCGACCCCGGGCGGATGCTCGGCCCGCTGCTGGGCGCCGCCCTGGACAACGCCCTGAGGCTGGGCATCGACGGCCTCAGCGGCCCGGTGCTGCGCGGCGACGCCCGCACCGTCCAGGGCCACATGGCCGAGCTGCGCGCCCACGCCCCCGAGAGCGTCCCGGCCTACGTCGTCCTCGCGCGGCTCACCGCCGACCGCGCCCTGGAGGCGGGCCTGCTCAAGCCGCACGACGCAGAACGCCTGCTGGACGTCCTCCAGGCGTGAGGACCGCCCCCCCGCGACCGCATCCCCGCTCCGACCGTGAGGACTCCCCTGATGACCGCACCCGACCGCGCCGCCCCGGTGGTCGCCCGCACCCCCGAGGAGCTGGCCCGGATCCGCGCCGGACTGGGGCGCACCGCCCTGGTGCCCACCATGGGCGCCCTGCACAGCGGCCACCGCGGGCTGATCGCCGCCGCCCGCGAGCGCGCCGAGGCGGTCGTGGTCAGCGTCTTCGTCAACCCGCTGCAGTTCGGCCCCGGCGAGGACTACGAGCGCTACCCCCGCGCGTTCGACGACGACCTGCGCGCCTGCGCCGAGGAGGGCGTCGACGTGGTCTACGCGCCCGGGGTGGAGACGATGTACCCGGGCGAGCAGATCGTCACCGTCGACCCCGGCCCCATCGGGGATGTGCTGGAGGGCGCCTCCCGGCCCGGCCACTTCCGCGGCGTGCTCACCGTCGTCGCCAAGCTCTTCCACATGGTCCGCCCGGACGTGGCGGTGTTCGGCCAGAAGGACGCCCAGCAGCTGGCCGCCATCCGGCGCATGGTGCGCGACCTGGCGTTCGGCATCACCGTGGTGGGCGTGCCCACCGTGCGCGACCACGACGGCCTGGCCACCTCCAGCCGGAACGTGTACCTGTCCGAGGACGAGCGCGCCAGCGCCCTGGCGCTCTCCCGCGCGCTGCTGTCCGGCGCGGACGCCTCGGTCACCGGCCCGGTCGGCATCCTCGGCGCCGCCCGCGAGGTGCTGGACGCCGCGGCCGCGGACACCGTGCCCGTGGAGCTGGACTACCTGGCGCTGGTCGACGCGCACACCTTCGCCGAGGTGCCGCCGGACCACCGCGGCGAGGCCGTGCTGCTGGTCGCCGCCCGCGTCGGGAGCACCCGGCTGATCGACAACGTGCCGCTCACCCTGTGAGCACCGCCGTCCAGGAGGAGGCCCGCCCGTGACCACCGCACCGCCCCCCGGCAGACTCGCCGCCCCGGACCCGGGGTGGACCGTCGAGGCCGACGCCGTCATCGTCGGCTCCGGCGTCGCCGGGCTCAGCACCGCCCTGGGGTACGTCCGCCGTGCCCCCCGCGCCCGCGCGGTGCTGGTCACCAAGGACGTGCTCGACTCCGGCTCCACCCGCTGGGCGCAGGGCGGCATCGCCGCCGCCGTGGGCCCCGGCGACGACCCGGTGGCGCACATGGCCGACACCCTGGAGGCCGGGGCGGGCATGTGCGACCCGCTCGCCGTGCACGTGCTCGCCGCCGAGGGCCCCGCCGCGCTGGAGCGGCTGGTGGCCGCGGGGACCGGGTTCGACCGGGACGCCGGCGGCGGCCTGCAGCTCACCCGCGAGGGCGGGCACCGCGCCGACCGGATCGCGCACGCCGGGGGCGACGCCACCGGCGCCGAGATCGTCCGCGCCCTGGTCGCCGCGGTCCGCGCCGAACCCCGCATCGAGGTGATCGAGCACGCCCTGGCCCTGGACGCGCTGCCCGGCACCGCCCCCGGCGGCGGCCCGGCCGTGCGCGGGGTCACCCTGCACGTGATGGGGGAGGGCGAGCGCGACGGCGTCGGCGCGGTGCTGGCGCCCGCCGTGGTGCTCGCCGCCGGGGGCCTGGGCCAGGTCTTCGCCTCCACCACCAACCCGGCCGTGTCCACCGGCGACGGCGCGGCGCTGGCCGCCCGCGCCGGGGCTCCCCTGGCCGACCTGGAGTTCGTCCAGTTCCACCCCACCGTGCTGTGGACCGGGGCGGGTGCGCGCGGGCGCCGCCCGCTGGTGTCGGAGGCGGTGCGCGGCGAGGGCGCCTTCCTGACCGACGTGCACGGCCGCCGCATCATGGAGGGCGTCCACGAGCTGGGCGACCTGGCCCCGCGCGACGTGGTCGCCGACACCGCCGCCCGCGCCATGGCCGCCACCGGCGCCGACCACGTGCTGCTGGACGCGCGCGCCTTCGGCGCCGCCATGTGGGAGCGCCGCTTCCCCACCATCCTGGCCGCCTGCCGGGAGCACGGCATCGACCCGGTCACCGAGCCCATCCCGGTCGCCCCGGCCGCCCACTACGCCTCCGGCGGGGTGGAGACCGGCACCGACGGCCGCACCGCGGTGCACGGCCTCTACGCGGTCGGCGAGAACGCCCGTACCGGCGTGCACGGCGCCAACCGCCTGGCCTCCAACTCGCTGCTGGAGGGCGCCGTCTTCGCCGAGCGCATCGCCGCCGGGCTGGCCGGGGACCCGCCCGCGCCCGCCGCACCGGCCGCGCCGCCGGTCGGCGCCCCCGCCGCGCTCGCCGACCCCGGCGGCCTGGAGGAGCTGCGCACCCTGATGTCCCGGCACGCGGGCGTGCTCCGCGACGCCGAGGGCCTGGAGCGCATCGCCGAGCACACCGCCTCCATGTTCGCCCGCGGCGCCGCCGCGCCGCCCCGGCCCGGCGTGGAGGCCTGGGAGGCCACCAACCTGGCCACCGTCGCCGCCCTGGTGGTGCGGGCCGCCCGGGAGCGCGAGGAGAGCCGCGGCGCCCACCGCCGCTCCGACCGCCCGGCCCCCGATCCCCGGCTGCGCGGGCGCCCGGTCCGCCTGACCCTGGCCGCCGACGGGGTGCGTGCCCGCCTGGAGGAGCGCCCCGCCGCCGCGCTTCCGCCGGGACTGCGCGACGAACTGGAGGGGATCGGCGCGCCCCTCGCCCGGGACACCGGGTCGGCCGGCCCCGGACAGCGTCCGGAACTGGTGCTGCCGTGGCGCACGGGCGCCGAGGCGCACGTGCACACGGTCCTCACCGCCCTGGCCGAGGACCTGACCCACGGCGCGCGGATCGACGTGACCACCGCCGCCACCGTCCCCGCCGCCCAGGTCAGCACCGCCGACGTCGTGGCGCGTGCGGACGGCACGGTCGCCGGGCTGCCCCTGGCCGAGCTGGCCTTCTGGCTGGCCGCCGAGGGCGCGGTCCGGGTGGAGCGCCGCGCGGCCGACGGCGGCCGCGCCGCCCGCGGCGACGTGCTGATGACCGTCACCGGCCGCACCCGGGACCTGCTCACCGCCGAACGCACCGCGCTGAACCTGCTCACCCACCTGTCCGGGATCGCCACCGCCACCCGCGCCTGGGTCGACGCCGTGGCCGGGACCGGCGCCCGGGTCCGCGACAGCCGCAAGACCCTCCCGGGGCTGCGGGCGCTGGAGAAGTACGCGGTGCGCTGCGGCGGCGGGGAGAACCACCGGATGGCGCTGTCGGACGCCGCGCTGATCAAGGACAACCACGTGGTGGCCGCGGGCGGCGTGGAGGAGGCGGTGCGCGCCGTGCGCGCGGCCTTCCCCGGGGTGCCGCTGGAGGTCGAGGTGGACCGGATGGACCAGGTCGAGCCCGCGCTCAAGGCCGGGGCCGAGGAGATCCTGCTGGACAACTTCGGGCCCGAGCGGCTGCGCTCGGCGGTGGCCCTGGTCGCCGGGCGCGCCCGGCTGGAGGCCAGCGGCGGCCTGAGGCTGGACGCGGCCGCCGAGGTGGCCGCCACCGGGGTCGACTACCTGGCGGTGGGGGCCCTGACGCACTCGTCCCCGGCCCTGGACATCGCCCTGGACCTGCGCCCGGTGTGACCCGGCCCCCGCACCCGCATCCCGCTGACTGAGTGGAGGAACCCCCCGAATGCTCCTGGCGATCGACGTCGGCAACTCCCATACCGTCTTCGGCCTGTTCCGCGGCGAGGAGCTGGTCGACCACTGGCGGGTGGCCACCGACGCCCACCGCACCGCCGACGAGTGGACGGTGCTCATGTCCGGGCTGATCGGCGCCTCGGAGGCCGGCGGCGCGATCGAGGGCATCGCGATGTGCTGCTCGGTGCCCAGCGTCCTGCACGAGATGCGCGAGATGTTCCGGCGCCGCCACCCCGGGGTGCCCGCCGTGGTGGTGGAGCCGGGCGTGCGCACCGGCATCCCGGTGCGCATGGACAACCCCAAGGAGGTCGGCGGCGACCGGATCATCAACGCGCTGGCGGCGGTCAAGCTCTACGGGGGCCCGGCGGTGGTGGTGGACTTCGGCACCGCCACCACCTTCGACGCGGTCAGCGCCCGCGGCGAGTACATCGGCGGCGCCATCGCCCCGGGCATCGACATCTCGGTGGAGGCGCTCTCCCGGCGCGGCGCCCAGCTGCACATGGTGGAGATCGCCACGCCCCGGTCGGTCATCGCCAAGAACACCGCCGAGGCGCTGCGCTCGGGCGTCGTCTACGGGTTCGCCGGGCAGGTCGACGGGGTGGTGGACCGGATGGCCGCCGAGCTGGCCGACCCGGAGGCGGGGGTCGGCGCCGACGACGTGACCGTGGTCGCCACCGGGGGGCTGGCCCCGCTCGTGGTCTCCGAGTGCGAGACCGTCGACGCCCACGAGCCCTGGCTCACCCTGGTCGGCCTGCGCCTGGTCTTCGAGCGCAACACGGGGTGAGGCGGGGGCGGTCCGGCGGGCCCGCGCCGCCGCGGGGCGCCGGGGCAGTGCGGAGCCGCCGATAGGATCGGGGGCGTGAGTGACGTGCTGGACGAAGCCTACGACGACCTGCCCGAGCAGATGCGTGTCCGCCGCGAGAAGCTGGACCGCCTGCGCTCCGAGGGCGTCGACCCCTACCCGGTCGGCTACCCCCGCACCGACGCGATCGGCGGCGGCCGCCGCCAACAANCCGGACACGGCCACCGGGGACCGGGTCGCGATCACCGGCCGCGTCATGCTCTACCGGACCGGCGGCAAGCTGTGCTTCGCCACGCTGCGCGACGACTCCGGGGACATCCAGGTGATGATGTCGCTGGACCGGCTGGGCGCGGATTCCCTGGACGCCTGGAAGCGCGACGTCGACCTGGGCGACCACGTCGGCATCGAGGGCGAGGTCATCACCTCGCGGCGCGGCGAGCTGTCGGTGATGGCCGACTCCTGGGCGCTGACCTCCAAGTGCCTGCGCCCGCTGCCGGAGAAGCACAAGGGCCTGACCGACCCCGAGGCGCGGGTGCGGCAGCGCTACGTCGACCTGATCGTCAACCCCGAGGCGCGCGAGATGGTGCGGCAGCGCTCGGCGGCGATCCGCTCGGTGCGCGACACGCTCGGGGACCGCGGGTTCATCGAGGTCGAGACCCCGATGCTGCAGCAGGTGCACGGAGGGGCCACCGCCCGTCCGTTCACCACGCACATCAACGCCTACGGCCTGGACCTGTACCTGCGCATCGCGCCGGAGCTGTACCTCAAGCGGCTGGTCGTGGGGGGCATCGAGAAGGTCTTCGAGATCAACCGGAACTTCCGCAACGAGGGCGCGGACTCCACGCACAACCCCGAGTTCACGATGCTGGAGTTCTACCAGGCCTACGCCGACTACGACACCATGGCCGAGGTCACCCGGGAGCTCATCCAGGGGGCGGCGCGCGCCGCGTTCGGCTCCACCGTGGTGCCGCGCGGCGAGGAGGGGTTCGACCTGGCCGGGGAGTGGCCGCACGTCACCCTGTACGGCGTGGTCTCCGAGGCGCTCGGGGAGGAGGTCACCCCGCGCACCCCCCTGGAGCGCGTCCGCAAGCTGGCCGACGCCAGGGGCGTGGAGCACAGCCCGGACTGGGGCCAGGGCAAGCTGGTCGAGCACCTCTTCGAGGAGCTGGTCGAGCACACCATCGAGCGGCCCACGTTCGTGCGCGACTTCCCGGTGGAGACCAGCCCGCTCACCCGGCAGCACCGCGAGGACCCGCTGCTCACCGAGAAGTGGGACCTGATCGGCTTCGGGATGGAGCTGGGCACCGGCTACTCCGAGCTGGTCGACCCGGTGGAGGAGCGGCGCCGCCTGACCGAGCAGTCCCTGCTGGCCGCGGGGGGCGACCCCGAGGCGATGCAGCTCGACGAGGACTTCCTGCGGGCGCTGGAGTACGGCATGCCGCCCACGGGCGGCGTCGGCGTCGGCATCGACCGGCTGCTGATGGCCTTCACGGGGCGCAACATCCGCGACACCATCCTGTTCCCCCTGGTCAAGCCGGAGGGGTAGGCGCGGCGGCCCGGGTGGGCCGCCCCGGGCGGGGCGGCCCACCCGGACACGTACTGTTACCCCATCGTGATGTAACGGTGCGGTGGCACCTTGCTGACCTGCGGCGGCGCCGCCGTGTGGGCGCCGAGCGGCGCTCTGTGGGCCCTCTCTAGAGGAGTCCCTGGTCACGAAGGTTATTTCCGCAGGTCACCACTGGCGGGGAAATGATCTGCGCGCCCGCGTGGTCACGTTACGCCTCAGGAGGGTCGCTTAGGGTGATTTGATAGACCTTGACGCCCTCTCTCCCGCCGCTTAGCGTTTTCCAGGCGAGCGGAGTTGTCCGCGCGCCCGACGCAGCAGAAGAGTTCGACGCGAGTGGGGATGGCCGGAGAAGGCCCGACGGTCCTCCGTCCCTTCCCAGGCGTGCGTGCCCGGCCCGGTCTGTCCGTCCCAGACCGAGCACCGCGGGCCGCGTGCCGCTGAGCCTGCGCTCCGTGTGCCAGGAGAGCGCAGGTGCGGTCCCTCGCCCGGGCCCGAGCTGCGGCGGCTTGATGTTCCGCGCTCACCACGGATGAGGGAGGACGGAGTGGAACAGGCAACACTCGAACGGCGTGCCGTGAAGGCCCCCGCGGCCCACTTGCGCGACGGGGGGATGGTGCCCGCCCCCGCGATGCCGCCCCGCGACACCGCACAGCACCTGCCCGCGGCGCAGAGCCTCACCGAGGACGAGATCCAGCTCCTCGCAGAGATCGCCACCGGGGTCACCACCGACGTCGCCGCCCGCCGACTCGAACTCAGCGCCCGGACGCTGCGCCGCCGACTGCGCGCCATCTGCGACCAGCTCGGCGTCAACACCCCGATCGAGGCGGTCGTCTGGGCCGCCCGCAAGCAGCTGATCTGAGCCGACCCGACCGGACCCGCGATGCGCCGTGCCCGGCGCCCCGCCCCGCCCTCCGCGGCGGACGGGGTGCCGGGCACCGCCGTGCGCCAGGCGCTAGGGTTGCCGACCATGGACCCCGCCCAGGACCGGGCGCGGGCGCCGCAGGACCTCGTCACCGTCCGCCGCGCCCGGACCCGCGACGTCGCCCGCATCCGCGGGCTGATCGACACCTACAGCCCCGAGCGCCGGGTGCTCTCCAAGAGCACCGTCACCCTCTACGAGGACGTCCAGGAGTTCTGCGTCGCCGAGCTGGCCCAGAGCCCCGCCGTCGGCGAGGCGCCGCTGGGCCCCCGGACGGTGGTCGGCTGCGGCGCCCTGCACGTGCTCTGGGAGGACCTGGCCGAGGTGCGCACCGTGGCCGTGGACCCGCAGGCGCGGGGGCGCGGCATCGGCCACCGCATCGTCGGCGAACTCCTCTCCCGCGCCCGCGAGCTGGGCGTGCGCCGCGTGTTCTGCCTCACCTTCGAGACCGGCTTCTTCGCCCGCCACGGCTTCGACCCCATCCAGGGGACGCCCGTCTCCCCGCGCGTCTACGAGGAGCTGCTGCGCTCCTACGACGAGGGCGTCGCCGAGTTCCTGGACCTGGAGCGGGTCAAGCCCAACACCCTGGGCAACACCCGGATGCTGCTGCACCTGGACGCCCCGGGCACCCCCCGCGCCTGACCTCGTCCGCTCACATCAGGCGCAGCTGGCGGTCCTTGGGGCGGCGCCGGGCGGCCGACTCCTCGTCCACCGGCATCGTCAGGGCCCCCGGCACCGACGCCAGGAACGGCGAGGGCGCGCTGTCGGCGGCCGACCCGCGCCGGGTGCGGCGGCGGGTCCGGGACAGGTACAGGCGCCGCTGTGCCCGCGTCAGGCCCACGAAGAACAGCCGCCGCTCCTCGGCCTCGGCCTCCGGGTCGCGCCCGGAGCCGGGCAGGCGGAACGGCAGCACGCCGTCCTCGCACCCCACCAGGAACACCACCGGGAACTCCAGCCCCTTGGCGGCGTGCAGGGTCAGCAGCGACACCCGGTCGGCCCGCGGGTCCAGGGCGTCCACCTCGGCGCCGAGCGCCAGCTCGGCCAGGAACCGGTCCAGGTCGTCCCCGCAGCGCCGGGCCAGGGGCAGCAGCAGCTCGCCCGCCGTGCGCGCGGCGGTGGCCGCCTCCTCGTCGGCACGGAGCCGTTCGGCCAGCGCGCCGGCGGCGGCGCCGACCCGGTCGGCCACCGCGTCGCCCGGGGTCAGCGGCAGCTCGGCGGCCAGGGCCCGCACCCCGGGACGGGCGGACAGCCGGTCGTGCGTGCGCTTCTGGAACGGCACCCCGGCGGCGTCGAAGGCGCTCATCACCGCCTCGGCCTGCGCCGAGGTGCGGTAGAGCACGCACATGTCGGCGAAGGACAGCTCCTCGCCCTCCCCGTCGGCGCGCCCGCTGTCCAGCGAGTGCAGCGACGTGCCGCCGAGCAGCCGGTCGATCGCGCGGGCCACGAAGGAGGCCTCGGCACGCTCGTCGGCGGCGGCGTGCACCCCGATGCGCGGCGGGTCGGAGAAGTCGCCGACCGCGCGCAGCTCGCGCCCGGGCACCAGCGAGCCCGGCGCGATGGCCGCCACCGCGGCGTCCACGATGGTGGCGTTGGACCGGTAGTTGCGCGACAGCCGCACCGCCGACGCCCCCGGGTGGTCCTGCTCGAACCGGAGGAAGTAGCCCACGTCCGCGCCGCGGAACCGGTAGATGGCCTGGTCGGGGTCGCCGATCGCGGTGATGTCCCCCTGCGGGCCGCTGAGCAGCCGCAGCAGCGCGTACTGCGTGCCGTCCACGTCCTGGTACTCGTCGACGCTCACCGACGTCCAGCGGCGCCGGTAGGCCTCGGCCAGGGCGGGGTCCTCCGACAGCAGCCGCACCGGCAGGGCGACCAGGTCGGCGAAGTCCACCAGGTCCTGTTCGCGCAGCCGCTTGCGGTAGGCCTCCACCTCCTCGTCGGGCCCCTCCGCGGGCGCGTCCCGCCGGGCCAGCAGCTCCTGCCCGGCCCGGTGGGACCCGGCGGTCTCGGCGGCGACCTCCAGCGCCCGCTCGGCGTCGGCCACGCCGAAGCGCTCGGTGAGCCCGGCGCGCGCGTGCTGTTCGCGCAGCACCGTCAGGCCGAGCCCGTGGAAGGTGGTCACGGTGAGCGGGTCGGCGTGCGCCCCGAGCAGCTCCTCCAGCCGCTCGCGCAGCTCGGCGGCGGCGCGGCGGGTGAAGGTGATGGCCAGGCAGCGCTCCGGGGGCAGGCCGCGCTCGGCCACCTTGTGCGCGATGCGGCGGGTCAGGGTGCGCGTCTTGCCGGTGCCGGGGCCCGCGACGATGAGCAGCGGGCCGTCGGGGTGCTCGGCGGCGGCGCGCTGCTCGGGGTCCAGCCCGTCGAGCAGGCCCCGGGAGGAGGGGCCCTCGGCGGCGGGGCCGTCGGGGAAGAGCGCGGGGGCCGCGGCCTGCGGGGCCCCGGGGGGAGTCCCGCCGTCGCCCTCCGGGGCCGCGGGCTCCTCGGCGGGCGCCCCGGCCCCGGCGTCCTCCCGGCTCGGGCCGTCGAGCCGCGGGGGCCGCTCCGCTCGGGCGTCCGGCTTCGCCGACGCCCTCTGCGCCCCCTTATTCTGGGCCCCCTTCCCGCCGCCCTTCGCCCCCGCGGCGGTGTCGGGAAGGTCGAACAGGGCGGCCTCGCCCGGGGCGGCCAGCTCCTCGGGGCGGAACATGCGGATCACGCCGTACTCGCCGTCGTACCCGGCGTCGCGGATCACCTCGTCGCGGCGGAGCCGGTCCACCGCCTCGGCCAGCAGCTCGCCGCCGTGCCGCCGCACCTCGTCGAGCGGGCTGCGGGTGAGGATCTCCAGCTCGGGCCCGAGCGCGGCGACCAGCCGGTCCACCTCGCCGCGGACCCGCTTGCTCTTGGGGCCCACCCCGACGATCTCGCTCACCATCTCCGGCAGCGGCACCAGGTTGGTGAAGGCCGCCGCGCCCTCCGGGCGGTACCCGGCGGGCCGCTCGGCCAGCTCGCCCACCCGGTGGGCGGTGCCGACGGTCAGCGGGCGCCCGCACTCCGGGCAGCGGCCGCCGTGGCCGCGCGTGTCCCGCGGATCCAGCCGCACCCCGCACTTGCGGTGCCCGTCCAGGTGGTACTTGCCGTGCTCGGGGAAGAACTCCACCGTCCCCCGGTAGCCCTCGCCGGTCTCCAGCGCGCGCCGCACCGCGTAGTAGTCCAGGTCGGTGTCGAAGCGGGTGGCCTCCCGCGCGAGCATCGGCGGGGAGTGCGCGTCGGAGTGGCTGACCAGGGTGTAGCGGTCCAGCGAGGGGACCGTCCAGTTCATCGCGGGGTCGCTGGACAGCCCGGTCTCCACGGCGAAGACGTGGTCGGCCAGGTCGGCGTAGCAGTCCTCGACCCGGTCGAAGCCGGACTTGGAGCCCAGCACCGCGAACCAGGGCGTCCACACGTGCGCCGGGACCAGGTAGGAGCCCGGGTCGCTGGACAGGGTGATCTCCAGCAGGTCGCGCGAGTCCAGGCCGAGGATGGGGCGCCCGTCCGAGGCGAGATTGCCGATCCGGGCCAAATCCGCGGTGATCGCCTCGGCCGCCGCCATGGACGGGGCGTAGAGCAAATGGTGCACCTTTCGGGTGCGTTCGCCCCTTTTATAGATCGTGGAGATCTCCACCGACAGCATGAAGCGCGGCGCTTTGCGGCACGACGGGGGCAGGGTGCGCAGCACCCGGCGCTCGATTTCGGGCGCCAGCCGGAACAGGCCCGGCTCGGCGGGGACGAGGCCGGAGCGCAACTCCTCGCGCCAGGCCGGGTGAGTGAAATCACCGGTACCGACCACGTCGACGCCCTTGCGCGCCGCCCACCAGGCGAGGTGTTCCAGGTCGCAATCCCTGCTGCACGCCCGTGAGTACTTGGAGTGAATATGCAGATCGGCGTGGAACTCCACGACAGGTCCTTCCCACCAATGCCCGCAGTGGCAGGGCGCGGGCGATCCCGAAGCGGCCGGCGAGGGGTGGGCGCGGCCGCCGGGTGCCACCATCCCACAACCCCCGGGCCGCCGCCGCACCATATGCGAACCCGCGTTCGGAGGGCGTAAAGGGGCGGGTAATCTTGCCGGTGCCATGGAGAACCCGCGCCCCCGGTTCCCGCTCCGGGTCGAGGGGGAGAGGAGGGCTCTGATATACCGGCGGTGACCGCTTCGGGGCCAAAGGCTACGAAGAGTCGTCAATTCGGCATCGAATCGGCTGCGATGCCCGCGGTTAAGGCAGATCGGGAACGCACGGCCCGCGCGGCACGTTATCCGCCCGCCGCCGCCGGAGGCGCCGTAATGGGTCCGCTCGGGACCGTGTGCGGCGCGGTGGTCGGCCGGGGTGTCTATGATGTCGGGGTCCCCACCCGTCAATCCCGGGTATCGCGGGGCGTGTGCGCCGCTTGCCGCGCCACGGCCGAGGCCGAGGGCCGCCGACCCTCTCCGTGGGGTAATTGCTGCATAAAGTAACAACAAGGAAGGGTGTGCGTCCGATGGGCGACGTTTTGTCGGCGCTGATCCCGCCTGCTGTTGTCGCGACGGTCTTCTGCGCGTTCGTCGTCAAGCTGCTCCGCAAGGAGATGGCGCCTCGGACGTCGGACGGCAGGCCGGTCGGCGAGGCCCGGGCCGAGGCGTCCGCGCCCGCCCCGCAGGAGGCGGGGCGCGCGGCCGGAACCGGTGGGCACGACGGTGCGCGCACGCGCCCGGGGGAGGAAGAATCCCCCGGCGAGCAGGGATCGGAGCACTAGCGCGGGACCGATATGGGGCGGATGCGGGCCGGGATATGGCGGCCCGCGGGACACCTGCCGCGGGTCCGAATCGGCCCCGGCGGCGATCTTTTCCGCCCCGGGCGCGCGGGGCGGCGATTTTCGCCGCGTCGAGAATTGTCTTCCGTCCCGGGGGCGGATAGCTTTATATTCAGGTGCCGACGCACCGCACTGCTGAAAGGTCTACATCCATGGCACAAAAGGTTCAGGTGCTTCTCGTCGACGATCTGGACGGCGGAGAGGCCGACGAGACGGTCGCGTTCGGGGTCGACGGAACCAGTTATGAAATCGATCTGAGTACCGACAACGCCTCCAAGCTCCGCGAGCTCCTGGCCCCGTACGTGTCGGCGGCGCGCAAGGCCCCGGCCAAGGCCGGGCGCGGCGGCCGGCGGCAGCAGCGCAGCGCCCCCAGCCGTGAGCGCAGCGCTGAGATCCGGGCGTGGGCCAAGGCCCAGGGCAAGCAGGTGAACGAGCGGGGCCGCATCCCGGCCGCGATCGTCGCCGAGTACGAGGCGGCACAGGGCCGCTAGTCCCCGGACGCGGACCCTCCCCGGTCGGGTCCGACCCGGCCCGGGGGGCGCCGGCGTGCGGCCCTGGCGGTCCGGGCGCGGACGTGTCCGGCCCGCCACGGCCCGTGCCCCGGGTGCCCTGCGGCACCCCCGGCACCGGGTCCGGCGCGGCCCGGGGCGGCCCTGTTCGCTCAGAGCAAATCCCGCAGGAATGCACAGGCGGTCCGCGTGCCCCGCGAAAGCGGAGGGCACGCGGACCGTTCGCTTGCGGCGTAGTCGGAACACCGAAGGCCCGATTGGTAGTTGGATGAGGGTGAACGCCCTATCGTCGGGGAAAGTCTCTGGCAACGATGGTCGGAGGCAACCGGACGATGCGGGTGCGTCCTCCGGTCGGCGGGTGTCCGGCGGCGCGGAGGACGGGTGCGGCAGCGCCCTCCGAGGGCTTTCACCCCCCGAAGGGCCGAAAAGCGGAAAAGCGTGAGGGTCGGAGCTTCCGCCCCTGCCTGACCGCTCTGTGAGGAGCGACGAGACATGTTCGAGAGGTTTACCGACCGCGCACGGCGCGTGGTGGTCCTGGCCCAGGAAGAGGCCAGGATGCTCAACCACAACTACATCGGTACGGAGCACATCCTGCTCGGCCTCATCCACGAGGGTGAGGGCGTGGCTGCGAAGGCTCTGGAGAGCCTGGGGATCAGCCTCGAAGCGGTCCGGCAGCAGGTCGAGGAGATCATCGGCCAGGGCCAGCAGGCCCCCTCCGGCCACATCCCCTTCACCCCGCGCGCCAAGAAGGTCCTGGAGCTGTCCCTGCGCGAGGCGCTCCAGCTGGGCCACAACTACATCGGCACCGAGCACATCCTGCTCGGGCTGATCCGCGAGGGCGAGGGCGTGGCGGCCCAGGTGCTGGTCAAGCTCGGCGCCGACCTGAACCGGGTGCGCCAGCAGGTGATCCAGCTGCTCCACGGCTACCAGGGCAAGG
The DNA here is from genome assembly GCF_000341185.1 of Nocardiopsis chromatogenes YIM 90109. GTDB lineage: Bacteria > Actinomycetota > Actinomycetes > Streptosporangiales > Streptosporangiaceae > Nocardiopsis_A > Nocardiopsis_A chromatogenes. The sequence continues at coordinate 16,519 of NZ_ANBH01000064.1, forward strand.
AGCCGCAGGCCACCGGGGCGTCCTCGGAGTCGGCCCCCTCCACCTCCCTGGTCCTCGACCAGTTCGGCCGGAACCTGACCCAGGCCGCCCGGGAGAGCAAGCTCGACCCGGTGATCGGGCGGGACTCCGAGATCGAGCGGGTCATGCAGGTCCTGTCCCGCAGGACCAAGAACAACCCGGTGCTCATCGGCGAGCCCGGCGTCGGCAAGACCGCCGTCGTGGAGGGCCTGGCCCAGAAGATCGTCAAGGGGGAGATCCCCGAGACGCTGAAGGACAAGCAGCTCTACACGCTCGACCTGGGCGCGCTGGTGGCCGGCAGCCGCTACCGCGGCGACTTCGAGGAGCGCCTCAAGAAGGTGCTCAAGGAGATCCGCACGCGCGGCGACATCATCCTGTTCATCGACGAGCTGCACACGCTGGTCGGCGCGGGCGCGGCGGAGGGCGCGATAGACGCCGCCTCCATCCTCAAGCCGATGCTGGCCCGCGGCGAGCTGCAGACCATCGGCGCGACCACGCTGGACGAGTACCGCAAGCACCTGGAGAAGGACGCCGCCCTGGAGCGGCGGTTCCAGCCCATCCAGGTCGACGAGCCGACCATCGCGCACACCATCGAGATCCTCAAGGGGCTGCGCGACCGCTACGAGGCGCACCACCGGGTCTCCATCACCGACAGCGCGCTGGTGGCCTCGGCCCAGCTGGCCGACCGCTACATCAGCGACCGGTTCCTGCCGGACAAGGCGATCGACCTGATCGACGAGGCCGGGTCGCGGATGCGCATCCGCCGCATGACGGCCCCGCCGGACCTGCGCGAGTTCGACGACAAGATCGCCGACGTCCGCAAGGACAAGGAGTCGGCCATCGACGCGCAGGACTTCGAGAAGGCCGCCTCGCTGCGCGACGACGAGAAGAAGCTGCTCAACTCCAAGGCCCAGCGGGAGAAGGAGTGGAAGGCCGGCGACATGGACGTCGTCGCCGAGGTGGGCGAGGAGCTCATCGCCGAGGTCCTGGCCGCCTCCACCGGCATCCCGGTCTTCAAGCTGACCGAGGAGGAGAGCTCCCGGCTGCTGCGCATGGAGGACGAGCTGCACAAGCGCGTCATCGGCCAGGAGGACGCCATCAAGGCGCTCTCCCAGGCGATCCGGCGCACGCGTGCGGGCCTGAAGGACCCCAAGCGCCCCGGCGGCTCGTTCATCTTCGCCGGCCCCTCGGGCGTCGGCAAGACCGAGCTGTCCAAGACGCTGGCGGAGTTCCTGTTCGGCGACGAGGACGCGCTGATCCAGCTCGACATGAGCGAGTTCATGGAGAAGCACACCGTCTCCCGGCTGTTCGGCTCGCCGCCCGGCTACGTCGGCTACGAGGAGGGCGGCCAGCTCACCGAGAAGGTGCGCCGCAAGCCGTTCTCCGTGGTCCTCTTCGACGAGATCGAGAAGGCGCACGGCGACATCTTCAACTCGCTGCTGCAGGTTCTGGAGGAGGGGCGGCTCACCGACGCCCAGGGCCGCAACGTCGACTTCAAGAACACGGTCATCATCATGACCACCAACCTGGGCACGCGGGACATCTCCAAGGGCGCGGCGATGGGCTTCGCCAAGGAGGACGACGAGAAGACCAACTACGACCGGATGAAGGCCAAGGTCCAGGAGGAGCTCAAGCAGAACTTCCGGCCCGAGTTCCTCAACCGCGTCGACGACGTCATCGTCTTCCACCAGCTCTCCCAGAAGGAGATCATCGACATCGTCGACCTGATGGTGGCCAACCTGGACAGCCGCCTGAAGGACCGCGACATGGGCCTGGAGCTGCGGCCCGGCGCCAAGCAGGTGCTCGCCTCCCGCGGCTACGACCCGGTGCTGGGCGCCCGGCCGCTGCGCCGGACCATCCAGCGCGAGATCGAGGACCAGCTCTCGGAGAAGATCCTCTACAACGAGCTGCGCCCCGGCCAGATCGTGGTGATCGACGCCGAGGGCGAGGGCGCCGACGCCCGGTTCACCTTCTCCGGTGTGCCCAAGCCGGACTCGGTCCCCGACGCCCCCCGGGTGGAGGAGACCGCCGCGGGCTCGGCCGAGTAGCCGGACCGCAGAGCGGCCGGGAACGCACCGCCGCACCCGCCCGACCGGCCCGAGCGGGCCCCGCCTCGACGCGAGGCGGGGCCCGCTTTCGCGTGCGCGGACCCGGCGCCCGTCGGGCGGGCGAAATCCGGCCGGGTGCCCTGAAGCCGGTGCGGTGTCCGATTCGGCGAAGGGGTGGCGCGCCCCGGGCCGCTGGCCGACGATGATCACGACGCACCAGGGCCAGGGAGGGCACATGAAGCTCAGGTTCATCGGCACCACGTCGCAGGGAAGCGGTTGCCCCAGCCTCTACGAGACCGACGGCGGCGACTTCGTCGTGCAGGGCCGCCGGCTCACCGACCCCGAGGCCCTGGCCCAGGTGAGGAATGTCCTGGAAGGGGAAGAATTCGTCGTCGTACCCCGTGAGCTCCTGACCCGATACACCCCGAAGGAGTGACGTGGCGGACCTGATCCCCCCGGGCCCGGACCTCGACAGGCTCTTCCGGGACTTCCGCTTCACGGCCTGGCGCCTGGAGACGCGCCGCGCCTACGGCGTGGCCGAGGAGGACCGGCCCTACCGGGAGTGGCTCGCCGGGCGCGATCCGGGGATCGGGTGGTTTGTGCCGTGGCTGGGGCTGGTGCGGGCCGAGACGGCGAAAGGCAAGCGCATGGAGCGGGTCAGGCTGGTCGACGATCCCCCCTCCGACTATCTGAGGTGGGAGCTGTGGGGGACCCCTTACAACCTGGCGGCGGGGGAGGACATCCGGTACCTGCCCCGCGGCCACCCGGTGGTGCGCGAGCTGCCGGCCGAGGACTTCTGGCTGTTCGACAGCGAGGCCGTGGCCCGGCTGTGCTTCGACGGCGACCGGTTCACCGGGGCCGAACTCCTCCGCGGGGCCGAGGAGGTGGTCCGGGCCGCCCGGGCCCGCGACGCCGCGTGGCATTACGCGCTCCCCTACGGCCGGTACCTGTCCACGCTGATCCGATGAACGACTACCAGACGGCGCGGCACGCCCTCGGGACGCGCCTGCGCGAGCTGCGCTCGGACGCCGGGCTGTCCGGCCGCTCCCTGGCGGACCTGCTGGGCTGGCCGCCCTCCAAGGTGAGCAAGCTGGAGAACGGCAGGCAGACCGCCTCCGGCGACGACCTGCGCGCCTGGGCCGCGGCGTGCGCCGCCCCCGGCGCGGCCGGGGAGCTGATCGCCCAGCGGCGGGCGATGGAGACGCACTACGCGAGCTGGCGGCGCCAGCTCGCCGCGGGCACCCGCGCCCGGCAGCGGGCGTTCGGCCAGGACGAGAACGCCTCGGCGCGCATCCGGGTGTTCGAGTCGGCGTGCGTGCCGGGTCTGCTGCAGACCCCCGAGTACGCCCGGCACATGCTCCGCCGCACGGTGGAGCTGCATCGCGCGCCCGACGGCGACGTGGAGGAGGGCGTGCGCGCCCGGATGCGCCGCCAGGAGGTGCTCTACGAGCCGCACCGCCGGTTCGAGGTGCTGATGTGGGAGCCCGCGCTGCGGATGCTCATCTGCCCGGAGGAGGTGATGGCCGGGCAGCTCGACCGGATCGCCGGAATGGTGGGGATGCGGTCGGTGGACATCGCGGTGGTGCCCGCCGGGGCGCGCCTGCGGGTGGTGCCCTCGCACGGGTTCTGGATCTTCGACGACCGGATGGTGGTGGTCGAGACGATCGGCGCCGAGCTGCGGTTGGACGACCCGGAGGCGGTGGTGCCCTACCGGGCGGTGTTCGAGGCGCTGTCGGCGGCGGCGGTGCGGGAGGCGGCCGCGCACCGGCTGCTCGCCCGCATCCGGGGCGACCTTCTGCGCACGCCCGGCCCCTGACCTCCGCACGGCCCCGACACGAGAAATTTCAAGAAACCTCGGGGACGCCGGGAATGGCCGCGCCCTAGCGTCGTGCCCCGGATGGACCGGACCGCGGCGGGCCCCCCCCCCGGGNNGTCGGCGGGCTCGGGGAGGGGGCGCGGTGGAGGCGGGGTGGTCCGGGTGGCGGTTCGGCACGCGGCGCGGGTTCTACAGCGGGGCGGTGGTCTACACGGCCGTCCGGCCGCATCCCGAGGCGCCGGGGCGCACCGAGGAGGTGGAGGCGGCCGACCGGGACGAGCTCGCGGCGGCGCTGGAGGTGCACGCCCTGCTGGACGCCCTGCGCGCCCGGTACGGCCGGGACTGGTCCATCGGCGCGGAGTCGTCCACCGCCGGGCGCCCGCGGTGGGTGTGGGCGGCCCCGCGCGAACCGGGCCGCATGGCGCCCCGGCCGATGCAGCCCGCGGAGCTGGCGGCCTGGCTGGACGCGCACGGCGACCCCCGGCGCGGCGCGGGCGGCGGATCGACGGAGGCCCTGGACGGCGACGGCCGACTTCCCCATCCAGGGCCTCCGCCGAGCCCCCGTCCGCGCGGCTAGCGGGTGGTGCGTGGGTCATGGCCGTAGAAGGGCGCCGGCGGCGCCATGTCCGTCGCAAGGCCGCTGTGTTCTCCGAGGAGCAGGGGAGTCGGCCTTGGCGCGCTGTCGACCGGTGAGAACGCGGCGAGGGGCGCGCCCGAGCGCCGCGCACAGGCCGTGATCCGATCAACACCCCCCAGGGCGCGGCCGCCGGGGCGGGCGCCCCGCGGGGCTCAGCCCGGCAGGGCGTACCGGCCGTCGTCCAGCGGGTCGACGAGGCCGTCGGCGATCAGGGCGTCCAGGGCGCGCTCGCGCTGGACCGGCTCGTCCCAGACCGCGTCGAGGGCGGGCTTGTCCACCGGCCCCGGACTGGCGCGCAGCACCGCCAGCAGGCGGCCGCGGACCTGGCGGTCGGTCCCGGCGTAGCGCTGGCCCCGGCGGGGCGGGCCGTCGTAGGCGGGGTACCCGGCGGCGCGCCATGCGCACCGGTCGGCGATGGGGCAGTCGGCGCAGGCGGGGGAGCGGGCGGTGCACACCAGCGCCCCCAGCTCCATCACGGCCACACTCCAGCGGACCGCGGTGGGCGCCTTTTCGGGCAGCAGCTCCTCGGCGAGCGCCGTCTCGCCCCGGGTCGCGGCCTTGGGCGGGTACTGGCTCCCGGTGACCGCTCTGGCCAGAACCCGGCGCACATTGGTGTCCAGAACCGCGTGCCGCTGCCCGTAGGCGAAACTGGCCACCGCCGCCGCCGTGTAGGCCCCGATCCCGGGCAGGGCGAGCAGCTCGGCGTGGTCGTCGGGGACCCGGCCGCCGTGGCGCTCGGTGATCGTCCGAGCGCACGCGTGCAGGTTGAGGGCGCGGCGCGGGTAGCCCAGGCGGTTCCACATCCGCACCGCCTCCCCCGAGGGCTCGGCGGCCAGGTCGGCCGGCGCCGGCCAGCGGCGCATCCACGCCTCCCAGGCCGGAAGCACCCGCACGACCGGGGTCTGCTGCAGCATGACCTCGCTCACCAGCACCGACCAGGGCGAGGCCCCGTCGGCGCGCCAGGGCAGGTCGCGCGCGTTCCGCTCGTACCAGGCGAGAACCGCGGTGGAATAAGGGTTGTCGATCATGCCCATTCGTGGTCGGAATACGGCGGGTTGAGTAGGTGACACGCCGCGGGAACCGGAATACTACGCCCATGGCGTCAAGTGCTGGACACCCGGGACCGGTCAGCCCCGGGACGTATTGGAAGCGGCGTGTCTTCGTACTGGTGGGCCTGCTGGCGGTGGTGACGCTGATCGCCTATGCCTGCCGCCCGTCCGCCTCGGACACCGAGAACGCGGCCGGGGCGTCCCCGGAAGCCTCCTCCTCGCCGTCGGCGGAGCCGACGCCCAGTGTCGCACCGTCGCCCACCCCCAGCACATCGCCGAGCGCGGACGGGGGCGACGAGGACGGCGGGGACGGAGACGGGGAGGACTCCTCCGACTCCTCCGGCTCGGGCTCCTCCGGCGGATCGGGCTCCGGGGACGGGGACGGGGGCGATGAGGGCTCCGACGGGGAGTTCCCCGCGCCGAAGAAGGCCGGCGACCCGTGCCGCCCCTCCGACGTCGTCGTGACGGTGGAGACCGACAAGAGCGACTACGCCTGGGACGCCGAGCCGAAGATCGAGGTCACCGCCGTCAACACCGCCGACCAGACCTGCACGGTGGACCTGGGGCCCGAGAACATGGAGGTGCGCATCACCTCCGGCGACGACCGGGTGTTCTCCACCGCCGACTGCGCGGCGCGCGAGGACGAGAACAAGGTCGAGCTGGAGCGCGGCGTGCCGGAGAAGACGTCCTTCTCCTGGGACCGGAAGCGGTCCTGGAAGGACTGCCGGGACACCGAGGCCACCGCCAAGCGCCCCGGGACCTACGTGGCCGCGCTCGAGGGCGACTACGCCTCCGGCAAGGACCGGGAGCGCGAGGTCTTCCGGCTGAACTGACCGGACGCCCGGGGCGGCCCCGCCCCGGACGCCGGGATCAGCCGGAGCGGCGGCGCCGGGCGGGCAGGGCCGCGCCCAGGGCCTCGGACACGTCGTCGACGCCCACCACCTCGATGCCCTCCACCGGGACCTCGCTGTGCCGGGGGACGATCGCCCGGGTGAAGCCGAGCCGCTGCGCCTCGATCAGGCGGCGCTCCACGCCGTCCACCGCGCGCACCTCGCCCGCCAGGCCGACCTCGCCCAAGGCGGTCAGGCCGCGCGGCAGCGCCTCGTCCCGGGCCGACCCGGCCACCGCCAGCGCCAGCGCCAGGTCGACCGACGGCTCGCCCAGCCGCACCCCGCCCACGGTGGACAGGTACACGTCCGCATTGGCCAGGCGCACCCCGGCCCGCCGTTCCAGCACCGCCAGCACCATGTTCACCCGCGCCTGGTCCAGGCCGGAGGTGGCCCGGCGCGGCTGCGGCAGGTTGGTCGGCGCGACCAGGGCCTGCACCTCGGCGATCAGCGGGCGGCGCCCCTCCAGGGTGACCGTCACGCAGGTGCCCGGCACCGGCTCGTTGCGGCGGGTCAGGAACAGCCCGCTGGGGTCGGGCAGGCCGATGATCCCGGCCTCGCCCAGGTCGAAGCAGCCGATCTCGTCCGTGGGCCCGTACCGGTTCTTGACCGCCCGCAGCATGCGCAGCCGGGAGTGGCGGTCGCCCTCGAACTGCAGCACCACGTCGACCAGGTGCTCCAGCAGCCGGGGACCGGCGATCGAGCCGTCCTTGGTGACGTGCCCGACCAGCACGGTGGCGATGCCGCGCTCCTTGGCGATGCGGATGAGCGCCCCGGCCACCTCCCGCACCTGCGTCACGCCGCCGGGCACCCCGGACACCTCCGGGGCGCTCATGGTCTGCACCGAGTCGACGATGAGCAGCCCGGGGGCGACCGCGTCCACGTGCGAGGCGACGGCGCCGACCGTGGTCTCGGCGGCGAGGTAGAGCTTGGGGGAGAGCGCCCCGAGCCGCTCGGCGCGCAGCCGCACCTGGCCGGTGGACTCCTCGCCCGTGACGTAGAGCACCGGGCCCGCGTCCGCCGACAGCGCGGCGACCTCCAGCAGCAGCGTCGACTTGCCCACCCCGGGCTCGCCCGCCAGCAGCATCACGCCGCCGGGGACCACCCCGCCGCCGAGCACCCGGTCCAGCTCGTCGAGGCCGGTGGGGGAGGCGTGCGCGGTCTCCACGTCGATCTCGGTGATGGGGCGGGCGGCGGTGGCCACCCGGGTGGGGGCCACGGCGGTCGGCGCGGGCGCACCCGCCTCCTCGACGGTGCCCCAGGCCTGGCACTCCCCGCACCGGCCCACCCATTTCAGCGTGGTCCAGCCGCACTCGGTGCACTGGAAGGAACTCTTCGCGCTCTTCGCCATGGTTGCACGCTAGCCCCTCGGGGCGACAGGACGTGCCCGGCCGCACGGCCTGGGGACGGCGGGCGCGGTGGCGGCGGAGCGGGCCGGACGGATCCGGAACCAGGCGGCGCACAGGTGAGTCAGACCGGGCGAAGGGCCGGGCGCGGGCAGGGCGCCCGGCGCGCGCCGCGGCGCGCGGGCGCGCACGAGGCACCTGGGAGAGGACGGCCGTGGAACCCCCGATCAGCACCCTGGCCCGAAGGGCGGCGCTGGCGCTGGCCTGCGCGGGCGCAGTGGCCGCCTCGTCCGCGTGCGGCCTGGTCGCCTACGTCCGGGACGGCGAGCTGCCGCCCGACCGGGACGGCACGGCGGCGGCCGGGCCGAGCCCGTCGCCGTCCGGCTCCCCCGGCGCCCCGGACGGGTCCGCCCCGGACGGCTCCCCGCCGCAGGACGGCCCCTCCGGCGGCGCCTCCCCCGGGGACGCGTCCCCCGGCGGGGCGTTCCGCACCGGGCCGGTGCCGGCCGAGGAGCCCGTGTTCGACGAGGACAGCCTGGGGCCCGCGCCGCCGCCCGAGGACTTCACGGCCTCGGTGGAGTACGAGCTCAAGCGGTTCGTCAACGCGTTCGGGATGGAGTACGACCCGGAGTCGGCGGTCGTCTGCGGGGAGCTGGCCCCCGAGGACGGCGCCACCGGGTCCTGCGAGGCGACCTACATGGGGTACCGGGCGGTCTTCGACGTCACCGTCACCGGCGCCGAGACCTTCGAGTACGAGACCGGGCGGCTGCCGGTGTCGCGGGCGGCCCTGGAGGAGCGGTACCGCTACCACACCGGGCAGGAGGAGGTGCGCTGCGAGATGGACGAGTACACGATGGTGACCTCGGCCTCCAGCGCGATCGAGTGCGCGTCGGCGGCCGGGGACCGGGCGCTGGTCGAGGTCTCCTCGGACGGGTCGGGGGTGGCCTTCGATGAGCGGTGAGGCGGCGCCGGGCGCGGCCGGGACGGCGGCGGCCCGGTCAGTACTCGCGCCACCACAGGTTGACCGCGTAGTCCACGTCGAGCCCGGGGTGGGCCGCGATGATCTCGTCGGCCAGGCCCCGCGGGAACTCGATGCGCACCACGGCCTCGAAGTCGGCCCGGCGCTCGAAGTGCCACCGGATGTCCAGCGGCTCCCGGGTGAACCCCTGCGCCGCCCAGAACCGCTCCACGTCGTCCGGGTCGTAGCGGGGCAGGAAGCGCCGGAACCAGCCGCCGAAGGTGCTGCGGGAGGCGTCGTTGTCGATGATGAACGCCGCGCCGCCCCGGCGCATCACCCGGGACAGCTCGCGCAGGCCCGGCTCGCAGCCGCGGCCGAAGAAGTAGGCCCACCGGGCGTGCGCCACCTCCACCGAGGCGTCGGGCACCGGGAGGCGCTGCGCCACCCCGGTGCGCACCTCGGCGTTGTCCAGCCCGGCGGTGCGGGCGCGGGCGGCCGCCGCCAGCTCCCCGTGCGGCTCCACCCCGGTCACGTGCGCGGCGACGGCGGCGAAGGCGGGCAGGTGGTAGCCGGTGCCGCAGCCGATGTCGAGCACCCGTGCCCCGGCCATGGGGCGGATGCGCTCCATGGCGGCCCGGATGCGGCCGTCCGGGTCCACGGCGGCGTTCTCCAGCTCGTAGACGCCGGGGCTGTGCCAGATGTTGGGGCTGGGGATCGCCCCCTGAAGTGCGGCTCTCACCCCGGGCAGGCTAGCCGCGCCGACGGCCCCCGGGCCAATCCGGCCCCCCACCGCATAGGGTTGACCGGGTGAGCGCTATCGAGGTCCCCGACGCGCCGGTGGTCCTGTCGACCGCCTCGGTCTTCCCGGAGAAGACGCCCGCCGCCTTCGAGATCGCCGCCGAGCTCGGCTACGACGGCATCGAGGTGCTGGTCTCCTCCGACCCGGTCAGCCAGGACACCGACATGCTGCGCCGGCTCTCCGACTACCACGGCGTCCCCGTCACCGCGGTGCACTCCCCCTGCCTGATCTTCACCCAGCGGGTGTGGGGGCGCGACCCCTGGGAGAAACTGGTCCGCTCCAAGGCGATGGCCGAGGCGCTGGGCGCCACCGCGATCGTGGTGCACCCGGCCTTCCGCTGGCAGCGGGAGTACGCCAAGGCCTTCGAGGAGGGCATCGCCCGCATGCAGGAGGAGACCGACGTGGTCTTCGCCGTGGAGAACATGTACCCGGTGCACATGGGCGACCGGGAGGTGGTCCCCTACGCGCCGAGCTGGAACCCGCTCGACCGGGACTACCCGGACGTCACCCTGGACCTGTCGCACACCGCGATGTCCCGGTCGGACGCCATGGACATGGCCAAGCGGCTCGGCGGGCGGCTGTCCCACGTGCACCTGGCCGACGGGTTCGGCGGGCAGAACCTGGACGAGCACCTGATCCCGGGGCGCGGCGCACAGCCGTGCGCGGAGCTGCTGGAGCACCTGGCCACCACGGGGTACGAGGGGCAGATCGTCCTGGAGGTCAACACCCGCAAGGCGGCCGACCGCCAGGCGCGCGAGCTGGAGCTGGCCGAGGCGCTGGCGTTCAGCAGGCTGCACTTCGCGGGCGCCCCCGCGAAGGAGGGCCGCCCCGACCGGCGTGAGCGCGTCGCCCTGCGGCGGCGCAGGCCCGCCGGGCCGGAGCGCACCTTCGTCGTGGGGCCCGGGGGCACCGCCGAGGAGGAGCGGCGGGACGGCGGGGACGGCTGAGGCCGCCCCCGCGCCCCGCCCGGGAGGCTCCTCAGTCCTGCAGGCGCGGGTAGTCGGTGTACCCGCGGTGGTCGCCGCCGTAGAAGGTGGCGGGGTCGGGCTCGTTGAACGGGCCGCCCGCGCGCACACGCGCGTCCAGGTCGGGGTTGGCCAGCCAGTCGGAGCCGACGGCGATCGCGTCGGCCGCGCCCTCCCGGAGGGCGTCGGCGCCCGCGTGCACCGTGCGGCCCCCCTCGGACGGGGCGGCCGTGGGGTTGAGCACCAGCGTGCCGGGCCAGGCGTCGCGGACCGCCTTGGTGACCGCCCGGTCGCCGACCTCCATGATGTGCAGGTAGGCCAGGCCGAGCGGGGCGAGCTCGCGGGCGAGCGCGGGGTAGAGCTCGGCGGTGTCGCTCTCGGTGATGCCGTTGAAGGTGTTGCCGGGGGAGATCCGGAACCCGACCCGCTCGGGGCCGATCGCCTCGGCCGCGGCGGCCGCGGTCTCCAGGGCGAAGCGCATCCGCGCCGCGGGGGAGCCGCCGTAGGCGTCGGTGCGCCGGTTGCTGCCGTCGGCCAGGAACTGGTGGATGAGGTAGCCGTTGGCGCCGTGCAGCTCCACGCCGTCGAACCCGGCGTCGACGGCGTTGCGGGCGGCGTCGGCGAAGTCCTCGACGGTGGCGGCGATCTCCTCGGCGGTGAGCTCGCGCGGGACGGGGTGCTCCAGCATGCCCTCGGGGGTGAAGAGGGACTCGCCGGAGGCGATGGCCGAGGGCGCCACGGGCAGGGCGCCATCGGGGTACAGGTAGGGGTGGCCGATCCGGCCGGCGTGCATGAGCTGGAGGAAGATGCGTCCGCCGCGGGCGTGGACCGCCTCGGTCGTCGCGCGCCAGGCGGCGACCTGGTCGGCGGTGTGCGCGCCGGGGGTGTCGATGTAGCCCTGGCCGATGGCGCTGGGCTGGGTCCCCTCGGTGATGATGAGCCCGGCGGAGGCGCGCTGGGCGTAGTACTCGGCGGTGAGGCCGGTGACGAGCCCGCCCTTGGCCCGCGAGCGGGTCATGGGGGCCATGAACAGGCGGTTGGGCAGGTCGAGCGGGCCGAGCGAGACGGGGTCGAAGTAGCCGGGCACGGGGTGGTCCTCTCGTCGTGGTCGTGAGCCGGTCCGGGGGGCGGAGCGCGGGTCCGCCCCGGCACACCACCACGGTGCGGGAGCGGACTCGCCGGGCACTTGCCGAGCGCTTGCCGAACGGAGGCCGCCGTGGTGGCGGGGGCGGGGCGGCCCCGCCCGCTGGAAGGGGAGGGGCGCGGCCCGCACGGCACGACCGTGCCGGTCGGCGCGCCGCCGACCGGTGAGGACGCGGTGAGACCGTCGATGGGAGACGTGTGCCCCGATCAGCGGTCGGAGACCGCCGGTAACCGCTTGACCGGGGCGCCGATCACCCGGGCGCCGGATTGCGGTGTAGAGCGCGCGGCCCCTCCGGCACACACCGGCCCCAGCTGGCCCTTCGGCGTGCAGACCACCCGCCCCGATCCTCTGGCGCACCCGGCCCGCACGCACCGACCGCGGGGGCCCCTCGCCGTGTCCGCAGCAGGTTCAGAAATTTCCCATCGATGATCCAGGGGGTGTTGCGCGGGGCATGGCCATATGAGTACGTCGACGAGGAGTGAGAGCGCGTGTTCGCCGGT
>NZ_ANBH01000065.1 GCF_000341185.1 Nocardiopsis chromatogenes YIM 90109
TACTCACGAACAGAACCAGCCATAGAAGGCACTGGCGGTGTCATGTCCATCGCAAGGCCGCTGTGTTCCCGAAAAGCGAGGAGTCAGCCTGGGCGCGCTGTCGACCGATGAGAACGCGGCGAGGGGCGTGCCTGGGCGCCGCTCAGTAGGCCATGGCCCCTGCAACCACCCTCTAGGACCGTGTCCGGCCCCGGTGCGGGAGGGACTGTTCCGGGGACACGCCCTAGCCTTGGAGCCATGCGATTCGGTGTGCTCGGTCCGGTCGAGGCGCGCACGGAGGACGGGGAACAGGTCGCCGTCCCCGGGGCGAAGGTGCGTGCCCTGCTCGCGGCCCTGCTGGTGGCCGAGGGCGAACCCGTGTCCGCCGACCGGCTCCTGGAGGACCTCTGGGGCCCGGACGCCCCCGCCGGGGCCGCGCCGCTGCAGACCGCCGTCTCCCGTCTGCGCCGGGCCCTGGACGCGGCCGAGCCCGGGGCCCGCGAGCGGGTCGAGTCCGGACCGTCGGGCTACCGGCTCCGCGTGGGCCGCGGCGAACTGGACGTCCACCGGTTCGCCGAACTGCTGGAGCGCGCCCGCACCGCCCCGGCCCCCGCCGACGCGGCCGCGGCGCTCGACCGGGCCCTGGCCCTGTGGCGGGGCCCGGCCCTGGCCGACCACGCCGACGCCCCGTTCGCCGCCGCCGCCGTCGCGCGCTGGGAGGAGCGGCGCGCGGCCGCCCGGGAGGAGCTGGCCGAGGCCCGGCTGGCGCTGGGCGAGCACGCCGCCCTCGTCGGCGACCTGGACCCGCTGCTGCGCGCCCACCCGCTGCGGGAGCGCCTGCGCGCCGCCCACATGCGCGCCCTGTACCTCTCCGGCCGCCAGGCCGAGGCCCTGGAGAGCTACCGCGACTTCCGGGCGCTGCTGGCCGAGGAGGTCGGCGTCGACCCCGGCCCCGGGCTGGAGCGGCTGCACGCCGAGATCCTCGACCGGTCGGTGGAGGGGGCCGGGGACGGCGGCCCGCCGTCCCGCAAGGGCAACCTCCCGGCGCCGATCATCGAGCCGGTCGGCCGCGAGGAGGACACCGGCCGGCTCGTCGCCCTCCTCGACAGGGTCCGGCTGACCACCCTCACCGGCCCCGGCGGGGTCGGCAAGACCACGCTCGCCCTGCAGGTCGCCGACCGCGCCCGGGACCGCTTCCCCGACGGGGTGTGGCTCGTTGAGCTGTTGGAGCGGGACGGCGCCCAGGCCGACGGCGAGCGGCTGGCCGAGCACGTGGCGGCCGCGCTGGAGCTGCGCGACGGGCGCACGGAGCCCGGCATGCGCTCGGCGGCCGACCGCCTCACCACCGTCCTGCGGGACCGCCGGGCGCTGCTGGTGCTGGACAACTGCGAGCAGGTGAGCGCCGCCGCCGGGCAGCTCGTCGAGCGCCTGCTGGGCGCCGCCCCGGGGCTGCGGGTGCTGGCCACCAGCCGCGAACCGCTGGGCGTATCCGGCGAGTCGCTGTACAGGGTGCCCGTGCTCGCCCCCGACGACGCGGTGCGGCTGTTCGCCGAGCGCGCCTCGGACGCCGCCCCCGGGTTCGTGCTGGACGGACGCAACGCCGAGGCGGTCGCGGCGATCTGCTGCCGCCTCGACGGCCTGCCCAAGGCCGTGAAGCTGGCCGCGACCCGGATCCGCGGCATGGGCGTGGCCGAGCTGGCCGAGCGCCTCGACGACCGGTTCCGCGTGCTGGCCGACCCGGCCTCGGGGGCGCACCGCCGGACACTGCGGGAGGTGGTCGACTGGAGCTGGGACCTGCTCGGGGAGCGGGAGCGCACGGTGCTCCGGCGGATCAGCGTGCAGGTGGGCTCCTTCCCGCCCGCGGCGGCCGAGGCGGTGGCCGCACCGCGGCCCTACGGGGAGCCCGAGGGCGACGAGCACGTGTGGGAGGTGCTGGCGCGCCTGGTGGACCGCTCCCTGGTGGAGGTGGAGCACCGGCCCGACGGCACCGCCCGCTACCGGCTGCTGGAGACCATCGGCGCCTACGGGCGCGAGCGGCTCGCCGAGGCGGGCGAAGCGGGGCGCGCCCGCGGCCTGTACGTCGCGCACTGGGCGGCGGTCGGCGAGGAGGCCGCGGCGCGTCTGCGCGGCTCCGGCCAGCGGCGCGCCCTGGAGGCGTTGGACGCGGACGGGCCGAACCTCGGCACGGCGCTCGCGCGCGCCGCGGAGGACGGCGACGCCGAGTCCGCGCTGCGCCTCGCCGTGGCCCTGGGGTGGCACCGCTACCTGCGCGGGCGCAACGGCGAGGCGGTGCGCGACCTGACCCTGGCCCTGGAGGCGCCGGGGGCGGCCCCGGACGGGCTCCGGGCCCGCGCCCTGGCGTGGCGGTCGGTGCTCGGGCGGATGTGCGGCTGCGCGGAGGAGGCGGCCACCGACGCGCGGGCCGCCCTGAGCGCCCTGGAGGCCGCGGGCCTGCACGCCGAACTGGCCGAGGCGCGCGCCCTCATGGCCCTGGTGCCCGCGTTCGCGGGCGGCGGGGGAGGGCTGCCCTCCGCGGGGCAGCTGGCCCAGGCGGCGCTCGACGGGTTCACCGCCCTGGACGACACGTGGGGGAGGGCGTTCGCGCTGTACGGCCGCGCCTGGGACCTGCTGCGGCGGGGCGACCTCGACGCGGCGCGCCGCGACGCCGAGGAGTGCCACCGGCTGTTCCTGCGCACCGGCGACCCGTGGGGCGAGTCGCGAGGGGCCGGGCTGCTGGGCGTGCTCGCGACGATCACGGGCGACTACGCGCAGGCCCGGCGCCGCCAGGAGCGGGCGCAGCGGTCGGCCGAGGAGGCGGGGCTGTGGGCGGCCGCCGCCGAGGAGCTGGTGCGGCTCCGGGGGGCGGGGNGCGCTGGCCACCCGCGACCTGGCCGCCGCCGACCGCTACAACCGGCAGGCGCTGAGCCGCCTGGGCGCGGACCGCTGCACCGGCCCGGCGACGCTGGCCATGGGCGGCCTGGGGATGGCGGCCCGGCGCCGGGGCGACCTCGATGAGGCCGAGGCGCACCTGCGGCCGGTGCTGGAGGTGCACGAGGAGGAGGGGTACCAGCCGGGGCGGGCCTCGGTCCTGGCCGAGCTGGGCTTCGCCGCGGAGATGCGCGGCGACGCGGCCCTGGCCCGGCGGCTGCACCTGGAGGGCCTGGAGGCGTCCCGGGGCACGGGCGACCCCCGCGCGGTGGCCCAGGCCCTGGAGGGGCTGGCCGGGACCGACGTGCTGGAGGGGATGGCCGGGAACGCGGCCCGCCTGCTGGGCACCGCCCAGGCGGCCCGCGAGGCCACGGGGGCGCCCCAGCCCGCCCCGGAGCGGTTCGACGTCGACCGCATCACCGGCGCGGCACGGGCGGCCCTGGGCGAGGAGAGGTTCGCCGCCCTGCACGAGGAGGGCCGGAACCGCTCATGGGAAGAGGCGTCCCCGGTGCCGTAGACGGGATGGGCCGTAGCCGGGCCCGGCCGGTCCCCCGCTTGCAGGCCCTGGCCATCCGCCGGGGCGTGGGGTGAAGGGCGGCGACGACACGGGCCGGGGCTGGGGGTGGGCGCCCCGGTCGGCCTCCGGGCCCGGAGCTGGGCCCGGCGGGACCGCCGCCCGGAGTGCATCCTGGGCATTCCGGACACGCCGCGGGGGTTCGGCGAGGTGGTGTCAATCGGTTGTTGCAACGAGGTGGTCGTTGAGGGCCTCGGCGGGGGTGCGGTAGCCCAGGGTCTTGCGGGGCCGGTTGTTGAGCAGGTCCTGGACCCGCGCCAGCTCGTCGGCCCCGACTTCGTTGAAGTCGGTGACGCCCTTGGGGAAGTAGTCGCGCACCAGCCGGTCGGTGTTCTCGTTGGTGCCGCGCCGCCGGGGCGAGTGCGGGTCGCAGAAGGACACCGGAGCCCCGGTGGCCACCGAGAACTCGGCGTGGCGGGCCATCTCGATGCCCTGGTCCCAGGCCAGGGACCGCTTGAGCGCGGCGGGCAGGGCGCCGATGTGCTCGGACAGGGCCGCGCCCACGCTCCGCGCGGCGCGGTCGTCCACCTTGCAGAGCAGCACGAAGCGGGTGGAGCGCTCCGATCAGCGGTTTCGCGTAGGTTTCACCACCATGGATGCCCCCGGGGAGCCCGGGAAGGGGGTTCCAGCCCCAGCCGGAGGTGCGGTGCGGCCCTCGGGCGGCGACGAGTGTGCTGTTTCGACCGCCACCTCGCATCCGGTGTGCACTTTCGTGCACGCTCGACGACCGAGCGGGCCCGGGGCCAGTAGGCGGGGGACCAGCTCCGCCGTCGCCGCCTCTTCACCTGGCACTCCTGGCGGCCCGGCGCCCGGCCGGGTCCGAGCCCAGGGGGCCCATGCCCCGGAAACCGCCGGACGCGTCACACTGCGCTCCGTTACCGCCATAGAGTGGAATGCGTCCGAAAGGGTGAGTGGATGATCGCGATCATTGGCGCGGGCAAGATGGGCGAGGCGCTGCTCGCCGGCCTGCTGGGGACCGGGCACGGCCCGGAGGACGTACTGGTCACCGAACCCCGCGCGGAGCACGCCGCCGAGCTCCGCGAGCGCTACGGGGTGCGCACCGTCCCGGCCGCCGAGGCCGCGGCCGCCGACGCACTGGTCCTGGCGGTCAAGCCGCAGGACATGGTCGACCTCCTGGACGAGCTCAACCCGCACCTGGGGGCGGGCACCATGGTCATCTCCGTCGCGGCCGGGATCACCACCGCCGTCCTGGAGAAGCACCTGGGCGACGGCGTCCCGGTAGTGCGTGCCATGCCCAACACCCCCGCCCTGGTCGGCAAGGGCATGACCGCCGTGACCGGCGGCCGCGCCGCCGACCCGGCCCACCTGGAGCGCGCCGAGGAGCTGCTGCGGGCGGTCGGCGAGGTGGAGGTCGTCGCCGAGCGGCACATGGACACCGTCACCGCCATCTCCGGCAGCGGCCCGGCCTACTTCTACTTCATCGCCGAGACCATGGTCGAGGCGGGCGTGGCCATGGGCATGCCCCGCGCCACCGCCCAGCGGCTGGTGCGCCAGACCATCTCCGGCGCCTCGGCGATGCTCGGCGAGTCCGGCGAGCACCCGGTCGTGCTGCGCGAGGCCGTCACCTCCCCGGGCGGCACCACCGCCGCCGCCGTGCGCGAGCTGGAGCGGCACGGGGTGCGCACCGCCTTCACCGACGCCATCGAGGCCGCCCGGGACCGCAGCCGCGCCCTCTCCGAGGGGTGACGGGGCGCGGGGCCTGCCCGGATCGCACCGCTGCGTCCGGGTGTGCTTGAGTATGTGTGTCACCGGACACACGCGTGGACCGCACCAACGCCAGGGGGAGGGCGCATGGCCTGCTCGCTGCACATCGCCTGGGACGACGGGCTGACGTCCTACAACTTCGGTCCCGAGCACCCGCTCAACCCCGTGCGGGTGGAGCTCACCATGGCCCTGTCCCGCGAACTCGGCGTGTTCGACACCCCCGGACTGTCCTTCGTCCCCGCCGAACCGGCCTCGGACGAGATGCTCAAGCTCATCCACGACCCCGGCTACATCGAGGCCGTGAAGCGGGCCGGGCACACCCTGGAGCCCGACGAGGCACACTCCCTGGGCACCCCCGACAACCCCGTCTTCCCCGACATGCACGACGCGGCGTCGCTGGTGGCGGGCGCCTCGGTGGCCGCCGCCCGCGCCGTGTGGCAGGGCGAGACCGAGCACGCCGCCAACATCGCCGGCGGCCTGCACCACGCCATGCCCGGCAACGCCTGGGGGTTCTGCGTCTACAACGACGCCTCCCTGGCCATCGCCTGGCTGCTGGAACAGGGCGCCAAGCGGGTCGCCTACGTCGACGTGGACGTGCACCACGGCGACGGCGTGCAGGCCATGTTCTACGACGACCCCCGGGTCATGACGATCAGCCTGCACGAGTCCCCGCTCACCCTGTTCCCCGGAACCGGCCGCCCCTCCGAGAGCGGCGGCCCCGGCGCCGAGGGCTACTCCGTCAACGTCGCCCTGCCCGCCGGGACCGACGACGCCCGCTGGCTGCGCGCCTTCGACGCCGTCGTGCCCCCGCTGCTGCGCGAGTTCCAGCCCGAGGTGCTGGTCACCCAGCACGGCGCGGACGCGCACGCCCTCGACCCGCTGGCCAACCTGATGCTCAGCCTGGACGGCCAGCGCCGCATCTACCGCGAGCTGCACGAGCTGGCCAAGACCACCGCCGGGGGCCGCTGGGTCGTGCTCGGCGGCGGCGGGTACGAGCTGGTGCAGGTGGTCCCGCGGGCCTGGACCCACCTGCTGGCCGAGGCCGCGGGCACCCGGGTCGACCCGGACGCGGCCACCCCGGAGGAATGGCGCCGCTTCGTGCGCGAGCGCACCGGCGACGTGCCGCCGCTGTACATGACCGACGGCCGCACCCCCGAGTTCACCCCCTTCGAGGCGGGCTTCGACCCTGCGGACCCGGTCGACCAGGCGATCCAGGCCACCCGCCGGGCGGTCTTCCCCAGCCAGGGCATCGACCCGACCCTGTAGCGGGGGCCGACAGGACAGCCACACAGCCGAGCGGCCTGCAGGCCCAGAGGAGAAGGGGGAGACGGGTGACGCCGCCTTCGCGCAGCGAGCTCATCGCGCACATGGTCAGGACGGGCATCGCCGGGCACGTGGACACCCCGCGCCAGGGGAACCTGCGGCACTACCGCAGGCTCGCCGAGCGCGACCCGTACCACATGTTCGGCCTCACCTTCGCCCGCACCTGGTCCTACCCGGACATCCTGGCGCTGATGGCCAAGCGCTGCGGCGTGGTGGCCGACCCCGCCCACGAGTCCGGCGTGGACACCATCGACCCCGACCGGACCGCCGACGCCCTGGAGGCGCTCGCCGACCGCATGGCGCGCGCCGCCCGCGACCGCGAGCGGGTCATGGTCGCCACCGGCCACCCCGTCAACCTGCACGCCACCTACCGGGGGTTCGCCCGCGCCCTGGAGCGCAGCGGCTGCCCGGTGGTCACCGCCGGGGAGGGCTTCTCCTACGCCACCGACACCGGCCACCTGCCCGGCGAGCGGGTCCTGGTCTGGCGGGACGGGGTGGGCATGGTCACCGACGCCGAGGGCGAGCCCCGGCACAGCCACCACCCCTACGCCATGGAGGCGGCCCTGGAGGACCTGCGCCGCCGCGGCGAGGCGTGGCCGCAGCTGGTCATCGCCGACCACGGGTTCGCCGGTGCGGCGGGCGAGGCGGGCATCAGTACGGCGGGGTTCGCCGACTGTAACGATCCCGCACTGTTCCTCGCCGAGGACGAGGGAAAACTGCACGCCACCGTGCCGCTGGACGACGGATACTCGACCGAGGACTACCGGCCGCTGTCGGCGTACGTCCTGCACAGGGCGGGTCTGGCGGGGTGAGCGCAGGCCCCTGGGCGGGGCCGGGAGCTTTTATACCCACCCCCTAAACCTCACGGGACCCGCCGCCCCCGTATAGCTGCAGGGACAGCAAACCCGGCCTTTCAATGCCGTGAACGCGGATCTACCCTGAAAACGGACGTGTCAGCAGTTACTTCAACGACACCCCGGCGCGGTGGCGGGGTCGGCGGCGCACCCAGGGCGCGCCGCTCCTGACGGGCCTCCGCGGCGGGGAGAGGCAGGGACACCGACGCGCACGTCCGGAAGTGAGGGCGTTCCGAACATGAACAGGAGTAAGGCTCCGCTGGAAGAGGTCAGGTTCCTGACCGTGGCCGAGGTGGCCACGATCATGCGAGTGTCCAAGATGACCGTCTACCGCATGGTCCACTCCGGTGCGCTGCCCGCGATCCGCGTGGGCCGGTCCTACCGGGTCCCCGAGCGTGCCGTGCACGACTACCTCCGAGAGGCCTTCGTCGAGGCCGGCTGACCGGTCGCGGTGCCGCTCCGGCACCGGATGAAGGCGCACCCGACGGGGGGCGGTGCAGCCCCGCCCATCGCCCTCCGGGTGAGTCCCCCGTGTGGGCCCGGTCCGTGCCGTCTGGGCCGTCCGGGCCGCGTGCGGCGTCCGTGTGCGGCCGCCGCAGGGGTGCGGGCAGGGTGGCCCGGGCGTCGCGCGGCAGGCGCGCCCCCACGTGCGGACGCCCCCTGTCCGTGCACGTCACGGCCTTGGTGAGCCCCGGGGATCAGGGGCCGGGAGCCTCTACTACACTTCGTCGTTGTCGACGATTGTGCCCGCCGTGTGTTCCGAGGTTCCCTGATGCCCTCACGCAGATCCGGCGCCCTGTGCCGTGCCGGGCGTTTGCCGGCCGCCGCCCTGGCCGCCGCGCTCCTGGCCGCCGGGTGCGCCAACGACCCGGCCGAGACCGCGGGCTCCGGCGGTGAGGACAGCCGCTACATCTCCGGTGACGGCACCGCCACCGAGTTCGCCCCCGACGAGCGGGTCGACGCCCCCGCCTACACCGGCGAGACCCTCGACGGCGAGGAGGCCTCCCTCGCCGACTACGAGGGCGGGGTGCTCGTCCTCAACGTGTGGGCGAGCTGGTGCGGCCCCTGCCGCTCGGAGACCCCCGTCCTGAACGAGGTCCACGGCGACTTCGAGGACCGGGGCGTGGAGTTCCTCGGCGTCAACATCAAGGACGACCGCGACGCCGCCGAGGCCTTCGAGCGCAAGCAGGAGGTCGCCTACCCGAGCCTGTACGACCAGCCGGGCGAGGTCCCCCAGGCGTTCCGCGACACCGTGCCGCCGCAGGCCATCCCCAGCACCCTGGTGATCGACCCCGAGGGCCGCATCGCCGCCCGCGTCATCGGCGAGACCAACTACGACCAGCTCACCGGGCTGGTGCAGACGGTCGTCGAGGAGCAGGAATGATCGCCGAGACGGTGATCGGGGGGTCGCTGCTGCTGGCGGTCCCGCTGGCGGCCGCCGCCGGGCTGGTCTCCTTCCTGTCGCCGTGCGTGCTGCCGCTGGTGCCGGGCTACCTCTCCTACGTCACCGGCATGTCCGGCGCCGACATGGCCGCCCGGAACCGGGCCGCCCGCGAGGCCGCCCGCGAGGCCGGGCGCGCGGAGGCGGGTCCGGGTGCGGGCACCGCCACCGCGGTGCGCACCGCCGACGAGGAGCTGCAGGCCCGCAAGTGGAGCATGCTGGCCGGGAGCCTGCTCTTCATCGCCGGGTTCACCTTCGTGTTCGTCGCGGTCGGCGTGTTCATCGGCGGTGTCGGCGGGCTGCTCATCGACTACGCCGACACCATCACCCGGGTGCTCGGCGTGCTCACCATCGCCCTGGGCCTGGCCTTCATGGGCGTGCTGCCCGGGCTGAACCGCGAGTTCCGCTTCCACCGCCTGCCCGGCGCGGGCCTGGCCGGGGCCCCGCTGCTGGGCGTCCTGTTCGGCCTCGGCTGGACGCCGTGCATCGGCCCCACCCTCGCCGCCGTGCAGACGCTGGCCTTCACCGAGGGCAGCGCCGCGCGCGGGGCGCTGCTGTCGCTGGCCTACTGCATCGGCCTGGGCCTGCCGTTCGTGGCGGCCTCGCTGGCCTACCGGCGCGCGCTGGGGGCGTTCTCCTGGGCGCGCCGCCACACCCGCGCGATCACCGCCGTCGGCGGCGGCATGCTCGTCCTCGTGGGGCTGCTGCTGGTCACCGGCGTGTGGGCGGACATCACGGCGGTCATGCAGGGCTGGACGCAGGGCTTCGAGACGGTGATCTGACCCATGGCGACCACGAGCACCCGCAAGAAGGGCGACAGGACGGACGGCGCGGGCGGAGCCGGGGCGCCGGGCGGCCTGTCCCCGCTGGGGTGGGCCCGCTGGGCCTGGCGGATCCTCACCTCCATGCGCACCGCGCTCATCCTGCTGTTCATGCTGGCCCTGGGCGCCATCCCGGGCTCCATGCTCCCCCAGCGCGTGGTCAGCCCCGACCAGGTCGCCCAGTACTACACCGAGCACCCCGAGCTCGCGCCCTGGCTGGAGCGGTTCTTCCTCTTCGACGTCTACTCCTCGCCCTGGTACGCGGCGATCTACCTGCTGCTGTTCGTCTCCCTGACCGGGTGCGTCATCCCCCGCGCCCTGGCGCACCTGCGCCTGGTGCGGGCGCGTCCCCCGAAGACGCCGCGCAACCTGGGCCGCATGCCCTACTCGGCCCGCTTCACTACCGACGCCGAACCCGAGCGGGTGCTGGAGCGGGGCCGCTCCGTGTTCAAGCGGTACCGGCTGGAGCGCTACGGCGACTCCCTCTCCGGGGAGACCGGCTACCTGCGCGAGGCCGGGAACGTGGTCTTCCACGTCGCCCTGCTGGGCCTGCTCGTCTCCCTGGCGGCCGGGTACGCCCTCGGCTACCGCGGGAACATGCTCGTCGCCGAGGGCGACGGCTTCGCCAACACGCTGACCTCCTACGACTCCTTCTACCCCGGGGTGGCGGCCGACCAGGACGAACTGGCGCCGTTCTCCTTCACCCTGGACTCCTTCGACGCGAAGTTCGTCGAGGACGGCGGGTTCAGCGGCCAGGCCGAGTCCTTCCGGGGCGAGATGACCTACAAGGACCACCCCGGTGCCCGGGAGCGCCACCACACGCTGGAGGTCAACGAGCCGCTGTCGGTCGGCGGGGTGCAGGTGTACCTGCTGGGCCACGGCTACGCCCCCGAGTTCGAGGTGCGCGACGGCGAGGGCGAGGTCGTCTTCGACCAGCCGGTGCCGTTCCTGCCGCGCAACGGGGACCCCGGCCAGACCTCCGACGGCGTGGTCAAGGTGCCCGACGCCCTCCCCGAGGGCCTCGGCTTCGAGGGCGTCTTCCTGCCCACCGCCCAGGAGCGCACGGGCGAGGACGGGGAGTCGGAGCTGGCCTCGGTGTTCCCCTCGCCCGAGGACCCCGCGGTCACCCTCACCGCCTACGCCGGCGACCTGGGCATGCGCCAGGCGCAGTCGGTGTACCAGCTGGACACCTCCCGGATGGAGGAGCTGGGCGCCTCCGAGACGCTGCGCCCCGGCGACACCTGGGAGCTGCCCGACGGCGCCGGGGAGATCACCTTCAAGGGGTACAAGGACTTCGCGACCCTGCAGATGACGCACAACCCGGGCCGCCTGCCCGCCCTGCTGTCCGCCGCGCTGGCGGTGCTGGGGCTGCTCGGCACCCTGTTCGTGCGCCCCCGCCGGGCGTGGGTGCGCGCGTCCGCCGGACCGGACGGGCGTACGGTTGTCGAGGTGGCGGGGCTCGGCAAGACCGAGTCGACCGCCAACGGCCAGGAGTTCCACCGCCTGGCGACCGAGCTCAGAGACCGGCTGCGGGAGGACCCCGCGGCCGACGGACCCGCATCGTCGAAGGAGTAGCCGGTGGTGTACCAGCTCGCCGCTGAGACGGCGGCGGAACAGGACCTGGCGTCGTTCAGCGACCACCTGATCATCGCGATGATCGTGGCCTACGCCGTCGCCCTGTTCCTGTTCGCCCTGGAGGCGGCCTACGGCCGCCGCACGGCCCTGAAGGGCAACCGCCTGGTGCCGGTGGGCGCCGCAGCCCCGGCCGCGGCGGGCGGGCACGGCGGCGAGGCGTCCGCCGCGGCCGGCGGCTCCTCCACTGTGGACCTGGACGCCGCACCGGCGCCCGGCGCCGGCGGTGGCACCGGCGGTGAGCGCGACGGCGACGACCTGAGCTTCTCCGTGCGCGGCTCCGAGCCGCAGGCGTCGGCCTCGCGCAACGTCCTGGGGGCGATCGCGCTGGTCGTGGCCGGGGTGGGCTTCGTGCTCAACCTGGCCCAGATCGTCACCCGGGGGCTGGCCGCCGACCGCTGGCCCTGGGGCAACATGTTCGAGTTCGTCGTGGCGATCAGCCTGTGCTCCGTTGCGGCCTTCCTCTACGCGGCCCTGCGCTACCAGGCCCGCTACCTGGGCACCTTCATCCTGCTGCCGGTGGTGCTGCTGCTCGGCATCGCCGCCCGCTGGCTCTACACCGAGACCGGCCCGCTGGTCCCGGCGCTGCACTCGTACTGGATCGCCATCCACGTCTCCGCGGCCATCGTGGCCACCGGCGCGTTCATGGTCTCCGGCGCCGCCGCCATCACCTACCTGCTGTCCCACCGGACCGAGGCCAAGCGCGCCATGGGCGAGCGGGTGGCCGGGATCGCGGCCAAGCTGCCCAGCCCCGAGCTGCTGGACCGGGTCTCGCACCGGTTCGTGGTGATCGCCTTCCCGCTGTGGACCTTCGCCATCATCGCCGGGGCGATCTGGGCGGACGAGGCCTGGGGCCGCTTCTGGGGCTGGGACCCCAAGGAGGTCTGGTCCTTCATCACGTGGGTCATCTACGCCGCCTACCTGCACGCCCGCGCGACCGCCGGGTGGAAGGGCACCCGCTCGGCCTGGATCGGCGTGCTCGGCTTCGCCGCCCTGATGTTCAACTTCTTCGGGGTGAACTACATGTTCAGCGGACTGCACAGCTACGCCTGAGGGCCGTGCAGGAGGACGGGCCCGGCCCGGTTCCCCGCTCACGGCCCCCGGCCGGGTGGCGGGTCGGCGGGGTGTGAGGGTGAAGGCGGCGACGACGACAGGGGTCCGCGGCCCTTCCGGAAGCGTTGTCGGCCGTGCGGCGTGTACGTGCTCGCCGTGATCGGCGGCGACGGAGTGACGGAGCGGTTCCCCGGCCCTGCTTGCCGTCCGGCGGGTCTCTCGCGGACCGGGTGGGGCGGTGCAGCCCCCGGGGGTCGCGCTCTTCGACATCCAGAACGGCGCCCTGGCCCGCACCGCACCACCCGTTAGTGCCGTGACCTGGGGGAATACTCCGCGTTAGGTGCGGGCGGGGGCGGGAAGCGCGCCCAACGACGTTCCCGGCGGCCCCGAGGCGACGAAGAGCGCGATTCCAGAACAGGTTCTGGGAACGATATGCCCTATTCGTGCCCGATCGGGGTGTTCGGCTCGGGCGCGGGTGCGGGCGCGGGGTCGCCTGGGCGCTTCAGTCGGGCTCCCCGGGCCCACACGGGGCCGATATCGACTACAGGCGGTGACGCCGGGCCCGACAAACGGCCCAGGCATGCCGTTTAGGGGCCTTCTGGCGCCGGATCCCGTTCACGTATCGCGATGAACGCACACCCGCGCCGCCCGCGAAGCCGCCCCGGCCGTCGAACGGGGTGCGGGAGGCGCTCCGGGGGCCAGGAAACCGGGTGAAGCGGACATCGGGCCGGTGGTGGCGTGGCCGGAACCAGCATTTTGGGTCCCGAGGGCGTCCCCGGGGGCATCCTGCGCGGCGGAATCGCCATTTTCAGGGCGATCAGGTGCTGATTCCACCACGCAGGACCACGGAAGGCCCTTCCTTCTCCCCGGTATGCCCGGAAGGTGAGTCCATCCGCGATGATCGCGACGGAAGCGCTGTCATTCCGGCGGTTTCGACGGCACAATCGTCGCGATCATGGTGGGGAGGGTGCACTGGCCCGGCGGCCGCCACGAACGCGAATATGCTTCACCTTCCCGGCCGCGCCGCCCCACCCGGTCCGCGAGAGACCCGCCGGACGGCAAGCAGGGCCGGGGAACCGCCCCGTCACTCCGTCGCCGCCGACCGCGGTGACCACGCACACGCCGCACGGCCGACAGCGCTTCCGGAAGGGCCGCGGACCCCTGTCGTCGCCGCTCTTCTCCCTCACACCCCGCAGGCCCGTCGCCCGGCCGGGGCCCGTGAGCGGGGCACCGGCTCCGCCGTCACCGCCAAGCGCAGCGACCACGCACACGCCCGCCACCCGACGACGCTGCGGTGAGGGTCGCCGACCTTCGTCGTCGCCGCCTCGGCCCCTCACGCCGAGGGTCTGCCGCCCGGCCGGAGCCCCCGAGCGGGGCACCCGGCCATGCCGCCCGCCTGCACCGCCGGGGATCGGGCGGAGGGCAGGCGGGGCCGGGGAACGGGGAGGGGGTCCGGATGGGGCGTGAGGCGTACCGGATGAGGGCGGCGCCGACGGCCGCGGCGCCTTGAGGGACGGCGCCGCGGCCGTCGAGGCCCTCCGCCCGCCTACTCGTCCGGATTGATGCGCTTGTTCAGACGGCGCAGGAACTCGGGGTCGTCGTCGGGGCCGATCGGACCGGGGTGTCCCGGGTCGGCCTGGGCGTCGGCCGGGTCGGCGTCCGCGAAGGCGGACGCGGGCCGGTCCGGCGCGGCCGGTCCGGGGGCCGGGGCCATCGTCCGCGGGCGGCCCAGGAAGAGCCAGAGCAGCGGGCCGACGGGGGTGAACACGACGATCGCGATCAGCCACAGGAGCTTGGGCAGGTTGCGGACCTCCGATGCCGGGGTGGTGAGCGCGTCGAAGAACGCGTACACCCAGAGCACGATCGTGAGCAGCGTGAACAGGCCTGCGAGCCACACCATGGGTCCAGCCTATCCGCGATCCGCCGCGTACGCGCGGGGACCGACGTGTCGCTCGGCGCACCGACCGGGGGTGCACGGTTTCGGGGGAGCGGTCCTCCTCGTGCGGATCGCTGCGAGATCAGGGGGCGGACTCGGTGGCCTCGCCGTGGAGCAGCGCCCGGACCTCGGACTCACGGAACCTCCGGTGGCCGCCGGGGGTGCGGATGCTGCTGATGCGCCCCGATGCGGCCCACCGGGTCACGGTCTTGGGGTCGACCCGGAAGAGCGAGGCGACCTCTCCGGGGGTCAATAGACGTTCGCTTCCTCTTTCCACCTTCACAATCCCCCTTCGGGCCCGCCGTGTGGTCTGGGGGAGGCGGGCGTTTGATCCCCTAGTGTGCACGAGATAGTCCGTTTCCTCCCTAGTTTTCGTAAAAACCGGGGGGAACAGGGGGAGTGTGCGCGATATGTGATCGGACCGTGACCTTCGAATAGAGGTGTCGGATTCGATACGTCCCATCATCCGCGGCAAGGCTCCCCGCGAGGGCAGCGCCGGAAGGCCCCTTACCCTGGAAGGGGCGCTCGGCGATGCCGCCGACCCCCACGATAGTGAACCAGACCACCCCATGTGAGGCAGTTTCATGCGCAGCGTCCTCGCCTATACCGCCGCACGGCTCCTGCTGTTCGGCGTCGCCTACGGCGTCATGTACCTCCTGGGGGCCCGCGCATGGCTCGCGGTGATCCTTGCGGCCCTGGTCAGCGGCCTGGTCAGCTACATCCTGCTCTCCCGCCAGCGCGATGCGGTCTCCGAGCGGATCACCGCCCGGACCGACCGGATGAGCCGCCGCCTGGTGGAGGGGGCCGCCCACGAGGACGGCGGCGGCCTCCCGGATGCCGCGTCCGCGCCGAAATCGGCCGGATCCGGCCGCGGGGACGGCGGCACCGGAACCGGCGATCCGGCCGGGGATGCCGAAACGGCCGCGGAGGACGCCGGGAGTGCGGAGAAGGCGGAGGGGTCCGCCGGGGGTGGGAAGCAGGAGGCGGCCGGTACCGCCTGACCGGTCCCCGTGCTCCTCACCCCCGTTCACCCCGTCCCCGAGGCGCCGGGTGGCACGGAAGCGGCACGGAAAGGGCGCACGGCGGGGGCCCATCGCCCCGCCGCGCGCCCCGCGCGCCGCCCATCGGCCTACTCCAAGGGGAACATCCCGACCCGGGCCCGGTCCCGGCCGCCCAGGCGCGTGGTGTCGCTGCCCACGTACAGCCCGTCCTCGGTGGCGGTGAGCGCCTCGGCCCCGTGCCCCCGGCTGCGCCCCGGGTTCCACGGCAGTGCCCGGCCGGTGAACGGGTGGACCGCCGCGATCCCCTCGCGCTCGACCGCCCCCGGGCCCGCGTCGTGGTCCCCGCGCGGGTTGTCCATCCACCGCTGGTGCCCGCCGGCGTAGACGGCCGCCCCGGTGGCCTCCACCGAGTAGAGCGAGTCGCCCCCGGTGTAATTGGTCCAGGTCGGCCGCGCACCCGCGCGGTCGGTGTTCTCCCAGCGGGCGACCGTCTTGCACAGGCCCGGCTTGACGTTCGGCCCGCCGGCGGTGACCACTGCGAAGTAGGACCCGTCCGGCGCGAAGTCGATCTGGCGCATATAGGTGTGCATCCGCGAGTAGTCGCACTCGGCGGCGTAGGAATCGGTCGACCACCGGCTCAGCCGCGCGGGGGAGGAGGCGGTGTCCACCATCGCGATCTGCGGGCGCCGCTGCCCCTGCACCTCCATGAAGGTCCCGGCGATGACCAGGCGGTCCCCGTCCGGGCTCAGGGCCAGGTCCTGGACGCGCAGCGAGCCGCGCCGCTGCTCGCCGATCGCGATGGAGAAGTCCCGGTCCGCCGCGCCGGTGCGCGCGTCGAGGCGGGCGATGCCGCGGTCGCCCCCGCCGCCCGCCGAGGAGAAGGAGCCGCCCGCGTACAGGTCGTCGCCGTGCCGGGCCAGGCGGTAGACGCTGCCGCGGCCGATCCGCGCGTCGAACCCGTGGTCGAGGCGGCCGTCGCTGCGCACCAGCGCCGCCCCGCGGACCGGCGTGGCTCCGACGCGGGTGAACGAACCGCCGATGTAGACCCCGTCGTCGGCGGCGACGACCGAGGCCACGGTGTTGTCGGGGTCGGGGGAGAAGCCGAGGATCCGCCCGGTGCCGTGCTCGAAGGCGAACAGGTTGCTGCGGCGGTAGACGGTGGACCGGTCCGGCGAGGCGACCCGCTGGAACGAGCCGCCGACGTAGACGGTGTCGCCGACCCGGGTGATCGCCTTGACCCTGCCGTCGAGCACGTGCGGTGTCCAGTCGACCGGCCGCTCGCCGACCACCTCCGCGTGCGCCGCCGGTGCGGCGGGCGCCCGGGGGG
>NZ_ANBH01000066.1 GCF_000341185.1 Nocardiopsis chromatogenes YIM 90109
GGACGGCGATCGGCAGGCCGAGCGCGAGTGCGCTCAGCACGACGGTAAGGAGTGGTCGGCATGTGATGGCCACGGGCGCCCTCTTCCCATCCGGACGTAGCGTCATTGGTTGGTTTCGTACAGTAGCCGTAATCGGGGTGGCGGCGTGACCGGAATCGCCGGTCCGGGCCGGTCGGGCGCGGTGGCGGGGCGCCCGGTCCGGCCGCCGCCGGAGCGGCCTTAGGCTGGGCCCATGACCCGCGCCGAACTCGACAAGTCGCCCGCCGACGTCGCCGCGATGTTCGACAGCATCGCCGGCCGCTACGACCTGCTCAACGACGTGCTCTCGCTCGGCCAGGACCGCCAGTGGCGGCGGGGCGCCGCGNNCGCGGTGGAGGCCTACAGCGGCGAGCTGGTGCTCGACCTGGCCGCCGGGACGGGCACCTCCTCCCAGGCGCTGACCGGGAACGGCGCGCGGGTGATCGCCTGCGACTTCTCCCAGGGCATGCTGCGCGAGGGGGCGCGCCAGCGCGGCGGCGCGGTCTCGGGCGGGGTGGCCTGCGTGGCCGGGGACGCCCTGGAGCTGCCGTTCGAGGACGCCACCTTCGACGCGGTCACCATCTCCTTCGGCCTGCGCAACGTGCAGGACACCGACCGGGCCCTGCGCGAGATGCACCGGGTGGCCAAGCCCGGAGGCCGGGTGGTGATCTGCGAGTTCAGCCACATCCCGGTCCGCGCGGTGGACCAGGTCTACTCGGGCTACCTGATGGCGGCGCTGCCCCGGATCGCCGGGCTGTTCTCCGACAACACCGCGGCCTACGAGTACCTGTCGGAGTCGATCATGGACTGGCCGGACCAGCCGGGACTGGCCGCGCGCATGCAGCGCGCGGGCTGGACCCGGGTGGCCTGGCGCAACCTGACGATGGGCGTGGTGGCGCTGCACCGCGGCTACCGTCCCGAGTAGCCGCCCGGCGGGCCCCCGGTTCCGGCCGGCCGCAAACCGCCCCGTGCGTCCCTCCCTTCTCATCGGTCACACGGCCAACAAAGGCACCAGAACTTGTGTTCTGGTGCCTTTCGTGTTTTTCAGGGATGAAGGTGATTCGCAAGGATGAATCGGACGTAGGTTTACCTAAATAACCCTGGTAAGCCCTGTTGTGCCCGGTTTGCGACTGAAAGTGCCCTGACGAGATGAATGGCGGGTGGGGGGCGCCCCTGGAACGCGAAAGGTCTAGACTTCGGGACGAGGCCTTGTGAAGCCCTTCACAAGGGTACGTGTCCTTGGTAACTCCGGACGCCTGCGTACGACCCGCACCAGAAGTACACAAAGCGCCCATACCGCGCACCCCCAGCCACACAGGGACCACTCGTGAGCGCCACCGCACCCACCGCCCCCTCGGGGCGACAGGCCGCAGACCTCGAAGCCGACGTGATCATCGTCGGGGCCGGGCCCGCCGGCTCCGCCGCCGCCGTCCACATGGCCAGCGCCGGGCTGGACGTGCTGGTGCTGGAGAAGTCCTCCTTCCCCCGGGAGAAGGTGTGCGGCGACGGCCTCACCCCGCGCGCCGTCAAGCAGCTCGCCGCGCTGGGCGTGCCCTTCGACGGCGAGGGGTGGATCCGCAACCGGGGCCTGCGCATCGTCGGCGGCGGCGTGCGCCTCGAACTGCCCTGGCCCGAGCTGGCCTCCTACCCCGACTTCGGGCTGGTGCGCACGCGCTACGACTTCGATTCGATCCTGGCCGACCGGGCCCGCGCCTGCGGCGCCAAGCTGGTGGAGCGCACCAACGTCCGCGAGCCGCTGACCGACCCGCGCACCGGCCGGGTGCAGGGCGTGCGCGCCACCGACGCCGACGGCCGGGAGGTCCGCTACCGGGCCCCGCTGGTCGTCGCCGCCGACGGCAACTCCTCGCGGCTGTCGGTGGCCCTGGGCATCCGCAAGCGCGACGACCGCCCCATGGGCGTGGCCGTGCGCACCTACTTCGACAGCCCCCGCCACGACGACGACTACCTGGAGTCCTGGCTGGAGCTGTGGGACTCCACCGGCGGCCGCCGGGTGCTGCTGCCCGGCTACGGCTGGGTGTTCGGCGTCGGAGACGGCACCTGCAACGTCGGCCTGGGCATCCTCAACTCCACGTCCGCCTTCCAGGACGTCGACTACCGCAGACTGCTCAAGCGCTGGACGCAGAGCATGCCCGAGGAGTGGGGCTTCACCGAGGACAACCGGCGCGGCTCGGTGCGCGGCGCGGCCCTGCCCATGGGCTTCAACCGCACACCGCACTACTCGCGCGGCCTGATGCTCGTCGGCGACGCGGGCGGCATGGTCAACCCCTTCAACGGCGAGGGCATCGCCTACGCGCTGGAGGCCGGGGCGATCGCCGCCGACGTCGCCGTGCAGGCGCTCTCCCGCCCGACCGTGCAGACCCGCGAGCGCGCCCTGATGCGCTACCCCCAGGTGCTGCGCGACGCCTACGGCGGCTACTACACGCTCGGCCGCACCTTCGTGAAGATGATCGGCAACCCCGAGTTCATGAAGTACGCGACCCGCTACGGCCTGCCGCAGCGCACGCTCATGCGGTTCGCCCTGAAGATGCTGGCCAACCTCACCGAGCCGTCCCACGGGGACGCCATGGACCGCGTCATCAACGGCATGTCGCGGATGGCGCCCGCGGCCTAGGAGGGGCGGTGGCGAGCGAGGGGCCCACCACGGCCGCCCACGTGAAAGCGATCACAAGCGGGCGTGCATCCGCACGGCCGTCATGAAGGGGACGTCCACCGATGGAGCTGTACACACCCGTATTCGTGCTCGGCGGCATCGGCGCCGCGTTCGTGGCCGTATCGATGGTCGTCGGCAGCATCGCCGGACCCAAGCGGTACAACCGCGCCAAGCTCCAGGCCTACGAGTGCGGGATCGAGCCGACCCCCCAGCCGGCGGGCGGCGGCCGGTTCACGATCAAGTACTACCTCACGGCGATGCTCTTCATCGTCTTCGACATCGAGATCATCTTCCTTTACCCGTGGGCGGTCCATTTCGACGCGCTCGGCCTCTTCGGCCTCATCGCGATGGTCCTTTTCCTGGTGAACGTCTCGATCGCCTACGCATACGAATGGCGCCGCGGAGGCCTGGAATGGGACTGAGTGCTAGGGCGTGCTGCTTGGATCATGGCCGTCGCGAGCGGCGTCCAGGTGCGTTCATCGCAAGGCCGAAGAGGGAGTCAGCCTGGGCGCGCTGTCGACCGATGAGAACGCAGCGAGGGGCGTGCCTGGGCGTCGCGCAGCAGGTCGTGATCCAAGCAGCACGCCCTGGGGCGCCGCCCCGCGCGGCGCGCCCGGGAAACGGACAAGGGGGTTCGCCTCATGGGACTTGAGGAGAAACTGCCGAGCGGCCTCATGCTCGGCACCGTCGAGCAGGTGGTGGGGCTGGCCCGCAAGAGCTCGATGTGGCCGGCCACCTTCGGCCTGGCCTGCTGCGCCATCGAGATGATGTCGGTGGGCGGCCCGCACTACGACCTGGCCCGGTTCGGCATGGAGAAGTTCGGCGCCACGCCGCGCCAGGCCGACCTGATGATCGTGGCGGGGCGGGTGAGCCAGAAGATGGCCCCGGTCCTGCGCCAGATCTACGACCAGATGCCCGAGCCCAAGTGGGTCATCGCGATGGGCGTGTGCGCCTCCAGCGGCGGCATGTTCAACAACTACGCGGTGGTGCAGGGCGTGGACCACGTGGTCCCGGTCGACATCTACCTGCCGGGGTGCCCGCCGCGTCCGGAGATGCTCCTGGACGCGGTGCTCAAGCTGCACGACAAGGTGCAGAACACCAAGCTCGGCGCGCACCGGCAGCGCGAGATCGAAGAAGAGGAGCAGCGGCGGCTGCGCCGCTCGCTCCCGCTGGTCGAGCAGGGCGGGGAGGCCGGACGGTGAGCATGTCCAACGGAGCCGGGCACGAGCCCGAGGAGGACCTTCCCGAGCGCGCCGGGCGCGAGCGGCTGGACAGCCCCGTCCAGCGCACGGGCATGTTCGGGGCGGGCGACACCGGCGACACCTCCGGGTACGGCCGGCTGCGGGTGCGGCGCACGGTCGTCCCCGACGCCGAGCGGCCCTACACCGACCCGGACGACCCGCGCACCGAGGGGTTCGACGCCGTCGCGGACGCGCTGGAGAGCGCCATGGCCGAGGCCCCCGCGGGCTTCGGCGAGGCGGTCGAGCGGGTCGTGGTCGACCGCGGCGAGCTCACCTTCCACGTGCGCCGCGAGCACCTGACCGAGGTGCTGCGCCACTGCCGCGACGACGCGGACCTGCGGTTCGAGCTGTGCCTGGGGGCGACCGGGGTGCACTACCCCGACGACACCGGGCGCGAGCTGCACGTGGTCTACATCCTGCGGTCGATCACCCACAACCGGGAGATCCGGGTGGAGACCTGCTGCCCCGACGCCGACCCGCACGTCCCGTCGGCCACCGGGGTGTACCCCACCAACGACTGGCACGAGCGGGAGGCCTGGGACTTCTTCGGGATCGTCTTCGACGGCCACCCCTCCCTGACCCGCATCGAGATGCCCGACGACTGGCACGGCCACCCGCAGCGCAAGGACTACCCGCTGGGCGGCATCCCGGTGGAGTACCGCGGGGCGACCGTTCCCCCGCCGGACGAGCGGAGGTCCTACGCATGAGCACCCGCACGCGATCCGATCGGGCGAGGAGGGAGGCGCGGCCATGAGCGCACAGGCCACCGAGGAGCACGTGGACGTCGGCGGCGGCGACTGGGACGAGGTCGTCGCCGCGGCCCAGGCCGCCTCCGCCGAGCGGCTGGTCGTCAACATGGGGCCGCAGCACCCGTCCACGCACGGGGTGCTGAGGCTGATCCTCACCCTCGACGGCGAGACCGTCACCGAGGCCCGGGTCGGCATCGGCTACCTGCACACCGGCATCGAGAAGAACATGGAGTTCCGGACGTGGACCCAGGGGACC
The DNA here is from genome assembly GCF_000341185.1 of Nocardiopsis chromatogenes YIM 90109. Lineage (GTDB taxonomy): Bacteria > Actinomycetota > Actinomycetes > Streptosporangiales > Streptosporangiaceae > Nocardiopsis_A > Nocardiopsis_A chromatogenes. The sequence continues at coordinate 4,936 of NZ_ANBH01000066.1, forward strand.
ACGTTCGTGACCCGGATGGACTACCTCACGCCGATCTTCAACGAGGCGGCGTACTGCCTGGCGGTGGAGAAGCTGCTGGGCATCACCGACGAGATCCCCGAGCGGGCCAACGTCATCCGGGTGCTCATGATGGAGCTCAACCGGATGAGCTCGCACTTCGTCGCGCTGGCCACCTTCGGCATGGAGCTGGGCGCCACCACGGTGATGACCAGCGGCTTCCGTGAGCGCGAGATGGTGCTCGACATCTTCGAGCTGATCACCGGCCTGCGGATGAACCACGCCTACATCCGCCCCGGCGGCGTCTCCCAGGACCTGCCCTCCGGCGCGGTGGGCAAGATCCGCGAGCTGCTCACCGAGATGCCCAAGCGGCTGCGCGAGATCCGCAAGCTCCTCGACGCCAACCCCCTCTACCTGGCCCGCACCCGGGACGTGGCCCACCTGGACCTGGCCGGGTGCATGGCGCTGGGCGTGACCGGGCCGCTGGTGCGCGCCTCGGGACTGCCCTGGGACCTGCGCAAGGCCCAGCCCTACTGCGGCTATGAGAACTACGAGTTCGACGTCCCGGTCTCCGAGGGCGGCGACGTCTACGCCCGCTACCGGGTGCGCATGGCCGAGGTCGAGCAGAGCCTGCGCATCGTCGAGCAGTGCCTGGACCGGCTGGAGCCCGGCCCCGTCATGGTGGACGACCCCAAGATCGGCTGGCCCGCCAAGCTCGCGCTGGGCGCCGACGGCCTGGGCAACTCGCCCGACCACATCGCGCACATCATGGGCGGCTCCATGGAGGCGCTCATCCACCACTTCAAGCTGGTCACCGAGGGCTTCCGCGTGCCCTCGGGCCAGGCCTACGCCGCCGTGGAGAGCGCCAAGGGCGAGCTGGGCTGCCACGCGGTCAGCGACGGCGGCACCCGGCCCCACCGGGTGCACTTCCGCGACCCCTCGTTCACCCACCTGCAGGCCGTGGCGGCGATGTGCGAGGGCGGCACCGTCGCCGACGTGATCGCCGCGGTGGCCAGCATCGACCCCGTGATGGGAGGCGTGGACCGGTGACGGAGCGAGCGAGGAGGGGAGGGCCCCGATGACACGGACCTTCGACGAGGAGACCAGGGCGCGGCTGGAGGTCGACGCCAAGGAGATCATCGCCCGCTACCCCAAGGCGCGGTCGGCCCTGCTGCCCCTGCTCCACCTGGTGCAGGCCGAGGAGGGCCACGTCAGCACCGCCGGGATCGGCTTCTGCGCCGACCGGCTGGGGCTGACCGCCGCCGAGGTCACCGCCGTGGCGACCTTCTACACCATGTACAAGCGCCGTCCGGTGGGCGAGTACCACGTGGGCGTGTGCACCAACACCCTGTGCGCGGTGATGGGCGGCGACGAGATCTTCTCCGCCCTCAAGGAGCACCTGGGGGTGGGCAACGACGAGACCACCGAGGACGGCAAGGTCACGCTGGAGCACGTGGAGTGCAACGCGGCCTGCGACTTCGCCCCGGTCGTGATGGTCAACTGGGAGTTCTTCGACAACCAGACCCCCGACAGCGCCAAGGAGCTGGTCGACGGCCTGCGCCTGGGCCGGGACGTGCACCCCACCCGCGGCGCCGGGCCGGTCTGCACCTGGAAGCAGGCCTCCCGGGTGCTCGCCGGGTTCTCCGACGGCCGCGCCGACGAGGGGCCGCAGGCCGCGGGCCCGTCCCTGGAGGGGCTGCGGCTGGCCCGCGAGCGCGGCTGGACCGCGCCCGAGCCGGGCGCCGCCGGAGAGGGGGCGGACCAGTGACCACCGCGCTCACCCCGGTCCTGTCGGACAACTGGGACCGCGCCGACGCCCCCACCCTGGAGGGCTACCGCGCCGGAGGCGGCTACCGGGCGCTGCGCACGGCGCTGTCCATGGAGCCCGACGCCCTGGTCGAGACGGTCAAGTCCTCGGGCCTGCGCGGCCGCGGCGGCGCCGGGTTCCCCACCGGGATGAAGTGGGGCTTCCTCCCGGCGGACAACCCCAACCCGCGCTACCTGGTGGTCAACGCCGACGAGTCCGAGCCGGGCACCTGCAAGGACATCCCGCTGATGATGGCCAGTCCGCACACGCTGCTGGAGGGGGTGATCATCTCCTCCTACGCCATCCGGAGCAGCCAGGCCTTCATCTACGTGCGCGGCGAGGTGCTGCACGTCATCCGGCGGCTGCGGCGCGCCGTCGAGGAGGCCTACGCGGCGGGCCTGCTGGGCACCGACATCCTCGGCAGCGGCTTCGACCTGGACGTGGTGGTGCACGCCGGGGCCGGGGCCTACATCTGCGGTGAGGAGACCGCGCTGCTCGACTCGCTGGAGGGCTACCGGGGCCAGCCCCGGCTCAAGCCGCCCTTCCCCGCGGTGGCCGGGCTGTACGCCTCGCCGACCGTGGTGAACAACGTCGAGTCCATCGCCACGGTGCCCTCCATCGTCGCCAACGGCGCCGAGTGGTTCACCTCCATGGGCACCGAGAAGTCCGCCGGGTTCGGCTTCTTCTCGCTGTCCGGCCACGTCACCCGGCCCGGCCAGTACGAGGCCCCGCTGGGGGTGACCCTGCGCGAGCTGCTGGAGATGGCCGGGGGGATCCGCGCCGGGCACGAGCTGAAGTTCTGGACCCCGGGCGGCTCGTCCACCCCGATCTTCACCGACGAGCACCTGGACACCCCGCTGGACTTCGAGTCGGTGGGGGCGGCCGGGTCCATGCTCGGCACCCGGGCGCTGCAGATCTTCGACGAGACCACCTGCGTGGTCCGCGCCGTGGGCCGGTGGATCGCCTTCTACGCCCACGAGTCCTGCGGCAAGTGCACCCCCTGCCGCGAGGGCAACTACTGGATGGTCCAGGTCCTGGACCGCCTGGAGGCGGGCGAGGGCTCCGAGGCCGACCTGGAGAAGCTCCTGGACATCTGCGACAACCTGCTGGGCCGGTCCTTCTGCGCGCTGGGTGACGGCGCCACCAGCCCGGTGATGTCGTCGATCAAGTACTTCCGGCAGGAGTACATCGACCACTTCGAGCGGGGCGGCTGTCCGTTCGACCATGCCAGGTCGACCGTGTGGGGAGGTGCCTGATGGTGACCGCGTACAGGAACCGCTCCGGGGGGTCCGGGGGGTCGCTCCCCCGTGCGGGAGGGCGCCGCATCGACCACTTCGAGCGGGGCGGCTGTCCGTTCGATCATGCGAAGTCGACCGTGTGGGGAGGGACCACGTGACCGTCACGACGAACGCCTCCTCCGGAGGAACCCCCGCGGTCCCGCCGGAGGACCTGGTCACCGTCACCATCGACGGTTTCCGCATCCAGGTGCCCAAGGGGACGCTGGTGATCCGCGCCGCGGAGCTGCTGGGGATCCAGATCCCCCGGTTCTGCGACCACCCGCTGCTCGACCCGGTCGGGGCCTGCCGCCAGTGCCTGGTGGAGATCCCCGACGCCGGGAACGGCCGGGCGATGCCCAAGCCGCAGGCCTCCTGCACGATCACGGTGATGGAGGGCATGGTCGTCAAGACCCACCTCACCTCGCCGACCGCGGAGAAGGCCCAGCGCGGCATCATGGAGTTCCTGCTGGTCAACCACCCGCTGGACTGCCCGGTCTGCGACAAGGGCGGGGAGTGCCCGCTGCAGAACCAGGCGATGTCCACCGGGCAGGGCGAGACCCGCTTCACCGGGACCAAGCGCACCTTCCCCAAGCCGGTGGCGCTGTCCACCCAGGTGCTGCTGGACCGGGAGCGGTGCATCCAGTGCGCCCGCTGCACCCGGTTCTCCGCGCAGATCGCCGGGGACCCGTTCATCGAGCTGCTGGAGCGCGGCGCGAACGAGCAGGTCGGCACGGCCGAGGGCGAGCCGTTCCAGTCCTACTTCTCCGGCAACACGGTGCAGATCTGCCCGGTGGGCGCGCTGACCGGCGCCGCCTACCGGTTCCGCTCGCGCCCCTTCGACCTGGTGAGCACGCCCAGCGTGTGCGAGCACTGCGCCGCCGGGTGCGCCCAGCGCACGGACCACCGGCGCGGCGCGGTCACCCGCCGCCTGGCCGGGGACGACCCGCAGGTCAACGAGGAGTGGAACTGCGACAAGGGCCGCTGGGCGTTCACCTACGCCACCCGGCCCGACCGGCTCACCCGCCCGCTGGTGCGCGACGAGGAGAGCCGGGCGCTGGAGTTCGCCTCCTGGCCCGAGGCGCTGACCACGGCGGCCCAGGGCCTGCGCGCGGCGCGCCGCACGGCGGTGCTCACCGGTGGGCGGCTCACCCAGGAGGACGCCTACGCCTACGCCAAGTTCGCCCGGGTCGCCCTCGGGACCAACGACGTGGACATGCGGGCCCGCCCGCACTCGGAGGAGGAGGCCGAGTTCCTGGCCGCCCGCGTGGCCGGGACCGGGCTCGGGGTCACCTACGCCGACCTGGAGGGCGCGCCCGCGGTGCTGCTCGCCGGGTTCGAGCCCGAGGACGAGTCCCCGGTGGTGTTCCTGCGGCTGCGCAAGGCGCACCGGGCCGGTCGGCAGCGGCTCTTCTCGCTGGCGCCGTTCGCCAGCCGCGGCCTCGACAAGGCCGGGGGCGCGCTGATCCCGTCCGCCCCCGGCGACGAGGCCCGCATCCTGGACGCCCTGGCCGACCGGTCGCCCGACGCCGACGCGGCGCTGCGCGAGGAGGGCGCGGTGCTCATGGCGGGCGAGCGGCTGGCGCAGAGCCCGGGAGCGCTGTCCGCGCTGGTCCGGCTGGCCGACCGCACCGGCGCCCGGATCGCCTGGGTGCCGCGCCGGGCCGGGGAGCGCGGCGCCGCCGACGCCGGGGCGCTGCCCAACGTGCTGCCGGGCGGCCGCCCGGTGGGCGACGCCCGGGCCCGCGCCGAGACCGCCCGGGTCTGGGACGTGGCCTCCCTCCCCGAGCGGGAGGGCCGCGACACCGCCGCCGTCATCGGGGCCGCGGCCGCCGGGGACCTGGACGCCCTGGTCATCGCGGGGGTCGAGCTGGACGACCTGCCCGACCCGCGGGCGGCCCGCGAGGCGCTGGCCAAGGTCCCGTTCATCGTCTCCCTGGAGCTGCGCGCCAGCGACGTCACCGACCGCGCCGACGTGGTGCTGCCGGTGGCCGCGGTGGCCGAGAAGTCCGGGACCTTCGTCGACTGGGAGGGGCGGCCCCGCCCCTTCGACGACGCGCTGAAGGTGCCCGGGGCCCTGTCCGACCTGCGGGTGCTGGCCGCCGTCGCCGACGAGATGGACGTCCACCTGGGCCTGCCCGACGCCGCCGCGGCCCGGCGCGAGCTCCAGGAGCTGGGCGCCTGGCGCGGTGACCGGGTCCCCGACCCGCTCACCGGCCCCGAGGCGGCCCCCGCCCCCGGCCGGGGCGAGGCGGTGCTGGCCACCTGGCGCCAGCTCCTGGGCAACGGCCGGATGGAGGACGGCGAGCCCTACCTCGCCGGGACCGCCCGCCCGGCCCTCGCCCGGCTCTCGGCCGCCACCGCCGCCGAGATCGGCCTGGCCGACGGCGCCGCGCTGCGGGTCGCCGGGCCCGGCGGCGCGGTCGCCGTGCCCGCGGTCGTCACCGCGGACATGCCCGACCGCCTGGTGTGGCTGCCCGCCAACGCCCACGGGTGCGACGTCCGCCGCGACCTGGGGGCCGCGGCCGGGGACACCGTCCGCCTGGAACCGGTCCGCACGGCCGACACGGCCGACACGGCCGGGACCGCCACGAGTGCTGGGAGCGCGCAGTGAAGCCCGACGCCGTCACGACGCCCGCCGCCCTGCAGGCGGCGGGCGCCCGNGACCCCTGGTGGATCATCCTCATCAAGGCCGTGGGCATCTTCGTGTTCCTGATGGTCTGCGTGCTGATGATGATCATGGCCGACCGCAAGGTCATGGGCCGCATGCAGCAGCGCCACGGCCCCAACCGGATGGGCCCCTGGGGGCTGCTGCAGTCCCTGTTCGACGGCGTGAAGCTGTCGCTCAAGGAGGACGTGATCCCGCGCAACGTGGACCGGCTGGTCTACATCGCGGCGCCGATGATCGCGGCCGTGCCGGCCTTCATCGGCTTCTCGGTGATCCCGCTGGGGCCCGAGGTGTCGATGTTCGGCGTGGAGACGCGGCTGCAGCTCACCGACCTGCCGGTGGCGGCGCTGGTGGTGCTGGGCACCGCCGCGATCGGGGTGTACGGCATCGTGCTGGGCGGCTGGGCCTCCCAGTCGCCCTACGCCCTGCTCGGCGGGCTGCGCGCCTCGGCGCAGGTGATCAGCTACGAGATCGCCATGGGGCTGAGCTTCGTGGCGGTGTTCATGCTCGCGGGCACGCTGACCACCTCCGGGATCGTCGCGGCCCAGCAGGAGCTGTGGTTCGCCGTGCTGCTGCTGCCCTCGTTCCTCATCTACCTGGTCACCATGGTCGGCGAGACCAACCGGCTCCCGTTCGACCTGGCCGAGGGCGAGGGCGAGATCGTCGGCGGCTTCATGACCGAGTACGGGTCCATGAAGTTCACCATGTTCTTCCTGGCCGAGTACGTGAACATGGTGACCGTCGCCGCGGTCTCGGTCACCTTCTTCCTCGGCGGCTGGTACGCCCCGCCGCCGGTCACGATGGTCTGGGAGGGCGCCAACGCCGGGTGGTGGCCCCTGCTGTGGTGGCTGCTGAAGTTCCTGGCGGTCATGTTCCTGTTCATCTGGCTGCGCGGCTCGCTCCCGCGGATCCGCTACGACCAGCTCATGCAGCTCGGGTGGAAGATCCTCATCCCGGTGCAGCTGGTGTGGATCACCGCCGTGGCCGCCGTGCGGCTGATGGTGAACGAGGAGGCGCCCGTCGGTGCGACGGTCGCCGTCGGTGCCGCGTTCGCGCTCGTCACCGTGGGGGCCCTCGCCGCCTGGGCGCGCTCGGTGAAGCGCCGCCGCGCCGCCGAGGCGGCCGAGCGCGCCGCGGAGATGCGCGCCCTGGCCGACGACCCCGCCCGCGGCGGGTTCCCGGTGCCGCCGCTGCGCGCCGCGCACTACGGGAGCAGCGTCCCGGCGGAGCCGCCCCTGCACACCGCACCGGCCCCGGCCGGCAGTCCCGCCAAGCGTGAGGAGGTTACCGGTGCTTGACTGGCTCAACCCCGTCAAAGGGTTCGGCGTCACCTTCCACACCATGTTCAAGAAGGTGCCGACCATCGAGTACCCGGAGGTGAAGCGCCCCACGGCGCCGCGCTTCCACGGACGCCACCGGCTCAACCGGTGGCCCGACGGCCTGGAGAAGTGCATCGGCTGCGAGCTGTGCGCCTGGGCCTGCCCGGCCGACGCGATCTACGTCGAGGCCGGGGACAACACCGAGGACGACCGGTACTCGCCCGGTGAGCGCTACGGCCGCGTCTACCAGATCAACTACCTGCGCTGCATCCTGTGCGGGCTGTGCGTGGAGGCCTGCCCCACCCGGGCGCTGACCATGACCAACGAGTACGAGCTCGCCGACGACGACCGCGAGAGCCTCATCTACACCAAGGAGCAGCTCCTGGCCGGGCTGACCGAGGACATGGAGGCCCCGCCGCACCCGATGCGCCTCGGCGACACCGAGGAGGACTACTACCGCCACCACGGCGAGGCCGCGCGGCGCCAGACCCCGGCCCCCGAGGCGGCCCGGGACGCGGCGGCCGCGGGCGAGCCGGCGGGGAACGGGGCGGACCGATGAGCGAGGCCGTCGCCTTCTGGACCATCGGCGCGGTCGTGCTGGCCGCCGCCGCGGGCGTGGTGCTCTCCCGCAAGGCCGTGTACTCGGCGCTGATGATGGCCGTGGTCATGCTGGGCCTGGCCGTCTTCTACGGGATGAACCAGGCGCCCTTCCTGATGGTCGTGCAGATCGTCGTCTACACCGGCGCGGTGCTGATGCTGTTCCTGTTCGTGCTGATGCTCGTCGGCGTCAGCTCGGCGGACTCGCTGGTGGAGACCATCCGCGGGCAGCGGGTGCTGGCCGGGGCGGTCTCCCTGTGCTTCCTGCTCGCCCTGGGCCTGGGGCTGACCCGGATCACCGGCGCGGAACCGGCGGGCCTGGGCGCCGCCGCGGCCGCCGGGGGCACCGTGCCCGCGATCGCCTCCGAGGTGGTCTTCCGGTACGTCATCGCCTTCGAGGCCACCGGCGCCCTGCTGATCACCGCGGTGCTCGGCGCGCTGGTGCTGGCGCACGCCGCCCGCACCACCAAGCGCCGCACCCAGCGCGAGCAGGCCCGCGAGCGGGTCCTCAGCGGCCACCCGACGCCGCTGCCGGGGCCGGGCACCTACGCCCGGCACAACGCCATCGACATGCCGGCGCTGCTGCCCGACGGGTCGGTCTCGCGGCTCTCGCTCAACCCGGTGCTGGCCGCGCGCGACCCCGAACTGCGGTCCGGCGTGCCCGACGACGTCCGGCTGGGCACCGTGCCCGAGGCCGGGGGCGCATCGGACTCGGCCGCCTCCAAGGAGGGGCGCGGCACCGGCCGGGAGCCCGCGCCCGGCCCGGACGGGGCGGCCGCGGACGCCGGGGACGGGCCCGAGGACGGCGCCCGGGGCGCCGAAGGACAGGAGGCTGAGCGCTCGTGGACCCCATGAACTACATCGCGCTGGCCGCGCTGCTCTTCACCATCGGCGCCCTGGGCGTGCTGGTCCGGCGCAACGCGATCATCGTCTTCATGTGCGTCGAGCTCATGCTCAACGCCTGCAACCTGGCGTTCGTCGCCTTCGCGCGCATGCACGGCGACATCGAGGGGCAGGTCATCGCGTTCTTCGTGATGGTCGTCGCCGCCGCCGAGGTCGTCGTGGGGCTCGCGATCATCATGCAGATCTTCCGGACCCGCAGGTCGGCGTCGGTCGACGACGCGAACCTGCTCAAGTACTAGAAGGCGGCGCGACCGTGTCTGACAACTCCCTCGTGCTCGGCGGCGCCTGGATGCTCATCGCGCTGCCCCTGCTGGGCGCGGCCGTCCTGCTGCTGGGCGGCCGGCGCACCGACGGGTGGGGCCACTGGCTCGCGGTGGCGCTGCCCGCGGGAAGCTTCGTGTGGGCCGTGCTCGCCCTGGTCGAACTGCTCGGCCGCGGCGCGCACGAGCGCAGCGTCGACGTTCCGGTCTACACCTGGTTCGCCTCCGGCGGCCTGGAGGTGGGCGCGAACCTGCTGCTCGACCCGCTCTCGATCAGCTTCGCCCTGCTCATCACCGGGGTGGGCACGCTGATCCACGTCTACTCGGTGGGCTACATGGCCCACGACGAGCGGCGGCGCCGGTTCTTCGCCTACCTGAACCTGTTCGTCGCGGCGATGCTGGTGCTGGTGCTGGCCGACAACTTCGTGCTGCTCTTCCTCGGCTGGGAGGGCGTGGGCCTGGCCTCCTACCTGCTGATCGGGTTCTGGCAGCACAAGCCCTCGGCGGCGGTGGCGGCCAAGAAGGCATTCCTGGTCAACCGGGTCGGCGACCTGGGGCTGCTCATCGCGGTGATGGTGATGTTCACCACCTTCGGCACCGTGGCCTACTCCGGGGTCTTCGCGGAGCTGGACGGGGCCGGGCAGGGCGTGCTCACCGCGGTCGGGCTGCTCCTGCTGCTCGGCGCCTGCGGCAAGTCCGCCCAGCTCCCGCTGCAGTCCTGGCTACTGGACGCGATGGAGGGCCCCACCCCGGTGTCCGCGCTGATCCACGCGGCCACCATGGTCACCGCCGGGGTGTACCTCATCGTGCGCGCCGGGCCGATCTTCGAGGCGGCCCCGGCCGCCCAGACCGCCGTGGCGGTCGTCGGCGCGGCCACCCTGCTGGCCGGGGCGGTCATCGGGTGCGCCAAGGACGACATCAAGAAGGCCCTGGCCGGGTCCACCATGAGCCAGATCGGCTACATGACGCTGGCCGCCGGGCTGGGGCCGGCCGGGTACGCGGTCGCCATCGCGCACCTGATCACCCACGGGTTCTTCAAGGCCGGGCTGTTCCTGGGCGCCGGGTCGGTCATGCACGGCATGAACGACGAGGTGGACATGCGCCGCTACGGGGCGCTGCGCCGGTACATGCCGGTGACCTTCGCCACCTTCGGCCTGGGCTACCTCGCCATCATCGGGTTCCCGCTGCTGTCGGGGTGGTGGACCAAGGAGGGCATCATCGAGGCGGCCTTCGCCTCAGGCGGTGCCTCCGGACAGGTCTACGGCTGGGCGGCCCTGGTCGGCGCCGGGCTCACCGCGTTCTACATGACGCGCGTGATGATCATGACGTTCTTCGGCGAGAAGCGCTGGGACGAGGGCGCGCACCCGCACGAGTCCCCGGTCTCGATGACCGCGCCCATGGTCGTGCTGGCCGTCGGGTCGGTGGCGCTGGGCGCCGTGCTCGTCTACGGCTACCGCTTCGCCGCCTTCCTGGAACCGGCGGTCGGCGCCCCCGAGGAGCACCACGAGTTCCACTTCGCCGCCATGCTCACGAGCTGGCCGTCGCTGGCGGCCTTGGGCCTGATGGTCGCGGGCGCGGCCGTCGCCTGGTTCATGTACGGCCGGGTGCCGGTGCCGCGCACCGCCCCCGAGGGCAACGTCATCACCGTGGCCGCCCGCAACGAGCTCTACGGCAACCAGATCAACGAGGGCCTGCTCATGCGGCCGGGCCAGGCCGTCACCAAGGCACTGGTCGCCATCGACACCCACGTCGTCGACGGCGCGGTGCGGGGGGTGGCCACCGGCATCCGGGACACCTCCGGCGAGCTCCGCCGTGCCCAGACCGGGTTCGCCCGCACCTACGCGCTGACCATGCTGTTCGGCGCCGCCGTCGTCGTCGCCACGCTGGCAGTGAGGATTTAGCCGATGTCCGATATCCCCTGGCTGACTCTGGGAGTGGCCCTGCCGGCGCTGGGCGCGCTGGCGGTGGCGCTGGTCCCGCGCACGGCCGCCGGGCTGGCCAAGCGGGTCGCGCTGGGCGTGTCCCTGGGCACGCTGGCGCTGATGGCCGCGATGGCCGCCAACTTCTCCACGGCCGCCGCCGGAGAGCTGCAGTTCACCGAGGTCCACCCGTGGATCCCGCGGTTCGGGATCAGCTACGCGGTGGGCGTGGACGGCATCGCGCTGCTGCTGATCCTGATGTCGGTGGTGCTGGTGCCGCTGGTGATCCTGGCGGCCTGGAACGAGTGCGACGACGCCGAGGACGGGGGCAAGGGCTACTTCGGCCTGATCCTGCTCCTGGAGGCGATGATGGTCGGCGTCTTCGCCGCCACCGACGTCTTCCTGTTCTACGTCTTCTTCGAGGCCATGCTCATCCCGGTCTACTTCATGATCGGGCGCTACGGCCGCGGCGCCGAGCGGCGCAGGGCCGCGGTCACCTTCCTGCTCTACAGCCTGGCCGGCGGCCTGCTGATGCTGGTCGCGGTCATCGGGGTGTACGTCTACGGCGGCACCTTCCTGTGGAGCGACCTGGCCGGCGGGGCCCTGGCGCAGGTCGACCCCGCCGCCGCGCGCTGGCTCTTCCTCGGCTTCTTCATCGCCTTCGCGATCAAGGCGCCGATGTGGCCGCTGCACAGCTGGCTGCCGACCGCCGCCTCGTCCTCCCGGCCCGGCACCGCGGTGCTGCTGGTCGGCGTGCTGGACAAGGTCGGCACCTACGGCATGCTCCGCTACTGCCTGGAGCTGTTCCCCGGGGCCGCCACCTGGTTCGTGTGGCCCGCGGTGGCGCTGAGCCTGGTCAGCATCGTCTACGGAGCGGTGCTCGCGATCGGCCAGAGCGACATGATGCGGCTCATCGCCTTCACCTCGGTCTCCCACTTCGGGTTCATCACCCTGGGGATCTTCGCGATGACCACCCAGGGCCAGTCCGGTGCGGCGCTGTACATGGTCAACCACGGCTTCGCCACCGGGGCGCTGTTCCTCATCGTCGGGTTCCTGATCGCCCGGCAGGGGTCGGCCGCCATCGCCGACTACCAGGGGGTGCAGAAAGCCGCCCCGGTTCTGGCCGGGACCTTCCTGCTGGCCGGGCTGGCGGGCCTGGCACTGCCCGGCCTGGCGCCGTTCGTCAGCGAGTTCCTGGTGTTCGTCGGCACCTACGCCTTCAACCCGGTCCCGGCGGTCATCGCCGCGGTCGGCGTGGTGCTGGCCGCCCTCTACATCCTGTGGATGTACCAGCGCACCATGACCGGCCCGCTGCCCGAGCGCCTGTCGGGCCTGCGCGACCTGAACCTGCGCGAAGTGGGGGCCATCGCCCCGCTCGCCGCGCTCATCGTGGTGCTGGGCGTCTACCCGCAGCCGCTGCTGGACGCCGCCGAGCCCGCGGTGGAGCGCACCATGCTCCAGCTGGACGCCGTCGACCCCGCGCCCGCGGTCGACGGTTCGGGGCCCGTCGCGGGCGGCGGAAAGGAGCCTGGAGAGTGATCACCGACACGCCCCCGAGCATCGACTACTGGCTGCTCGCCCCGATGCTGACCGTCTTCGGGGCGGGGGTGCTGGCCGTGCTGGTCGAGGCCTTCGCCCCCAAGGCGCGGCGCCGCCCGTTGCAGCTGGCGCTGACCGCGGCCGCGCTGGTCGCCGCGTTCGTGCTGACCGTGCTGCAGGTCGGGTCGGTGCCCGCCGAGGGCACCACCCTGGCCATGGGCGCGGTGGCGGTGGACCGCCCGGCGCTGTTCTTCCACGGCACCATCCTGGTGCTGGCCGCCATCGCGCTGCTGCTCATCGCCGAGCGGCGCGGCGGGGAGGACGCGTTCGCCGCGCAGGCCGCCGCCGTCCCCGGCAGCGAGGAGGAGCGGGCGCACACCCTGGCCGGGTCCGAGCACACCGAGGTGTACCCGCTGGTGCTGTTCGCGGTGCTGGGCATGCTGCTGTTCACCGCCGCCAACGACTTCCTCACCCTGTTCATCGCCCTGGAGGTGATGAGCCTGCCGCTGTACCTGCTGTGCGGGCTGGCCCGGCGGCGCCGCCTGTTCTCCCAGGAGGCGGCGGTCAAGTACTTCCTGCTGGGCGCATTCTCCTCGGCGTTCTTCCTGTTCGGCATCGCGCTGGTGTACGGCTTCTCCGGGACGGTGGGCTACGCCGGGGTCGCCGAGGCGGTGCAGGCCGGCGGGGGTGGCGCCTTCGCGGGCGGCGGCGGGGGGCCGCTGCTGCTGCTCGGCATCGCCCTGGTCGGGGTCGGGCTGCTGTTCAAGGTCGGCGCGGTGCCCTTCCACAACTGGAAGCCCGACGTCTACCAGGGGGCGCCCACCCCGATCACCGCGCTGATGGCCTCGGGCACCCTGGTCGCGGCGTTCGGCGCGCTGCTGCGGGTGTTCTTCACCGCCTTCGGCGACACCGCCGAGGCCTGGCGGCCGATGATCTGGGTGGTGGCGATCCTCACCATGGTGCTGGCCGCGGTGGTGGCCGTCACCCAGCGCGACATCAAGCGGCTGCTGGCCTACTCCTCGGTGGTGCACGCCGGATTCGTGCTGACCGCGGTGGTCGCCGCCGACGCCGCCGGGCTGGCCGGGGCCATGTTCTACCTGGCCGCCTACGGGTTCACCACCATCGGCGCCTTCGCCGTGGTCACCCTGGTGCGCACGCACGAGGGCGGGCCCGAGGCGGGCGAGCTGACCCGGTGGGCCGGGCTGGGCCGCACCTCCCCGGCGCTGGCCGGTGCGCTCTCGCTGTTCCTGCTCGCCTTCGCCGGTATCCCGCTGACCAGCGGGTTCATCGGCAAGTTCGCGGTGTTCGAGGCGGCGGTCGCGGCCGGGGCGGTGCCGCTGGTGGTGGTCGGCGTGCTGAGCAGCGCGGTGACCGCATTCTTCTACGTGCGGATCATCGTGCTGATGTACTTCGCCGAGCCGGCCGCCGACGGGACCGTGCACACCGCCCGCGCCGGGGCGCTCACCGGAACCGCCATCGGCATCGGGGTGGCCGCCACCCTGGTGCTGGGCGTCTACCCCACACCGGTGCTGGACCACCTGGTGCCGCAGCCCGGAGGGGAGGCGGTGGCCACGGCCGGCGCCTTCACCCGCTGACCCGGTGCGCGGCCCCGCCGGAAGCCCCCGCCCGGGGCCTCCGGCGGGGCCGCGCCGCCGGTGGTCACCGCCGCTTCACGGGCGGTGAGTGGCTTTGGCTGATCAATCCGGGTCCGATAACTTGGCTAGTCGGTCGATGTTCATCCCGAGAGCGCGCGAAATGCCGGACCGGCGCCTGGCCGGTCCCCGGGGCGCGCGCCCGTTGACGTGTGGAGCTTTCTGGTGAGCGGTGCTGTCCCGAGCGGTTTCCTCGCTCTGCCGAGTGTCGACCCGGTGCTCGCCGACGAGGTCCAGAACGACCTGGAGCGGGTCGAGGAGGTGCTGCGGGACACGGTGGCGGCCAGCGACCCGCTGCTCCGCGAGGCCGCCGCCCACCTGCTGGAGGCGGGCGGCAAGCGGTTCCGGGCCACGCTGGTGCTGCTGGCGGCCCGGTTCGGCGAGGCCGCGGACAACCCGGAGCTGGTCCCCGCGGCCGCCGTGGTGGAGCTCACCCACGTGGCCACGCTCTACCACGACGACGTGATGGACGAGGCGGAGATGCGCCGCGGCCACACCAGCGCCAACCAGCGCTGGGGCAACGCCGTGGCCATCCTCACCGGGGACTTCGTCTTCGCCCGCGCCTCGGAGATGCTCGCCGACCTGGGGACCGAGGCCGTGCGGCTGCAGGCGCGCACCTTCGGGCGGCTGGTGCAGGGGCAGATCCTGGAGACCGCCGGCGCCGCCGAGGGCACCGACCCGCTCGACCACTACATGCAGGTGATCGCGGACAAGACCGCCTCGCTCATCGCCTCCTCGGCGCGGTTCGGGGCCATCTTCGGCAGGGCCGACCAGGAGGTGGTCGAGGCCCTCACCCGCGCGGGCGAGGCGCTGGGGATGGCCTTCCAGCTCTCCGACGACATCCTGGACGTGGCCGGGGACTCCCGCGAGTCGGGCAAGACCCCCGGCACCGACCTGCGCGAGGGCGTGCTCACGCTGCCGATGTTCCACGCGCTGCGCGGCACCGACCCCGCCGACGCGCGGCTGCGGTCGCTGCTCGGGCGGCCCCTGGACGAGGACGAGGCCCGGGAGGCGCTGGAGCTGCTGCGCGCGCACGCGGCCATGGGGCTGGCGCGCGCGGAGATGCGCGGGTGGGCCGACCGGGCGCGGGCCGAACTCGCGTCCCTGCCCAAGGGCCCGGCGCGGGAGGCATTCGAGGCGCTGTGCGACTACGTGGTCGAGCGCACGGGCTGAGCGCGTCCGTCCCGGGGCCAACCCGGGTGAAGGGGCGGGTAAGGCCTTGGCAATGCCCGGCCGGGCCGGGCATGAATCCCCGACGTGCGGGGAAGCACCGCATCTGACCAGGCATGATGCCGGGAGATGGTGCGGGGGTGGGCGCCGTGGAGGACTACACGGGGGCGCGGCGGCTGATCGGGAACCGGCTGTTGGACCGGGACGGCACCGTGGTGGGCCGGATCGGCCAGGTGTTCTTCGACGACCGCACCCGCGAGCCGACGTGGGTGACGGTGCGCACCGGGGTGTTCGGCACCGGGGAGAACTTCGTCCCGCTGCGCGGGGCACACCCCGTCGATGAGGGGCTGCGGGTGCCCTTCGACGCCGAGACCATCCGGACCGCGCCGAGCTTCTCCGTCGACCGGCACATCTCGGTCGAGCAGGAGGATGCGGTGTTCGAGCACTACGGGCTGGCGCCGGAGGTGCCCGGCCCGCGCGAGCCGTACCGGCCCCGGCACCGCAGGCCGGAGCCGGGTGAGGCCGCCCCGGCGGGCGGGGGCCCCGGCGACACGGGCGAGGAACAGGTGGATCAGCTGGGCTGAGCGGCCGGGCGCCCGCCGGTGCCGTCCGAGTCCGCCTCCTCGTCCTCCCAGCGCTCCTGCCCGTGCGCCTCCTTCCGCTCCGTGCGCGGGGTGCGCCGGGCGTTGCGGAGCATGTCCGTGGCGAAGACGACGAGGGCCGCCCAGACGATCCCGAAGCCGATCCAGCGGCTGAGCGGCAGGGGGCCCCCCGNGCGGCTCGTCGAAGACCAGCCAGGCGAAGAGGAACTGCATCACCGGGACGACGAACTGCAGCAGCCCGATCATGCTGAGCGGGATGCGGCGGTTGGCGGCGCCGAAGCACATCAGCGGGACGGCGGTGGCCAGCCCGCTGCCGATCAGCAGGGCGGTGTGCGCGGGGGACAGGGCGGTGAAGGTCCCGGCCCCCGACGACTCCAGGTGCACCACGTAGGCCAGCGCCGGGAGGAGCATGAGCAGCGTCTCGACGGTGAGGCTCTGCAGCCCGTCGAGCGTGGTGAACCGCTTGACCAGGCCGTAGGTGGCGAAGGAGAACGCCATCCCGAGCGAGTACCAGGGCACGCCGCCGTAGGCGTAGGTGAGCACCGCGACCGCGGCGGCGCCCAGCGCGATCGCGGTCCACTGGGCGGGGCGCAGCCGCTCGGAGAAGACGAGCACCCCCAGCACCACGCTCACCAGGGGGTTGATGAAGTACCCGAGGGCGGCCTGGGAGGTCTGCCCGGAGTTCACGGCGACGATGAACAGGCCCCAGTTGCCGGAGATGACCGCCGCCGCGGCGCCGAGCACCAGGAGCTGGCGGGGGGTGCGCAGGGCGGTGAGGATCGGCCGCCAGCCGCGCTTGAGCGACAGCAGCAGCCCCACGACCAGCAGGGACCACACCATCCGGTGGGCGAGGATCTCCAGGGGGGCGGAGGGTTGGAGCAGGGGCCAGTAGAGGGTGGTCAGGCCCCACATGAGGTAGGCGCTGGCCCCGAAGAGCACGCCGCGATCGGTCTCGGACACCCCAGCAGCGTAGAGGGAAACATCCCATGAGGGGTAGTTAGATTTGCTAACGAGCGGCATTAGCAGAGTTGACGGTCGTATGCGCAGGTGAGCGCGGGTGCGCGGCGAGGGCTTCCCGGCCCCCGCAGGTCCTCGGGAAGTCCCTGCCGTGCCCGGCCGGGAGGCCTCGGCGGGGCCGCCCGGACGCGGTCGCCGCGCCGACGGGCACGGGCGGGTGGGGGAGGAGCGCGGCGCCGCCGCGTCACACCTGCGGCAGCAGCACCAGCCCGTAGGCCAGGGCGAGGGCGGACAGCAGGACCAGCGCCGCCGTCACCGCCGTGAAGTGGACGCGGGCGGCCCTGCCCCACCAGCCCCGCACCCAGGCCGGGACCGCGAGCACGGCGGCCGCGGCGGGCAGCGGG